>NZ_JBATHY010000183.1:0-3459 GCF_049667325.1 Parasphingorhabdus sp. | reverse complement strand
TTGCCCAGCCGGTTCTGTGCCTCGGCCGAGGGGGCAAAGGTCAGCGCCGCGAACGCTAGCATCACCCCGAAGATGCGAAAATCAAATGTCATAAAAACTCACCATTTCCTGTTTAATCGCATTTAGTCTATCGGTAGACAGCATTCCATAGCCGCTTTTAACAGTGAGGACCATTCGTGCAAAAATCGATCATAGTTACAGCTCTGGCGACGCTTATCACATTTTCAGGCTCCGCAAATGCCGAAGATCACATGGCCGCGGAAGAACCCGCCCCGAAACTGGTCGTGGCCATTTCTGTCGATCAGCTTTCCGCCGATCTGTTCAGCGAGTATCGCAGCAGCTTTACCGGCGGTCTGAAACGTCTGGCGAGCGGCGTGGTGTTTCCATCCGGCTATCAGTCCCATGCCGCAACCGAGACCTGCCCGGGCCATTCCACGATCATGACCGGAGTCCATTCCGGACGCGCCGGGATCATCGCCAACAACTGGATTGACCTGTCGATCAAACGCGATGACAAGACCGTCTATTGTGCCGAGGACGAGCGCATCGATGGCACCAGTTTCGGTGATATTACAGCCGCCATGCAGGGTGATTATGTCGCCTCGGCCTGGCATTTGCTGGTGCCTACATTGGGTGAACGGCTTAAGAAAATATCGCCAAAATCCCGCAATGTCGCGGTGGCCGGCAAGGACCGGTCGGCCTTGATGATGGGCGGTAAGGATGTCGATGATATTTACTGGTGGAAGGGGAACGGGTTTGTCACCCTCGAGGGTCGTGGCACGTCGTCGTCGATGGCTGCGCTGAACCAGAGCATTGGTGAAAAAATCGACAAGGCACGCCCTGCTTATGCCGTGCCTGCCCATTGCGCCGCGCGCAACGCCAAGATCATGCATGGCGATGACCAGTCGGTCGGTGATTATGCGTTCCAGCGCCCCGACGGTGCGGCGCGAGTCTATCGCGGCTCGCCCGACTTCGACGGTTCGGTGATCGCGGCGGCAACGGCGTTGCTGAACCAACACAGACTGGGCCAGGGCGAAGCCACGGACATATTGTCCATCGGACTGGCCGCAACCGACT
Organism: Parasphingorhabdus sp.; assembly: GCF_049667325.1. GTDB lineage: Bacteria > Pseudomonadota > Alphaproteobacteria > Sphingomonadales > Sphingomonadaceae > Parasphingorhabdus. The sequence goes on along the minus strand of NZ_JBATHY010000183.1, from coordinate 2,382 downwards.
ATATCGGCCACAGCTTTGGTACGGCCGGTCTCGAAATGTGTATCCAGATGAGCGCGCTCGACCAGTCACTCGGAGAGTTTTTCGACATATTGGATGGTCAGAATATTGACTATGTCGTCATGCTGACCGCCGATCATGGCGGTCTCGACCTGCCCGAGCGGATGCGCCTTCAGGGTGTTCCATCGGCGCAGCGGGTCGACCCCGATCTTAATGCAAAGACGATTGGCGCAACCGTCGCCAAGCAGTTGAAGATCGCGGGCGACAAGCCGGTCTTGCATGCCGACAGCCCGTTCGGTGACTATTATGTCAGTCTCGATCTTTCCGAAAAACAGCGCGCACAGGTCAAGGATAGCGCCATAGCGCTAATCGCCGCCCATCCGCAGGTAGAAAAGGTGCTCGACCATGACGACATTTCGGCGATCGAAGTCCCTAGTGAATCTCCCGAGGAATGGACACTGGCCCAGCGCGTCCGGGCGTCTTTCCACCCGGACCGGTCAGGTGATTTCATCGTCCTGCTCAAAAAGGGGATTACCCCGATTGCCTCGACCGCGCGCGGATATGTGGCAACACACGGCAGCCCGTGGGACTATGACCGCCGCGTCCCGATCCTGTTCTGGCGATCGGGAATCCAGCATTTTGAGCAGCCGCTGTCGGTGATGACCGTCGATATTGCTCCGACCTTGGCCGCGCTTGTTGGCGTCGATATCCCGGCTTATGAAACCGACGGAAAATGCCTGGATATCGACGGTGGTCCGGAGAATAGCTGCGAATGAACTACCGTCGCTGATAGCGGGTCAGGCCTTGTCCGAGGCTGTTGTTGGCAATCCGCAGCTGCTCGCCGCTCCAGTCGGCAACAAACCAGGTGTTGCGTTTCACGCCCTTGGCCAGTGACGCGCTGTTCGAGTGGATGTTGAGACCTGCCGAACTATGGTTCTTGCGCTCGGCCGCGATGGCGATGAAGGCGCTCCAGTTTTCCTTGTTCTGGCCCTGGACAAAGACATTGCCGCTGATCACCCCGGTCGCGCCGGCCGGCAGGTCGATCATGTAATTTGTCGCGCGGCCCTGCGTATCGTCAAAACTATTGTTGTTGATCGTCGCCCGGCCCGCCCGGCTTTTGACATAATGTCCGCCATTGCCTTTCTCGAAACGGCTGTTTGTCACCTTCAATGAACCGAAATCACCGATATAGATGCTGTGCGCGCACGACAGGCCGCGATCGCAACGTCCCAGACGCTGGAAGGTTGACCGGTCGATGACAATTTCGGCGCTCGGGTCATCGGCGCTCAATATGCCCTGTTCGGCGTTGCGGAACATGGCATTGTAGACATAGAGATCACCGCGTTCGATCCGGATGCCGGCACCGTTCCCGTCGGCTACCTGCTGGTTCTGGAATATGATCCCGTCAATCGTTGCTGCTTTGCCGCGCAAGACAAGCGATGCCTTGCCCTCGCAAACGCCGCCATCAAGCACGGTTTGACCAGCGACAGACGCCTTGTAGGTAATCCGGCCCGCCTTCTGGACCGCGCAATCGCCATACGCGCCGGGAGCGATGATGATCGTGGCATTATTGCCGCCGATCGCATCGACCGCGTCCGCCAGCCGGTTATAGGTCTGGCCGGTTTCCACGACGGTAAACGGCGCGACACGCTGGGCCTGAGCGGTCGTTCCGGCAATAGCGGCCGAAAAGATCGCGGCGATCAATGGGGTCGTGAATTTCATTTCGGCCATCCTGAATCGAGGGAATAGGTCAGTTTCAATATCGCGTGCCGCGATGGCAAACAATATATATACTTAGCCTGTCCCAGATGAATTCAGGCTGAGCGAGGAAAGTTAACCGGTTAATCCGGAGGGCTTATTCATTCAGATTGGGCCGCAACCATTGCCGCGCCTGATCGACGGACACGCCGCGCCTCGTGGCATATTCCTCGACCTGGTCCTCGCTGATGCGCGCGACTCCGAAATAATCGGCCTGCGGGTGGGCGAAGTAGAAACCGGAAACCGCCGCAGTCGGGGTCATCGCAAAGCCGCTGGTCAGTTCGATTCCGGTGTTGGCGGTCGCGTCGAGCATATCGAACAGGATCGGTTTCAGGCTATGGTCGGGACAGGCGGGGTAGCCGGGGGCAGGGCGGATACCCTGATATTTTTCCCGGATCAGGTCCTTGTTGTTCAAATTCTCTTCCGATCCGTAGCCCCACAGGTCCTTGCGGACATGTTCGTGCATACGTTCGGCAAAGGCTTCGGCCAGACGGTCAGCGAGCGCTTTCAACAAGATGCTGTTATAGTCATCCTTGTCCATTTCGAACCGCTGGACATGTTCGTCGATGCCATGCCCGGTTGTGACCGCGAAACCGCCAATCCAGTCATCTTCGCTGTCAATGAAAT
>NZ_JBATHY010000182.1:0-3060 GCF_049667325.1 Parasphingorhabdus sp. | reverse complement strand
TGAGCATTTTGAGCAGACCAGTGGTCGCGGCCACCGCAGAATGTTCGGGATCGCGGCCGGTGGCAAAGGCGTTGGGCTGGGCCTGGTCGACAATATAGACTTTCGGCATCGGCAGCCCGGCGCGCTGCGCGAGATTCTTGACCATATTGTAAAATTCGGGGTGGCTGGAGGCATCGACCTCCACCGCCTTGTGCATTTTCAGCACGATCTTGTCGGCGTTCCAGTAGGTGAACAGGTTCATCCCCGCCGCGACGACAAGGGCGATGATCGCGCCGCCGCTGCCGCCCAGCGAATAGCCCATCACCATGAACAAGGCGGTCAGCGCCGCCAGCAACATGGTTGTTTTCATGAAATTCATCACCTGCACTCGCTTGATTATGTTCGTCCTAGCCTCAATATAGGGTTTGAGGCTGAGTGAATCAAACAATCGGACAGGCAAAATATGACCGAAAGCGATAGAAAAGCCGGTGAGCGGCCAGCCCATGTCAAGGCGCCCGCGCATCTTTCACCGAACAAGCCGGTACCGGAGCCCGATCCGCTGGACAAAGCGGAGGAGATTGCCGCGAAAAACGGCCCGACCCGCTATGGCGACTGGGAGCGCAAGGGCATCGCGGTCGACTTTTAGCGCGGAATATCAAGAAACTCCACGATTGCGACGGCAGCGCGCTGCGCCGGCGATTGGTTTTCAACGACAGAGAATGAATAAGCAAAGGCCCGCGCCTGGGTTTGCCGATAAGTGTCCGATAGCGGCATGGCTGCGTCCAGCGCCGCCCCGAGACCGGAAAGATCATCGAGCACCGGCCCAAATGTCCAATGTTCGTAATTGGGATTGCCCTGCCATTCTGCGCCATGGGAATTGAGGAAAATCGCCGGGCGCGGCTTGTGGATAAATTCGTAAATCTGGCTGCTGACGTCGCCGAGATAGATATCGGAGGCGGCGGTATAGGTCATGTCAACGCTGCGCGTGCTGCCGGTGTCGATATGGATATAGTCGAGCTTGTTATAGCGCGGGTCGATGCGTTGGCGAAAGCGGAGCAAACGGTGCTCGACCGAGGCCAATATTTTTCGCTGGAACAGCATGACATGGGGCGCGAAAATCAGATTATAGTCATTCTGGCTGGCGAAATAGTCGAGAATCTGCTCGCCGAAGCGGAACCAGGACGAGAGCAAGGGATCGAAATGCGGGTTGTAAAGCACGGTCGGTTTGTCATTGTCGAACAGCTTGACCGGCGGCCGGGCGGCAAAGGCTTCGAACTTGGGATAGCCGACAATCCGGTGATTATCGGGGCGGATGACCCCGGCATCCAGCATTCGGTCGCGGGTTTTCTCGCCGGGCAGCAGTACATAGTCAAATAGCCGGATTTCCGGCGCGAATCCGATCGAGCGATCGCCGGCGCCATGGGGAAAGAAAATCAGCTTTGGCTTGGCCATCTCGCTGTTTTTCTTGAGAAAAGTCGTCGTGGTCTCCGGCACCACCAGCGCATCGAAATGGCGGAATAATTCGGTGGCGCGCCTCAGGCTGCTGAGGCGATTGAGCGGCACCATCTGCCCGAGCATCTTCTCGGCCAGCCGGCTCCAGCGATGGGGCCGGATCGACCAGAAGGCCGGTGTCGGACAGGTGGGATCGAGAAACTGGCGAACCGCTTCGGCCTGACGGTCGCTGGATGTGATGACTTCCACCCGGGTGGTCGGCGAATGCCGCTGCAACGCCGAGATAATCGGCGCGGTATGGGCGACCTGATGCAATTCGTCATGATTGAACAAAAAGCCGATGCGCTGGGGATCGATCGATGGATTGGACTTCATTTATCTTCCATCGGATGTCCGACCTCGGTTGCGTTCAAGCTATCAGCGGAACTCATCCGCCATCTCCTGTCCTTGGACAGGTTTCTTGCGAAAGTCCACGGGGTCGCTATCCGGAGGTGGCTGGATCCAAGGCCTGCTTTGCAAAATGCTTCGCTGCGGCTAACAGGATTTCTGTGCTCCCGGTCTTCTCAGGAAGCGATGGAAAACATAAGGATGCTCCGTGATCCCTGTTCATGACCCCGAATTGCAAGCGGATCAGCAGCCCCAGTGGACGGCGATCATATTGGCTGGCCAGCGGCCCGAGGGCGACCCGATGGCCGCCTATTGCAGCGTCACATACAAGGCTTTGATCCCCATCAATGGCCAGACGATGCTCGAACGGGTGGCGCGCGCCTTGATCGCGTCGCCTTATGTCGGCAAGATCGTTGTCATGGCCCAGTCGCCCGAAGCGCTGAAGTCGGGTGTGGCCGGTGATCTGGCCAACAATGACCGGATCAGTTTCGTTGAATCCAATGATGGCATCGCAACCAGCATCCACCATGTTATCGGCACCGATATCGCGCCATGGCCGGTGCTGGTGACCACCGCAGACAACGCGCTGCTGACCGATGAAATCCTCGATTGTTTCTTTCAGAGCCATACCGGACAGGATGTCGCGGTCGCCGTGGTCGAGCGCCGGACGATGCTGTCCGCTTATCCCGACGCCCACCGCACCTGGCTGAAATTCCGCGGCGGGGCCTATAGCGGGGCCAATCTCTTTGCCTTGCACAATGAAGCGGCCAAACCGGCCGTCGCATTCTGGTCCGCGGTCGAGAAAGACCGCAAGAAAGGCTGGAAAATCTTCGCCCATTTCGGCCCCTGGCTATTGCTGCGGGCGCTCAGCCGGACGATCGGTTTCAAGGAAGCGATGGCGCAGGCGGGTCGGCGCATGGGGCTCTGGGCAGAGCCGATTATCTTGCCGATTGCGGAAGCGGCGATTGATGTGGACAAGCCGGATGACCTGGAGCTGGTGACCGGGATTTTGATTGCGCGAGAGGGGTAGGCCGGGAGAAAACAAGTCAAATGGGGGGTTGTTGCGCCTGTTACTTAATGCCCAGTTAATGTGTACGCTATGGGCCAAAAGCGGACGGTGGGAACGCAAAGCTGCTCTTTCGGAAACGCCCCATTTGCGGTCGTACGCGTCGACCGGACAGGCCTGCCCACAAAAAAGGGCGGCCCAATGACCGCCCCAATTCCCAATCAAAAAACTCCAGC
>NZ_JBATHY010000181.1:0-5863 GCF_049667325.1 Parasphingorhabdus sp. | reverse complement strand
TCGACCTCATTGATTTTTTTCGCAATGGGACGTGCGGCTTCTATACGTTGGTTCAACATGTGACTCTCCGGACGCCGGATGACACCGGCGTCTATTAGCGACCAAAAATTACAGAGATCAGTTCGGGTTGATCAACCTGCTCACAAGCATCGCTGCAAGACAGACAAAGGCAAATGCAAAGGCGAGTTTAACCGAAAGGTCGGCGATCGCCCAGATTCGTGCCCCTTTGCTTAGATCATTACCCGTTTCTCCCTGCCTGCGGAACGGCACCGACAGGAGCGGGCTGGAGAAAGTGGCATAGGACTCATAAGTCGTTTGCATTTCCCTGACCCTGTCCCGGTCCGGTGACGCTGCCTGTTGTCCAGGCAAGGGATAAATTGCGTCGGTTTTGGGTGTCGGGACAATCCCAATTTCGTTGGGCACAAAGAATTTGGGAGCGGTTCCCTCGAGATCAGCCAGCATCCGCGCCGCCGCCTTGCTGCTCGTGACCTGCAATTTCTGTCGCGCCGACCGCAATCGTTCGTTGATGATATTGGGCGTAACCCCGACTGCCTGGGCAGCGGTTTTGGCATCGTGACCCTGCAAAAGCAGGCGCAGCGCCGCTTTTTCATTCTCGTTCAGATCATCGCAAAGCACTCTGGTCATGGCATGATCATAAATCAGGGACGTCCATTTAGCAAAAAAGATCGGCCAGGAGTTTTACAATCTCCGTCTGGTCGGTCCCCGCAAAACATTTTTCGCCCCGATATGATAGGGTTAATCCAGATGTTACCGATACACGAAGTTACGAAAAGTCCCAAATACCGTGCGGATATTGATGGGTTTTCGATGGGTTGCTGGCTTTAAGTTCAGCCTGTTACTCCCATTTTGACCGGTGACACGGGTTGAAACTCGAGAACCTGGCCCGACCGGCTCATATTTTACATTGTCCGGCTGAAAATCCTCGACAATGGATTGTTCGGAATGGCGGCACGATGGTTCCGGTCCCCCTGGATTCATGCCTGCCCTGGTGAACGTCCGTTGGTTAAGCGACGCGAATATTCTGGTCAATATGTCCTCGCTCCGATGGATTTTCAAGCCGGCCTATAGGGAAGCGATCATAGCCGAGTTGCTTCCTTCAACAATCGAATCCGGGTCGATCGACTCTCTCCCAGACTGTGGTCGACCCGGAATTGATATCCTTGATGGCGGCAAATCCGCTGGAATTTTATGATGCGGGGTTCGATTGCCGCCGCCGTGACGCTGGCGATATTCATCACCTTGGTCAGCCTAGCTGAGGATGATCCGCCCGGAAGGTCAGTGTCCGAAGCGGATTCGGCTGGCATCCGCGCCGCCGCATCCGACATTTGAACACGATATTATAATTTGCGTGCTTCTTCGACCAGCATGACCGGAATGCCGTCCTGTATAGGATAGGCCAGGCCCGCCGCTTCGCTGATCAGTTCCTCCGCTTCGACATCATGGACCAGCCGGGTCCGGGTCATCGGGCAAACCAGAATGTCCAGCAACTCACGGTCTATCGCCCGCTTTTCATCGCTCACTGTAACGTGACCCGGTCGTCGTCACCATCCTGCCGTCCGAAAAATTGCAGCAGCTGGATGATCAGCTCTGCGCGGTTGGCAAGGCCGTCGATTTCGAGCAAAGCCTGTTTCGACGCCGCATCAAAGGGTGCGATCTGCGCGATACCGTTGACAAATGCCATGTCGTCGAGCCGGCCGATGCTGTCCCAGTCGACCTGATAGCCTTGCAAGTCGGCAAATTTGCGTGATTCAATTTCCAGCGCGGCACGCTCGGCGCTGGCCAGAACTTCGTCGCTTTCCTGATCGTCTTCAATCTCGGCTTGCACCTGCCGGAATGCGGTTGACGCGTCGATTTCCTCGATGATCCGGAATCGTGCCACGCCTTCCAGCACGACGTTGAAACGGCCGTCATCCAGCGCCTCGATATCGATGATCTTGCCAAGACATCCGATATCGAACAGGGCAGGGCGCTCGCCCTCTTCCTTGGGCTGGATCATCCCGATCTGCCGGTCACGAGCCATCGCGTCATTGATCAGGGCGCGATAGCGTTCCTCGAATATGTGCAGCGGGAGATGCATGCCGGGAAACAGCAATGCGCCCGACAGCGGGAAGATAGAGAGTCGTTTGCTTTCGGTCATCCGAAGAGCACGGCGCTGAGCTTGCGACGAGTAGCGGCGACCCATTCGTCTTCCAGACCGACCATTTCGAACAGCGAGAGCAATTTCAGCCGCGCCGCACCGTCGTTCCAGTCTTTGTCGGCGGCGATAATCGTCAGCAGATGCTCCGCCGCATGGTCATGGTCGCCTGTCGCAATCAGCGCGCCGGCGAGGTCGAATCGTGCCTGATGGTCCTTGCTGTTGGCCGCAACGGCGGCCTCCAGTGCTTCCAGCGCGCCCGCGTCAGGCTTGTCCTTGGCCAGTTGCAGGGTTGTCTGTGCGCGTTCGATCGCGGGGTCGCTGCGCAGCTCCTCCGGCAATCCGTTCAGCGCTGCTTCCGCCTGCTCCAGATGATCGGCCGCAACCAGTGCGCGAATCAGCCCGCCGACGGCCTCGGCATTGTCGGGGGCCATTTCGGCAATTTGCGCGAATATTCCGGCGGCGCGCTCGGCATCACCGCCAGCTAGCGCTTCTTCGCCCATGGCGAGCAGCGGCGCGATATCCTGTTCGGGTTCGGCTCCGCCGCCAACCGGCAGCTTCTCGAGCAGCTGGTCGAGCGCACCAGTCAGCTGGCTTTCGGAGCGTGCGCTGGTCAGATCGGCAACCGGCTTGCCCTGGAATATCGCATAGACGGTCGGGATTGACTGAACCTGGAACTGCGCGGCGATAAACTTGTTTTCGTCGACATTGATCTTGGCCAGCACCACGCCGCGGTCGGCATATTGCGCCGCGACCTTCTCCAGCAGCGGGGTCAGCGCCTTGCATGGCCCGCACCATTCCGCCCAGAAATCAAGGATGACGAGCTTGTCCATGCTTGGTGTCACGACCTCCCGCTGGAAGACCTCTACCGCTTTTTGTTCTTCAACTGTCAGTCCTGCTGTTGCCACATCATGCTCCTGTCATAGCGCGGGGCCAATGCCCGGTCTCGCGCCCAAATCGTTCAACTTGTGGGCTTTATGTGGGGTGCGACGCGGCAATGCCAAGCATATTTTTGCTTTTGCTGCCAGGGAGAGGAGGATTGGGGCTTGCGGGGTATAAAAACCCATGCTAACCGCGCGCCTCAATCTGCTGTTGACGACACCCATGTCACAGCCGCCGAGCGGGCGTAGCTCAGGGGTAGAGCACAACCTTGCCAAGGTTGGGGTCGAGAGTTCGAATCTCTTCGCCCGCTCCAGTTTTTCGGATAAAATGACAATCCGGCGGATTGTCATCCGAAAAACTCCCGAGCGCAAGCGAGGGTGGCTTGCCCAAATATCCCACAGCACTATCACCCACCGAGTTTCCCGCCGATTCAAATTTTCTACTTTTTTGGCGAAGCGTGAGAAATTGGCGCATCCCAATGCCGTCGCTGGCGTTATGGCGGCTTTGTCTCGATAGCGGACGTTAGCTAATCACCGCGGAGATGACCGCAACTGGGTGGGTTTGCGACGGTCTGCTGTGAGCTGGCCACGAAGCAATAGCGGACCTAGGGGCGGCGAATGTCGATCGACGGCATTGCGTTCTCTTAACAGACAATAGCGTTGTGACGGCAATACCCGATCACGGACTTTAAATTTGTCACACTCAGCTAAATCATACCGATCAAAGGCCGATTCAATCATTGTTCCGTCGCGGATGGGGACTATCTGGAAGCTTTGTTGGAGATTCTCTGCTCGTTTTCGAGATTATTTTGAGCCGAATCTGGTTCAATAGCTGCTTTTACATTTTGAATGTTATTATTGCCAGCCGACAACGCGATCTGCGGGAGCAATTTTATGAGCTCATCCTTGGATATTGGCCGGCCATAGAGCCAGCCTTGTCCATCGGAGCATCCCATATTGTCAAGATAGGCCCTCATTTCGTCAGACTCGATCCCTTCTGCCGTGATCGGCACATTGAGCGACGCCGCAAGAGAGGCAATCGAGTTAACGATTGCGGCGCTTTCCTCATTGTCGAGCATTGAGAAAACGAAACTACGGTCAATTTTAATGCGATCGAACGGGAAGGCCTTCAACTGTGTCATGGATGAATATCCCGTGCCGAAATCGTCCAATGATATTCTTATGCCCAATGCCTTCAGGCTCGTAATCGTGCTAAGTACGAGCGGGGTATCTTCAAGAAGACTGCTTTCGGTAATCTCCAGTTCCAATCGTTGCGGCGGGAAACCAGTTTCAACCAGAAGTTTCATAATCTGCTTATCAAGGCTTGGATCACTCAACTGTACAGGTGAAATATTCACCGCTAAAGTTAGTGAATGATCCCAGTCCTTGGCGTCGATCAATGCCTGCCGCATAACCGAAAACGATAGCGGCGAGATCAATCCAGTGCTCTCTGCTAACGATATAAATTCTATCGGTTCTATCAACATTCCGTCGGGATGATTCCATCGGGCCAGCACTTCAAATCCCAAAAGATTGGAGCCTCGAATTCCATATTGCGGTTGATAGAATGGGACAAACTCCCCTTCGGGAATGCCCTCTCTGATTTCGGCTTCCATTTTGTAGCGTTTCTGCACTTCGGCTTCCATGATATCTTCGAAGCAGGAAATACGTTCGCCTCCAGCTTTTTTCGCTTGATACATTGCGATATCGCTTCGCCGGAACACATCTGCGATGCTGGAGCTACCCTCAACTTGCACGTATATACCAATCGATGCGCTGACCGTTGTTATGCCTCCTCCAATCTCCACCGGTTCTGCGAGGGCATTCTGTATTTGTTTGGCGATCGCGAGCGCGGTTTTTCGTTTAGCTGCCTTTCCAAAAAGCAAGATCGCAAATTCGTCGCCGCCAAGACGCGCGCATGCCGAGCTGGCCGGTGTTACAAGAAGTAGCCGCTCAGCCACTGCCATAAGCAACTCGTCACCTGCCTGGTGCCCATAAAGGTCATTGATCTTTTTGAAATTGTCCAAGTCCAAGTTTATCAAAGAGAGATTTTCACCATACTGCAATTTCTGTTCAATTTTTTCAGCAATGCCGGGACGGTTCAAAAGACCTGTTGCGTAATCCTTGACTGCGACGATTTCGACTTCGCGTTGTGCGTCATCCGCGACCTTAGTTTGCCGGGAGAGCACATGGGATCCTCGCCAAATAAGCAGTATTAGTGCGATGTTAAGTAGAAGTGCTGCGCTGAGACTCTGATCCAGAACGATCGCAGCGCCAAACAGCTTTGCAATCGCTATGGGTAAAAGCCAACTGCTCAAGCCGACGAACACGGCGATGGCCCCGCATAACGCGACAGTATTTAGTATATGTGACCTGTTCTTCGAATTTGGTACAAATGGCCCAGTTACTTGCATTCCCACATACCCCAACAAAGAGGCTAACCTTAAGGGGCAAGCATTTCGATAAGATTAAAACGGTTAACTGATATGTGAGCGCGTATGAAACATTATCTTATTTGAGCTAGGCGCATTTGCCCGTCTTCTTCCGCCAAAGCGGTCCCGCGGATGCATCCTCCGTGAGATTTTTCTATGCCCGAAAAAACTTACTATCATCGCACTACGTGCTGCAACGGCGTCCAAAAGCACCTTGGCCCTGCTGGCCGAGTGCTCCTCTTGACAACCCAACGCTCGGGATGGTCTCGACTTGCGCAATCCAATGTACTTCCTGATCATGCTGCCCAAAGACACAGCGGAAGACGCACAGCACGAACCCGGCCGTCCGCTGCCGATCTACCCTGTGGGTGTTGTACTAATTCGGACAATTAAGG
>NZ_JBATHY010000180.1:0-4214 GCF_049667325.1 Parasphingorhabdus sp. | reverse complement strand
AGCGCCGGGTGAAGCGGGATTATGAGCAGAATTTCGCCGACTGGAAATGGGCGCAAGCGCAAGTGATGCCGGATGCTGCTGATCGGCAGGTGTTTGCCAATGACGAACTGGTCAAACTGGGGCTGATTTAGGCATTCTGTAGTGCGAGGAGCACGGAGCGGGGAGCAATCGCACTGCCGACAACTAAAGCTCGGCTTCAACTGCGGCGCACCGCCCGTCCAGCCAATCTCAAGCCTTGACAAATGGCGCGCAGACCTGTGTTACGCGTGCAATCTTTCCATCCGGGAAAGCACCCAATTCCAAAGGTCCATCATGCACGCATATCGCACCCACAATTGTTCCGCGCTTCGTTCTTCGCACGTCGGCGAGGAAGTCCGTCTGTCCGGCTGGATCCATCGCAAGCGCGATCATGGCAATCTGCTGTTTGTCGATCTGCGCGACCATTTCGGTCTGACCCAGATCGTCAGCGAGACCGGCAGCGATGCCTTCAAGATGCTCGACGGCGCGCGGGTTGAGTCGGTTGTTACGGTGACCGGCAAGGTTGTCGCCCGGGATGATGAAACGGTGAACAGGAATCTGCCGACCGGTGAGGTCGAGCTGGTTGCCGATAGTGTTGATATGCAGGGACCGGCGGAAGAATTGCCGATGCCGGTGTTCGGCGAACAGGAATATCCCGAGGATATCCGCCTGCGCTACCGCTTCCTCGATCTGCGTCGCGAGTCGGTACACGCCAATATGATGCTGCGGTCCAAGGTCATCGCCAGCCTGCGCAACCGGATGACCGAGCAGGGCTTTACCGAGTTCCAGACGCCGATCCTGACCGCCTCGTCACCGGAAGGCGCGCGCGATTATCTCGTGCCCAGCCGTGTCCATCCCGGCAAATTCTATGCGCTGCCGCAGGCACCGCAGATGTTCAAGCAGATGCTGATGGTTGCCGGTTTCGACCGCTATTTCCAGATCGCTCCCTGCTTCCGCGACGAAGACGCCCGCGCCGACCGTTCGCCGGGTGAATTTTACCAACTCGATTTCGAAATGAGCTTTGTCACCCAGGAAGATGTGTTCCAGACGCTGGAACCGGTTCTGGCTGGCGTGTTCGAAGAATTTGCCGATGGCCGGTCGGTTACGCCTGCCGGTGAATTTCCGCGCATTCCCTACAAGGAATCGATGCTGAAATATGGCAATGACAAACCGGATTTGCGCAACCCGATCATCATTCAGGACGTCAGCGACCATTTCAAAGGCTCCGGCTTTGGCCTTTTCGACAAGATCACCTCGACCGGCGGTACCGTGCGCGCATTCGTTGCACCGGAAGCAGGCAAGAACAGCCGCAAATTCTTTGACAGCATGAATGACTGGGCCCGCGGCGAAGGGTTCGCCGGGCTTGGCTATATCAACATGAAGGAAGGCGCGGCCGGCGGCCCGATTGCCAAGAACCACGGCGAAGAAGGCACAGCCAAGCTGCTCGCCGATCTTGGCTGTGGTCCTGATGATGGCGTGTTCTTTGCCGCCGGCAAGGAAGCCGATGCGGCGAAGCTCGCCGGTGTTGCGCGGACAAGGGCAGCGGAGCAGTTGGACCTGATCGACAAGAATGCGTTCAAATTCTGCTGGATCGTCGATTATCCGATGTTCGAATATGATGACGAACTGAAGAAAATGGACTTTTCGCACAATCCCTTCTCGATGCCGCAGGGAGAGCTTGAAGCGCTGGAAAGCAAGGACCCGCTCGACATTCTCGCGTGGCAATATGATATTGTCTGCAACGGTATCGAACTGTCGTCCGGCGCAATCCGGAACCACCGGCCCGATATCATGTACAAGGCGTTCGAAATTGCCGGATATTCCAAGGAACAGGTCGACACCGAATTTTCCGGCATGATCAACGCGCTGAAATATGGCGCGCCGCCGCATGGTGGTTCGGCTCCGGGCGTCGACCGGATCGTGATGATGCTGGCCAACGAACCGAATATCCGCGAGGTCGTATTGTTCCCGATGAACCAGAAGGCGGAAGACCTGATGATGAGCGCGCCGAGTCCGGTGTCGTCCAAGCAGTTGCGCGAATTGCATATCCGCGTGGTTGAACCGCCGAAGGAAGTCTAGGGCCAATTCCGTTAGTGGTGAGCCTGTCGAACCACATCTATCAACGAGAGCCGTCCTTCGACAAGCTCAGGACTAACGGAAATCATCCATGAAACCTCCCAAGCAACATCACTTTCCGTCCTCCTACGGCGATATCTGCTATTTCGAATGGGGTACAGCAGGCGACGCACCATCGATCCTACTGCTCCACGCCACCGGCTTTCACGCGCGTTGCTGGGACAAGGTTGTCGATGCTTTCCCGGACGGCTTCCATGTTATCGCTGTTGATCAATTGGGACACGGTCGAAGCGCCAAGCCAGCCATTACTGATTGGGCGATGATCGCCGGTGCCACCGCCGAGCTGCTCGAGTTACTGGGCACGAGATTCGCGGTCGGAGCGGGTCACAGCATGGGCGGCAACTGTCTGGTACAAATAGCAGCGCGCCTGCCCGATCTGTTCGAGCGGCTGGTGCTGATCGATCCGGTGATCATGGATCGCGCGGCCTATCAAAACCCGGCAGATTTTAGCGCCACTTACCAGATGGTGGCCAAGCGCCGCAATATTTGGACCGGACCGGAAGCGATGATCGAACGATTCAAGGATCGCCATCCCTACAAGCTGTGGGACCCGGCGGTGCTGCGGGACTATTGCGAATATGGCCTGCTGCCGGATGGCGAGGGCGGCTACGAACTGGCCTGTCCGCCGGCCACCGAAGCATCGGTCTATGCGACCAGCACAACCATCGATCCCTGGCCGATGATCGAGCGGATCGCGCAGCCGGTAAGGATTCTGCGCGCGCCGCAGATCAAGCAGGATGGCAATTTCGATTTCGCCTCTTCGCCGACCCCGCCCGGACTGGCGGACAATTTTGCCCATGGCAGGGATGTCTATCTGCCCGATCTCACCCATTTCATGCCAATGCAGGATCCAGAACGCATTGCAGAATTGATCATCAGGGACTAATGTTCCGTTCATATTGAGATCGATATTTGTGAACGAATTGACTGTAGGGAGGTGGACATGAACAAATTTTGGACCGTTACGATTTCCGGCATGATGACGCTGTCCTGCCTGTCCAATGCGGCGCAGGCCGAGGTTCTGACCATCGAGGGCCTGACACCGGCGAGCTCCCCCGAATTTGCTGAAATCCAATCCATCGCGATCGGAGATTTCGGCGGCAGCGACGGGCGGGCGCTGGCGTTTGAGCTGGAAGATCGTCTCTCTGCGGTGACGGTGTTTGGCCAACCCTATTTTGATGTCATCGGCGGGCGATCTGCGGTGCAATCCGACGCCAGCCTCTCGGGCAATGTTACCGCGGGCATTGAAGAATATGAAACGGTCGCCAGACGGCGACGCTGCGTGAAACGCGGCGAGAAAGACAAATGTCTGACCTACAAGGATATCGAGGTGGATTGCCTGAGCCGCACGATCGATTTTCGCGCTCAGGTCCGGGCAACGCGCTATCGTGACGGGCGGAGCATTTATACCCAAGCCTATCCGGACCAGAATGAGCAAACCATCTGTTTCGGCGATGACGATGAATTTGCGAGCAGCGAATCGGTGATCCGGACGATGGTGTCCGGGGCTGCCAGCGCTATCCGTAACGACCTCGCTCCGAGAGAATATCGGTTCGAAGTCAGAATATTGGAAAACCGCAAGGGCATGACCAAGGCGGAGGGACAATATTTCAAGGCGGCGATCAAGATGACCAAATCCAATCCGGCAGAAGCCTGCCGGATGTGGGACGAAGCCGCGCAGAACGGGCTGGTCCATCTCTCGCTGGCCTTTAATCGCGGGCTTTGTGCAGAACAGCGCGGTGACCTTGACGCGGCGCTGGCGCTTTATGATGAGGCAATAAGCCTGTCGCCCGGAAAGTTTGAAGTGAGCGAAGCCATAAATCGCACAAACGCCCATCAGCGCGCGCTGGACGAATGGGGATTGCGTCAATCTAGCGAACCCGAAAATCAAAGCTGATGAACAGGGTTAACCGGTTGGCTCAAGTCAGCGGATTATAGTATATCATCAGGCTGAATCTGGCGCTGCAGCCAGAGCGTCTGGTAGCGACGGTTGCAACCACTAAACCTCGACCCCGGATCAACTATGGGGTGACGGAGCACAAATGACCATAAACCTGTCC
>NZ_JBATHY010000179.1:0-6170 GCF_049667325.1 Parasphingorhabdus sp. | reverse complement strand
ATATAGTGCACCGTATGCGCGCCGCTCTGGTCACCGAGAAGCAGGCTGTCGCACTGGGTGAAATTGCGGACATTCTCGGCATTTGGCCCGACCCGCACCAGACCGCGATAGGTGTTGTTGCTGTGGCCGGCACTGATCCCCTTGGAGATGATCGTCGAGCGCGTGTTCTTGCCGTTGTGGATCATCTTGGTGCCGGTATCGGCCTGCTGGTAATTGTTGGTCAGCGCCACCGAGTAGAATTCGCCAACGCTGTTCTCGCCATTCAGCACGCAGCTGGGATATTTCCAGGTCACCGCAGAGCCTGTTTCCACTTGAGTCCAGCTGATCTTGCTGTTCTTGCCTTGGCACAGACCGCGCTTGGTGACGAAATTATAGATGCCGCCCTTGCCGTTCTCGTCGCCGGGATACCAGTTCTGGACGGTTGAATATTTAATTTCCGCATCATCCAGCGCGACCAGTTCGACCACTGCTGCGTGGAGCTGGTTCTCGTCGCGCATCGGCGCGGTGCAGCCTTCGAGATAGGAGACATAGCTGCCGGCTTCGGCGACAATCAAAGTGCGTTCGAACTGACCGGTATTTTCCGCGTTGATCCGGAAATAGGTGCTCAACTCCATCGGGCATTTGACGCCCTTGGGGATGTAGACAAAGGTCCCGTCGCTGAACACCGCGCAGTTGAGCGTGGCGAAATAATTGTCGCGCATCGGTACAACTTTGCCCAGATATTTCCGGACAAGGTCAGGATATTGCTTGATCGCTTCCGAAATGGACCGAAAAATCACGCCGGCGTCTTCCAGTTCCTTGCGGAAGGTGGTCGCCACCGACACGCTGTCGAACACCGCATCCACCGCAACCTTGCGCGCGCCTTCGACGCCCGCGAGAACCTTCTGCTCCTCGATCGGAATGCCGAGCTTTTCGTAAACCCGCAGGATTTCGGGATCGACCTCGTCGAGGCTGCCGAGCTTTTCCTTCGGCTTGGGCTCGGCGTAATAATAGGCGTCCTGATAGTCGATCATCGGAATGTCGAGCTTGGCCCAGTCCGGGGTTTCCATCTTTTCCCACATCCGAAACGCTTTGAGACGCCAGTCGAGCATCCACTCCGGCTCGCCCTTTTTGTCGGAAATGAACCGCACCGTGTCTTCGTTGAGACCTTTGGGCGCGAAATCCTGCTCGATATCCGACGACCAGCCGAACTCGTAGGTACTCGCCTTGTCGGCCGCTTCCTGCGCCTCGGCGTTCATTTCCTTGCGTTCTGCGTCATAATCGGCAGTTTTCACATCTTCGCTCATCATGCTTTTTCCATTATCCGGATTTCGGGGGTAGCGGGCAGAGTCGACAGGCTGGCCAGACTGACCTCGTCCAGCGCGTTGCGAATCGTCCGGTTGATTACGCCCCAATGGGGTTTCACGGCGCAGCCACTCTCCAGCGCGCAATCATGATTGCCGTCGATGGTGCAGCAGGTAATCGCCAGCGGGCCCTCGACGGCCTCGACAATATCGGCAAGGCTGATCGAAACCGGGGGCCGTGCCAGCCGGATGCCACCACCGATGCCACGGGTCGATTCGAACAGTCCGGCAGCGGTCAAGCGGCTGACCAGTTTTTTCGCGGTGGGCAGCGGAACGCCGGTTTCCTGCGAGAGTTTCGTTGCGTTGAGCATGCCTTCGGCGAGTAGCGCGCCGCCACAATGGCGCGCGGCGGCGGACATCAGGACTACGGCATAGTCGGCAAGGTTGGAAAGGCGCATATTTCTCGAATCGCTGGAGGTGAATATCTAAACAAGACTAATTTAGTCTCATTTATCCAACATTGCAAGAAGTGTAGCGTTTTTGAAGGAACAAGGGATAGCAGCGGCGAACGGCAAACATGCTTCCATCTCTTCCAGTCAGGTGTCCGAAATCAGCGGTGCGATCTTGCCCTTCAGGCTGCCGCGCTGATCGATCAGCCGTGCGGTTTCGCCCTCACCGACTCGAAGCTGGGTCGGCGTCACGCCGGCAAAGAATTTGACTTCGCGAATCATGTGCGACTGGTCGTAAAACGCATCGACCAGCTCGAGCAGCTCTTCTTCATTATGTTCGGCATAGGCCCGGGCCGCGCGCAGTGCGCGATATTTGCGGGCCAGATATTTGGGCGGTATACCATATAGCTTGTTCACCGTGCGCAGCACCTGCCGCGAGCTTTGCGCCGAGCGCTCCATCAGGCGACTAACCGGCGGCGAGGGTTCGGACGACAGCCACTCGTCAATCATCTTGGTGAACGCGGCGGTTTCCGGCTTCAGGCGCGGCTTCAGCGCCCGGTAAATCTTGTCCGCCCAGTCCACCATCTCTTCCGGGGTCTTGCAGCCGCGCAGATATTCGAGATTCTTGTCGATTTCCTGAGTGAAAACCTCGGCGGCGTTAACCGCCCGATCGGTATAGTCTGCAGCCGATTTTCGCGTTGAGATAGCCCAGCCGGCGGGCAATATGCCGACACCAAACATCCGGAACGGGCCGGTCACGTCAAAATGCATCGATCCTGTCGAAGGTCCCTGTAACATCGCGTCCTTGGCCGGAAAGCTGCTGCCATCGGCAAAGCTGATGACCGCATTTCCTTCGAGCAAAAAGCGTAACTGTGCGATGGCCGCCCGCTCGTTATCGGCAAAGCGCGGCTGTTCCACCTCGAAAAGATAGTAGACGGAAACGAGATCCCGAACGTCCTCGGCAGGTGCAAAATATCTCAGACTAACCAAATCACGACCCCTTGATCTGTCCCTCCCCAGGTGCAGATAACATATGGATGCTCTTTTATAGCTGGAAAACAAAGGAAAAAAAAAGGCCCGACCAAATTAATGGTCAGGCCAATAAGGAAAAGAACCCCAATGCCTTCGCGTTGTGATGGCATAGAGCCCTTCGGGTCGCAGCGCTGCTATGCACTTGCGAAAGCTTAAATTAATTGGACAAAAACGACAGATTCATCCCGTACGCTTGACTTTTAAGGACATTCGCTTGCTTGTTACCGTAACTTAACGGCTCGCAGCGATCCAGTCGTCCACCCGTTCTTCCATGATGTCGAGCGGGACCGGACCACTTTTCAGGATTACATCGTGGAACGCGCCCATGGTGAACTTGTCGCCCAGGGCATTCCGCGCGCGGGTCCGGAGTTCGAGTATTTTCAGCTTGCCGATCATATAGGCGGTCGCCTGTCCGGGATAGACGATATAACGTTCGATCGCCTTGCGGATGTCGCCTTCCGGATTGGGCGTATTGAGCGTCAGGTACGCAATCGCTTCCTCACGGCTCCACCGCTTGTCATGAATGCCGGTGTCGACAACCAGCCGGCAGGCGCGCCACAATTCCATCCCGAGGCGGCCGAAATCGCTGTAAGGGTCCTGATAGAAGCCCATATCCTTGGCGAGTTCTTCGGAATATAATCCCCAACCTTCGGTATAGGCGGTCCATCCTCCAAACCGCCTGAACGGCGGCACGTCGCCTAGTTCGGTCTGGATCGTCCTCTGTAAATGGTGACCCGGCAATCCTTCGTGAAAAGCCAGCGCTTCCAGTTCGATTTTTGACATGCTGCGCAGATTGTAGAGGTTGACATAGTAGGTTCCGGGGCGCGAGCCGTCGGGTGCCGGACCATTGTAGAATGCCTTACCGGCCGATTTTTCGCGAAACGCTTCCACCGGCTTGATGACAAGCGACGCCTTGGGAAATGTATCGAAAAATTCTGGCAACCTGGCTTCCATCGCCGCCAGTTTGATGTCGACATCCGCCAGATAGGCCTCGCGCGTGTCATAGTAAAACTCGTCACTGGTCCGCAAATGCTGGAAGAAATCCTGCAAGTCGCCTTCAAAACCGACGTCAGCCATAATCTTGCGCATCTGCCCGTGAATCCGTGCCACATTCTCCAGGCCGATTTGATGAATTTCGTCGGCTGTCAAATCGGTGGTCGTATAGCTGTTCAATCGCTCGGCATAATAAGCCGCGCCGTCCTTCAGCCGCCAGATACCATCACCATCACCGGCGATTGCCTGCTGCCGCTCCATTTCGACGACCAACTTCCCGTAAGCCGGTTTCAGGCTGTCGTTCAGCGCCGCCGCGCCCCGCGCGATGAGCGTGGACTTTTCCGCATCGGAAATATCCAGTGCTGCCACCTTCTTTTTGAGATCAGCATAGATCGGCGAGTCTGCGCCGTCGCCAAAGGGTGCGCCGCTAATCACATTCTTTGCATCGGCTATGACATAGGGGAAAACCCAATCGGGCACGATGATCCCGTCGTCCGCGCGCTCTGCCGACTGGACGACCAGCGACTCGATCAACGGACCTGCGCCGGCAAGTCGGCTGACATAGGCATCCGCATCCGCTTTGCTCGCTACCCGGTGAATATTGATCATAAATGCCGGTATCTGGCTTTGCGCACCATTCATCTGATCGAAAATATAGCCATTGCGGCGGAACGGGAAAGCCTTGCTCGATCGCTCGGCCTGCGCCTGGAACAGGCGATAGCTTAGCTGGCTGGCTTCGCTGAGCCGGTCTTTGTCAAACCGCGCTTCCATGTCGGCAAGCGCGGCTTGACCGCGTTCATATTGCTCTACTTCAGCCGCTTCGCTGGGGTCATCCCACTTGCCGTAATCGGCGTCACGAATAGCGCGATAGGATTTGGACACCGGAGAATGGGCGAGTTCCTGATCGTCATAATCATCGAAAAACTTGGCTAGCCGGGTATCAACGCTCTGCTTAACCGGAGTGGCAATTTCATCGATCGGTGCATCGCTTGCCGGCCCGGTAGCGCAACCGCTCAGTGCCAGGGCAGAGGCAGCAGTCAGCAACAAATATCTCATCCAATATGTTCCTTGTGTACGGAGAATCTTTCCGGCCCTATCATCCTGTTCGGATTTGCACAATTCTCGAGGTGTCGGCCACCACACCCCGGACATGGTGAAGTCATTCCGGCAATTGGTGGTTGCTGCCGTGATTTTCCGCCGTTAGGCCTCGAACCACCATGCACGCAAATTCACCGGACGCGCTGATCATCGGCGGAGGCCATAACGGTCTGGTCTGCGCCTTCTATCTCGCCCGCGCGGGGATGAAGGTCCGGATATTGGAAGCACGCGATATTATCGGCGGCGCAGCGGTGACCGAAGAATTTCACCCCGGTTTCCGCAACAGCACGGCAAGTTACACGGTTTCGCTCCTGCAGCCCAAGATCATCGCCGATATGGGCCTGGCGGAGCGCGGCTACCGCGTGATCGAACGGCCCAAAAGCAACTTTTTGCCGCTCGGTAACGGCGAGTATTTGCTGGTCGGCGGTTCTCTTGAAGCAACGCAACAAGAAATCGCGCGATTCTCGAAGGCCGATGCGTCGCGGTTGCCGGAATATTATGAGATGCTCGAATCGGCGGCGGCGATATTGCGCGATCTGGCGCTGGAAATTCCGCCAAATGCCGGGGATGGATCCCGTGCGCTACTGGCAGGAATCAGGACCGCCCGACGCTTCTCCCGGCTTTCGGCGCTGGAACAGCATGAAATCGTCAAGCTGTTCACGCTGAGCGCGCGCGACTTGCTCGACCAGTGGTTTGAAAGCGCGCCGATCAAGGCAGCCTTCGGTTTTGATGCGATTGTCGGCAATTACGCGAGTCCGGAAACACCCGGCAGCGCCTATGTTCTGCTCCATCATGTCTTTGGCGAGGTCAATGGCAAACACGGGCATTGGGGCCATGTGGTCGGCGGTATGGGACGGATTACGGAACTCATGGCCGATGCGTGCAAACAAGTCGGTGTCGAGATCAGCCTCGAAACGCCGGTCAAGAACCTGCTCGTCGAAAAAGGAGTGGCAGTAGGGATTTGCACACAAGCCGGCGAACGTATCGATGCTCCGAAGATCATTGCCAATATTGGCCCGAAGCTTCTTTACGACCGCCTGATCGATCCGGTCGATCTGCCCGCTGACTTCCGCCGAATGATGGCGGGCTATCAATGCGGCTCGGGCAGCTTCCGGATGAACCTGGCGCTGGACGGGTTGCCCGATTTTACCGACCTTCCCGGCAGCGGCGTTCATCTGAAATCGGGGATCATCATGGCACCGTCGCTGGCCTATATGGACCGAGCCTATCAGGATGCCCGGGAAAATGGCTGGTCACGCAAGCCGGTTGTGGAAATGCTCATCCCCAGTCTTGTCGACGACAGTCTGGCACCCGC
>NZ_JBATHY010000178.1:0-6366 GCF_049667325.1 Parasphingorhabdus sp. | reverse complement strand
AGTTTCTTGCCGAGCTTCTGCGCCTGCTTGTTGAGGTCGCCCTTCAGTCCAAGCGCGAACGCGATGGTCCGGCCATGATGCGGCATGAAGCCCTGCGCTGGATCGATGGTGATCGTCTTGATTTTTTCCGGTGTGCTGTGCGCGACTTCCTCGATATCCATTCCGCCTTCGGTTGAAACGACCATCGCCACGCGTCCGCTGGCCCGATCGACGAGCATCGAGAGGTAGAATTCCTTCTCGATATCGACGCCGTCGGTCACATAGAGGCGGTTGACCTGCTTGCCGGCATCGCCGGTCTGGATGGTAACCAAAGTATTGCCCAGCATTTCTTCAGCATTGGCGCGCACTTCGTCGACCGATTTTGCCAGTCGAACGCCGCCTTTGGCATCGGGGCCGAGCTCGACATATTTGCCTTTGCCGCGTCCGCCCGCGTGGATCTGTGCTTTTACAACATAAAGCGGTCCGGGGAGTTTCTCGGCTGCGGCGACCGCTTCTTCAACGGTGAGCGCGGCGTGGCCGGCAGGAACGGCAATGCCGTGTTTCGCGAGCAATTCTTTGCCCTGATATTCGTGAATGTTCATGGAAAGATGTGAAGCCTTTCATCGAGCTTGAAAATGGTCTTTTAGAGGATGCGAGTCTTGCGTGCGGCTAAAGCACAGATAGTGGGTCATTTCCACCCTGATTCAAGATATTTGTCGGTTGCCTGACCTGTTGCGCCACTATAGGTTTCGAATGAAACTATCGGCGCCTGGCGCTTATATGGATCGGGGTGAATTGCACCATGAACAAGAACAGAGCAGCAATGGTTTTGGGGATCTTGGCTTTTCTCGCGAGCTTTGCCTACGACCGGGCCGAGGCAAAAAATGATACATCAGCGCAGCACTATGGCGAATTTGCCGATTTTCTCGAGGGTTTCCGTAAAGATAACTCGATCAGGGCGCTCACCGCGCTGATCGTCAAAGACGGAAAAATCGCATGGGAAGTGGCGCTCGGGACGTCGGATGATGAAGGCGAAATTGCCACGACGATGGACACCACGTTCAACATCGCATCCGTGACCAAGCCGATCGCCGCGACTGCGATATTGAAAGAGGCGTCGGCAAAGCGGCTGTCGCTCGACTTGTCGCTAGCCAGCGACCCGGGCTGGGACGATTTTTGTGAATGGTTTTCGGGATCGGGTATCCCCTTTGGCTCCGGCGGTGCGGCTAGTGACGGGAAAATGATTGCACCGGTCGATTGCAGCAGAAATTTGACCCTCTCCGATATTCTGAACATGCGGGTCAATGGAGAGCCTGGTGCGCGGTTCGTCTATAATCCGATGACTTATGCCCGCATTGATCGGGCCATAGAGGGGGCAGGAAAACGGCCGTTGCGCGCAATTGTCCGAGACAATGTGCTGACGCCTGCCGGAATGGAAAATGTTGCACTGGGATGGCACGACCCGGATGGCGGATCGGCCTTGCGCTTGTTGGCGCCACCATTTTCCGTCGATGACCAGGGCCGATCAGAAAAGAACAGTTTTTCGGATGACGATTTTCGCGCTGCGGCCGGAATCAAGGCCAGTGCCCGCCATCTGGCGCAGTTTGATATCGCGCTGGATGCCGGCACGCTGCTGCCCCGGGATTGGATGGAGCGGATATTCAATGACGAAGCGCTGCCCGATAGCGGCGACTATCGATGGGGCTGGTTTACCCAAGACTGGCAAGGACAAAGGTTATATTGGCATTCCGGCTGGGATCCGGGCCGATATTCCGCAATCTATCTGAAAATTCCCGACCGGAACCTGACCCTCATCGTTTTGGCTAACAATGAGCGGCTGTGGTGGGATAATTCCCTGATCCGCGCTGAAATAGACAAAAGTCCCGTCGCGGCGAGATTTCTTGCGGAGTTTGTTCAGTAGTTAGAAGCGCTATTTGATCGCACAGATGGCACGGGACGATATAATCACGTCCACGATTTCCGGATCCTGAAGCGTATGGGTCCGATTGTAAATTTGATTGAATGGAACGTCGTCCTGCTTATGTTTTTCAAGCTCGCCAAGACCATTCAGCTTATTGTCCGAACGCTATCAATCGACGGAAAATCAAAGGTGCATCCGCATCGCGCACCGGCGATCAGCGGGTAGGCCGTTTTCGATCTCCGCTTTCATGGTTTCTGCAAGGCGCGACGGCAGATTATCCGAATCCAGCGTCAGAAATCCCAGTTTCTGGTAGAAAAGCTGATTGAACGGCACGTTCCTGAACGTGGTCAGGGTCAGGGCGTCGATGTTATGGGTCACAGCAAATTCGCGGGCTGTTTTCACCAACTGTCGTCCGACGCCCTGGCCCTGGCGGCTTTGCTCAACCGCCAGCTCCAATATGTGCAGAGCGTCGTCATAAATTTGGGTTGTAATGAACCCGATCGGACAGCCGCGTGTTTCTGCAACCCAGACCGTGCCCTCAGCAATGAATATTTGTTGGATTTCCGCGGTCAGCACATCGTCATCGGCGATCCATTCCAGACCGGAAACCGAACGAAACGCCTCGCCTGCTGACCGTTCGATAGCGGGCAAAAGCGAGGCGTCTGCATCATTGGCCAATCTTATGGACGTGTCAGCATAGGTCATTCTGCCTACCTGACCGCGCAGATAACGCCCGAACTGGTCACGACGCCCACGATTTCTGCATCCTGAAGCGCACGGGTCTGTTTGACAAATTCGTTGATGGTAACATCGCCCGGCTTGCGCTTCTTGAGCTTGCCAAGACCGTTTAGCTTGTTGAGCTGTCCGAGCGATAGCCGATCCACCATCCGGTCTGCCATGCAGGCGGATATCGGTGCCGACAGTCCCGCGTTTATCAAACCGTTGCGCACCCGGGTTTCGGGCGTGGCACAGGAGGACAAGGCCGATAGTGCAGCCACCATCGGAATCATCCGGGTCATGTTCATTGCTGTTTCGCCAGTTCAATCGCTTCGAGCACGACGCGCTTTGCCTCGTCGGCATCACCCCATTTGCCAACCCGGACCCATTTTTCGGGTTCGAGGTCTTTATAGTGGGTGAAGAAATGCTCGATCTGCTGCATCACGATTTCGGGGAGATCATTGCCTTCGTCGATCTTGCGATAATAAGGAAAGGTCGCGTCAATCGGTACGCAGAGCAATTTTTCATCGCCGCCATGCTCGTCTTCGAGGTTGAGCACCGCAATCGGCCGGCAGCGTACGACGCAACCGGGCATGAAGGGCGAACGCGCGACAACCAAGGCGTCAAGCGGATCACCATCGGGCGACAATGTGTGCGGAATGAAGCCGTAATTGGCGGGATAGCGCATCGGTGTGTGCAGGATACGGTCGACGAACAGCGCGCCGGATGCCTTGTCAAATTCATATT
Source organism: Parasphingorhabdus sp. (assembly GCF_049667325.1). Classification (GTDB taxonomy): domain Bacteria; phylum Pseudomonadota; class Alphaproteobacteria; order Sphingomonadales; family Sphingomonadaceae; genus Parasphingorhabdus. The sequence continues at coordinate 3,002 of NZ_JBATHY010000178.1, read as the reverse complement.
TGACCGGTTCGCCGCCAACGGGCACTTCGATCACGACGTTCAGGCTTTCTGGCGGGTCATCGCCGATCGCGATTTTGTTAATATCCATGGGAAAGGTGGTCCTTATCTGGTTTTCGGCTGCAATAGCCGGTCGATGCCCCCTTCTTGATCAACACCCTCTCCGGTGATTTTCTCGAGCGCCGGATAGCGCAGGCCATCCGAATGGTCGACCATAAAATTATGATAGGCTTCACCATTTTTCGCAAAAATATCGATATTGCCTTCGGCACCGCGATTATCCGCGATCGCCTGTTTGAGCGCTTCGTCGCTATAGGCTTTGCCATTAATCGCCGAGATGGTGAGGCCGGCTTTCAGACCGGCCTTGAACGCCGGACTATCCCAGATCACCGATTTTATCGTCCCCTTGCTGCCCATCACCAGACCGATGCTGTGGCTGAAGTCGATCTGTTTGCGGCGTTTGTCATTGGCGAGGATATAGGCGCTCGGCGTATCGACATAGACCAGCCGGTAGCCACCGAGAACGAGTCCGTTTTTGGGGGCTTGTGTACCGTTGCGGAAGACCCGCTCTTCGACAAACCCGGCCCAGTCATAGGGCTGGATTTTGCCGAGCGCAGCAACAACATCCTTTTGCTCGTAAGTGACAACGCCCCAGTCGCCGTTCTTGCCGCCAAAAAAAGCCCGGGCGAAATCTTCCAGCGACTTTTTGCCGGCCGATTCGCGACGGATAATCTGGTCGGCTTCAAGCCAGATCAGCAGGCCTTCGTTATAATAATCCTCCGATCGCTGCCAGCTGGTCCAGGGCTTGGCGCGTCGCGCCGCGATGATCGGATCATGGGTGGTATCAATCAATGGGCGCCAGCTCCGTCCGACTCGCTGGTCCATCCCCGCAGCGATGGCCGCAAATGCGTCAAGCGTATCCTGTTTAGAATAGAGCCCGGACCGCGCGCCCAGTACATAGCCCCAGAATTGCGTCTGCCCTTCATAGACCCACAACAGGCTGTCGCGCATCGGTTGCCGGAAATCGGGCGTCCACATACCTTGCGGGCGGCGATATTTGCCATTCCAGGCATGGGTAAGTTCATGCGGCAACAGGTTGCGCCGACCCGGCCCACTATCCCAACCGGTGAAATATTCGCGGTTCACACCATTTTCCGATGACCGATGATGCTCCAGACCAATGCCGCCCATATCCTCGGTCAGCGCGAGCAGGAAATCATATCGGTCATAGGGACGGCTGCCAAACAGGGCTTCGGCCTCGTTGACCAGCTTGATGTGCGAAGCAATTTGTGCCTTTTTGGGCTTCAAGAATTTGGAATCATCGGCGACAATATTGAGATGCGCGCGACCGGTCAGTTGATGGGTCTGAAAATATTGTCCGGCAAAAACCGGACTGTCGACCAACGTGTCATAGTCAGTTTTTTCATAAACAATAGCACCACCGTCATTGTCTATCGGGCGGAGCGATGTCGCAGCTTGCCAGCCATCGGGATAGATGGCGCTAGCTTCCACCGGAATCTGACGCACATAATAGCCGGCCGGGTAGAGTGAAAGCTGATGCCAACGCAGGTTGAGCATCGACGGTGCCATCACGATCCGGCCCTGGCTGCTGGTGGTGGCTGATACAAACTGGAATGTCGCGGTCACCGTGCTGACATTTTCGGGGATCGTCAGGTGAAAGGCGAAGACATCGACCTCGTCGCGGATCCACGGGAGTTTTTCTCCGTCGGCGGTAAACTCCAGCCCGGCGATCTTCTCGATCTCGCCGCGCGGTGCATGATTGCCGGGCAGCCATTCGGGGTAGAGCAGGGTGAGCCGACCGGCACTCCCCGTAACAGTTTGGGCCACCGGGATCGTCTGGACGACGCGGAATATGCCCTGTTCATGATCGCGGGCATCGACCTTCAAAGTCATGGTGCCGGGATAGGCAATATCCTGCGGCGCGGGGATCGTCTCCTGCGGCGGAACATAGTCTGGTTTGCTGAGGCTGTCCGGCATTGCCGCCGCCGTTGTAGATAAGGTGAGGGCCAAGACCAGACCCATAATGCCAACCAGATGCATGCTCAGAAAATCCCCATAGTGACGAGCGCGGGTGAATGAAGGTTTTTGCAACATTCGTCTAGAGGCTTGGTGGAAATAAGCCACTTCCGCTTTGGCGCATCTCTGGCTAAAGCGCTCCCTATGGCAAAAATACAGACACCCCAGCCGGTGCGCGGCACGCAGGATATATTTGGCGACGATCAGGAGCGGTTCCAGCATGTCGTGGAAACGTTCGAGCGCGTGCGGCGGCTTTACGGTTTCAAGGGTGTCGAAATGCCGGTGTTTGAACCGACGGCGGTGTTTGCCCGCTCGCTTGGCGAGACAACCGATGTCGTGTCGAAGGAAATGTACTCGTTCGAGGATCGCAGCGGTGACAGCCTGACCCTGCGCCCGGAATATACCGCGGGCATTGCCCGCGCGTTTCTAACCAACGGCTGGCAGCAGCATGTGCCATTGAAGCTCTCGGCGCACGGCCCGATTTTCCGTTACGAGCGGCCGCAAAAGGGTCGTTACCGGCAGTTTCACCAGCTTGATGCAGAAATTATCGGGGCGAGCGAAGCCACGGCGGATGTCGAACTGCTCTGCTTTGCCGATCAGCTTTTGCAGGAACTGGGTATCGCCGACGGCGTGACGCTGCAGCTCAACACGCTGGGTGATGTCGAAAGCCGCGATGCCTGGCGCGATGCGCTGGTCGAGCATTTTCAGGCGCATCGCAAGGACCTGTCCGAAGACAGTCAGGACCGGCTGGAGCGCAATCCGCTGCGCATTCTAGACAGCAAGGAACGGCAGGACCGTCCGATCGCCGACAGCGCGCCGGATATAGACGCCTATCTGTCGAGCGAAGCCAAGGAGTTTTTTGCGCAGGTCACCGAAGGGCTTGATGCCTGCGGCGTGGCCTGGACGCGCAACGGTCGTCTGGTGCGCGGGCTGGACTATTATCGCCATACCGCCTTTGAATTTGTCAC
>NZ_JBATHY010000177.1:0-2578 GCF_049667325.1 Parasphingorhabdus sp. | reverse complement strand
GGTCGGGTACTTTTTCGAGCGGGCGCATCAATTTGCGCAGATCCAGAACCTCACCACCCAATTGCGCGGCGACAATGTCGCGTGCCTGGACCACACCCCGGATGTCGTCGACTGAATCTTCCGCCACTGGAAACCGGCTGTGCGGCGATCCGATCAGCCGTTTGTGAATTTCCTCGGTTGTCGCATCGACATTCAGCCAGTCTACTTCGGTCCGCGGGGTCATAACTTCGCGGATCGGCCGGTCCGCCATCCTTACGACACCGGCAATAACGGCGCGCTCATGCTCTTCGATCACACCGGAGCGTGTCGCTTCGGCAAATACCATCTGCAGTTCGTCGGCGGTGACATGGCTGGTCTCGTCGCGCTTCATCCCCATCATACGGAAGATCAGGGCACTGCTATTATCCAGCAACCAGACGAGCGGCGCCGAGATCCGTGCCAATATCGCCATAGGCTGGGCCATGATTATCGCGATCCGCTCCGCCGAGCGCAGGGCGATCTGCTTGGGCACCAGTTCGCCGATCACCAGCGAGGCATAGGTGGTCAGGCCGATCACCAGCACGAATCCGACAGTACCGGACAGATCGGAGCTCATCCCCAACGCCTGCAGCCGCTCTGCCATCGGACCGCCCAGGCTGGCGCCGGAAAACGCGCCGGCAACGATGCCGATCAGGGTGATGCCGATTTGCACGGTGGACAGAAACTTGCCGGGATCACTGGCCAGGCGGAGCGCGGTTTGCGCGCCGCGATTGCCCTGGTCCGCCAGGCTATGCAAATGCGCTTTCCGCGCAGAAACAATTGCCAGCTCAGACATGGCGAAAACGCCATTGATCAGCACCAGCATAATTATAATCGCGACGTCAAACCAGGGAAAGGGTGTCATATTGTCCGTTGAAAGGGCGAAATGCCATAAGCCCTTTAGCAGCAAGTTTTACACAATCTCAAGTTTGCTGTCAGTCGCCGTTCATTTAACTGACGATAAGGGAACCTTCCGGTCGGCGGGGCGTAGTCCTGATTGAACCGAGATACCTACAAGGGGAAAGAAAATGCGGATGAACAGATCAATAATGACGGCGGTTTCGCTTGGTGCTCTGGCACTGACCAGTGGCTGCGTGACCAATCCGGAAACCGGAAACCGGACCATTTCGAAGGCTGCCATCGGCGGCCTGGGTGGCGTAGTGGGCGGATATCTGCTCGGCGACGTTTTGGGTGGCAAGAACGACCGAACCGCCAAAATCGTGGGCGCCGGCCTCGGCGGTCTCGCTGGTGCGGGCATCGGCTATTATATGGATGAACAGGAAAAGAAGCTGCGCGAGCAGACCGCCGGCACTGGCATCGACGTCACCCGCGACGGCGACAATCTAATCCTCAACATGCCCTCCAACGTGACCTTCGCGGTCGACAGCAGCGCGATTAGCCCCGCATTTCAGACCACATTGGGCAACGTCGCCAACACGCTTTCTCGCTACGAGAAGAGCTATGTCGACGTACTTGGCCATACCGACAGCACCGGCAGCGACGCTTACAACCAGTCCCTGTCCGAACGACGGGCGGAATCGGTTGCCAATTTCCTTGCCAACAGCGGTGTCCAGCGGGCCCGTCTGGCAACAAAGGGTTATGGTGAAAGCCAGCCGATTGCCAGCAACACCACCGAAGAAGGCCGGGCAGCCAATCGCCGGGTTGAAATCAAGATTGTTCCGATCGCTGAAGCTGATCTGAACAACTAAGTTAGCGCTTGCACCAAGCTACAGATTACGGGCATCCTCTTCGAAATTTGAAGAGGATGCCTGTTTATGACCACAGTCAATTTTTCCTTAGATTTAAGCGGTCGCACCGCAATTGTTACCGGCGCGTCGAGCGGCCTCGGCCTGCGCTTTGCCCAGGTGCTGGCGGCCTGCGGCGCGAAAGTTGCCTGCACCGCCCGTCGCAAAGACAAGCTGGATGCACTGGTCGCACAAATTGGCGCGGATGGCGGCGAAGCGGAAGCTTTCGCGCTCGACGTTCGCGATGCCAGCCAGCTTCAGGCCATCATACCGACCGTCGCCGAAGCGCTCGGCCAACCGGATATATTGATCAACAACGCCGGAATCGTCGACGCCGAGCACGCCACGCGCATGTCGCTCGAACTGATCGACGATGTCTTCGACACCAATTTGCGCAGCGCGTTTATCCTCTCGAACGAATTCGCCCGCCCACTGATCGAAAAGAAAATGCCGGGGCGGATTGTCAATATCGCTTCGATTGCGGCCACCCGGTATGACGGCAATGGCGCCGCGCTTTATTCCACCACCAAGGCAGGTCTGGTTCGGGTGACCGAGACGCTGGCTGTAGAATGGGCAAAATTCCACATCAACGTCAACGGCATCGCGCCGGGCGCCTTTGCAACGGAGATGATGGACGGCATGTTGGCCCGATCGGGCGACTTTTCGGTCCATTTCCCGCGCAAGCGACTCGCCCAGCCGGAGCAGATGGACAGCACGTTGCTGTTTCTGGTGTCGCCGTCTTCCGACGCGGTGACCGGAACCGTGATCAAGGTCGATGACGGCCAGGGTTCCCGCTAGACCATCTCTCCGCGCAG
>NZ_JBATHY010000176.1:0-10672 GCF_049667325.1 Parasphingorhabdus sp. | reverse complement strand
TTCAACGCTATCCATTGCCTTTACACTGCAATTCTAGAGCCCCCCGGGTCTTGCGACCTTTTACACATAAATGCGCGGCCGTGTCTTTCTTAGCCTTCAATCCCATTCCGTCCGTGTTGCATTTTTATCAAAATGATCCGGACCTCGGCTGGTTGATACTCGCTTTCTAGTCCGAGGACAATCGGATATCCGGTGCAGGATTAGTAGGGGAATGATCCCGGCTTGCAGTTGCTGATTGATCGAAATTCTTGCAGGTCGTTCCCGACCTCCTGCAGCGACACTGGAACCAGTTTCCAAAAATAACAGCGATCTGTGCTTTTCGTCAGGCGGCCGCATTCAGCTGCCATGTAACTCTAGGTGCATGCACGGCCTGAAACATCAATATTTCCGGAGGACGGAAACTATATGATCGAGAACCGCCGGATGCAATGGGACCGTGAACTCGCAACCAAAATCATGAAATTGTACCCATCGTATATGCGCTCCAAGCGTTTGCAATCCAGGCAAAGTCACAAAGACCAGTTTATCGATATCCAGACTCGTAAAACATTGCATTTTGAAGCCGGTGATCGAGAGATCTGACAATATAGTTGGAAACAATTGGGAATTGGACTGTCGAACATAAATTTCTGACGTTACCGCCTCCCGGCCGTTCGACCGTCTGCTTTCTGGTAAAATCTCGTTGCTTCGATCGGGGTCGAAGTTAACGCGGGTCTTCATCGATCTATCCTCAGCCAGTTTGCTATGTGATATTAACGGTAAACACACCGGACGACTAAGGGCGCTGACACGATCCTGTGTTCTGTGGCGGTTGGTTTGCAGTGATATCAAGCATGATATGGAATTCGGAGAACGCCGGGACTGATCTGAGCAGAATTGCGCGCGAACTGCTATTTGCTAGCCTGGGGCAGCATTCGCGATGCCAATATGGCGTGCATTTTGGCTGGAAACCAAGAAAAATTCCTTAGTTTAATGCCCAAATTACCGTCTCTCTTCATATGCTGGTGAACCGGGTGATAGAATGAAAGCAGAACGGAACTTTGAATTCGGGGAAGAAGCCGCGCGGCAGTTTGCCCTGGAACGGTATGATATCCTGGATACGGCAGAGGAATATTGCTTCGACCATATTACCCAATCAGTAAAATTGGCGCTAGACGTTCCCATGGCCGCGATTTCGTTGATGGATGGAGAGCGGTTGTGGTTTAAATCAAAAATCGGCTTCGATGTGTCGGAAGTACCGCGATATACCGCATTTTGCAATTATACCATTGGCCAGAACAGCTCGACTGTAGTTGAAGATACGACCCGGGATCCGCGATTCAAAAATGGGACTTCGGTTCAATCTGTCTTGTCGTTGAAGAGCTATATTGGCGTGCCGCTGACGACACCGGACGGACATAATATCGGAACGCTTTGCGCGGGAGACATTGTTCCGAGACGGTTCGGGCACTCAAAGATAGAATTGATGGAACAACTCGCAGAACTGGTCATTCACGAACTGGAATTGCGTCAACAGTCTGAAAAGGACGGTTTGACCGGAGCTCTTACCCGTAGCGGGTTCTCCGCAGAGGTGCAGAAGGCAATCGCGTTGTACGATCGGCAAAAGATACTAAGCACGCTGATTCTGTTTGACGTCGACAGATATATAATGGCGACAGACCGATCCGATTGTCGATCCGGCAACAAGTTGTTGAGGGCGGTCATTCAGTCGCTGACAAAGCGGCTTCGACCGTCGGACTGTATCGGACGCATCGGCGGTACGCAATTTGCTATACTCCTCTCGGTTACGACCGGTTCGGAAGCAATGCTCGCATGCGAACAATTCCTGAAATCAATCGAAGGATTTGACGCCGGATCCATTCTGGACCTGAAATTCTCCCAGATATCTCCTAAAATCGGAATTTGCGATGACTGGATTGACCAGGCGAATTTAGATCATGGTCCTGAAAGCCGATCTGGCTGCAGCGATATTTATCTGAAATCCGGCCGGCGCTTTGATTCGTTCCGTTGATCCATTGGAGACCAATCGGCCAGACGGTCAGTCGCCTGTGCCGTCATTCATCCAAAACCACACAGATGTTCCGGAATCAGGAAAGCGACCGGGCCATCATTCCTGTTTGACGTGGGTCAGGGCGATGGTTGCCGTTAAGCTTGACATCAAGGCGTAAAAGATAGTTTAGTTGTGATTAAATACGGCGCATTGCAAATTGCTTTGACACCGAAATCCCGAGCAAAGGAACTGATCATGGCAACAGCGATCCAAACTGATGAATCAGCAATGGCTGTTGGCCCCGGTTTTTCAATTCCCGATCCCCATGATATAGAAAGCCTGCAAGGCAAGGTGTCCGATGTCGAATGGCAACTACGCTGCGATCTGGCAGCAACCTACCGGCTATGTGCGATGCACGCCTGGACCGACCTGGTATTCACCCATATTTCAGCAAGACTACCCGACGAAGACGGAGAGGAACGTTTCCTGATCAACCCCTATGGAGTGATGTTTGACGAGATGACCGCCTCGGCATTGGTCAAGATCGATCTGGACGGCAACATCAAGCAGGACACGCCTTATTTCATCAATCCCGCCGGTTTCACGATCCACAGCGCTGTGCACAGCGCTCGCGAGGATGCCGGATGCGTAATCCACGTGCATACACCATATGGCATTGCTGTGTCCGTGCAGAAGGCAGGGCTGAGGCGCTACACCCAGTTTTCGATGCAGGTCCACGATGACGTCGCCTATCACAATTATGAAGGCATTGCGCTTGATCTGGAAGAGCGGGACCGCCTGATCCATGATCTGGGAGAGAAAAGCCTGCTCATCTTGCGCAATCATGGCACACTAACTGTCGGTCCGAATTGTGCGATTGCCTTCTTGCGGATGTATTTTCTGGAGAATGCCTGCAAAACCCAGATATTGGCGCAATCGGTTGGCGGCGAAGACCATCTCCACGAAGAGAGTGCGGACATGGGGCATCGCGTCTACCAACAGGGTTCCGCCGCGTTCCAGAAGGGACTGGGAGACAATCTTATCTGGCCCGGCCTCATGCGAAAGTTACAGCGCACCAATCCAGGATGTGATCACTAGAGATCAAAAGGATGGCGGGATAGAATCTCGACGTTCTTGTTTTCGAAAACCGCGGATCCCAACTCCTGCTTTTTTTCCATCAGCAAAGCATCGCGTTCGCGGATAATTTCGATGATCGGATCATGAAAATGCTGGACGGCGGCTGTCAGCCAGTCGCTGACCAGCGGGTCACCAGGTGCTCCGGACATGTCAAAACTGCGCAGTCGCGACGCAATCGCTTCCGCCGGCATCATATATTCATAGGTTACCCAATAGTTGGTGGTGAACCAGCTGATCGGCATGCCGTCGAGGCCAAAGCTGAGCGCGCCAAAATGGACAACACCCTGAGTTTTTTTGCCATTGGGTAGTTTTGAGGGGGGCTGATAATAAGGTTCGACATCTTCAAACATGTCGAGTGGGAGGAACATGTGGAAGTGGCCATGTTCGCCTTCTTCGCGTTCTTCCGGCTTGTGTGCATGGTAGAACCAGCGCGACTTGTTGCCGGGCGCGACGCAATCCCCTTTCGGATAATGCTGATATTGAACGAAAGGGGCGTCTGCCGGTACCACTCTGGGTACTAGCGAGACGCCCTCTTTAGCTATCTGGCCGGTAAGCTCAAACAGCCTTTCCAATGCATTGTTCAATGCGGAATAAGCTGAGCTTACTCGGTAACTTCTTCAGCTGCAGCACAGGTGGCATCGCCAGCTGCACAAGCGGCGTCGCCAGCTGCATCTTCAGCCGCACATACAGCTTCACCAGCCGCACATGTTGCTTCTTCAGCCGCACATGTTGCTTCTTCAGCCGCACATTCCGCTACAACAGCAGCGTCGTCAGCCTGTTCTGCACATGCAGAAAGAGCTGGAACTGCAAGAGCAAGACCGCCAGCTACAGCGAGCATTTTGCGAAAATTGGTTTCGGTATTCATTTAATATATCCCCTTTGGATGAACTAGACTTTTCCCTTTATCTGCAAAGACACGGGCATGGCAAGCCAATTTCGTAAATATTCTATTAATCTGACGATTATCAGGTCGGCGGTCCATTTTTGGGACGGGCAATACGGTAAATATCTGTGCGGGGATGACCTGTCCGGGCGCTACCGTTCGACTCCCCGGATCTTCCCCCATTGGCGGGTGACCGTGTAGCCTAGGTAACCGGTTCCGAAGAGCGCATAGAGGGGCTCCGGTAAGCCGGCGAGATAAGCGTTCATACCTGAAGCTATATCGCGGGCTGCCTCGGGACGGAACGCGGCGACCAGCCCCATAGGTATTGACCAGAGCAGCAGAAAATACATCACATAGAGAAAACTGGGGCGTGCCCGACTCGTCCAGGGATCGACCGATTGGGCTTCTGCCAGGATGGCCGACATTTGCAGGCGAACTTCTTCCAACTCCTGACTGCCTTCCAGTTTTAGAAGCTCAAGCTTGGCCCGATCACGCGCTTGCTTGTCGGGAAGGATCTTGTCGATGATATTTGAAACGGGACCTATCAAGGTCGAGAGAATGGACATTTGATGATTTCCTTTCGCGTTTTCTAGGATTCAATGCTTGTCAAACTTGGGGCCGATAACGAGTTTTCGTGCTGTGCAGTCGAGAAAGACTCCCAATCGTTACGGCCTTTTTGACAGATTTAGAGGATGGTTCGGCCGAAACAGAATCTCTACGGAATGCTACCCATCAGATTTTCGACATCGGGCGCAATATTTGAGGGACGGGTCATTGGCATTCTCCTGAACTGTTGATCCAATATCTGACTATAACCTATTTGGTTATGTGTAGGAAAGGGTCTGAAAACTGGTAATCGGCTAGCTCAAACGTTCGTTCGACCAAGCATATTGCCCGCGATTTTACGTATGTTTACGGATTTGTCCGGTGTCGTCCGGGATCTAACTGGACTGCATTATTTGTATAAACACAAAGGACGAATCAAATGTCATTGCATATTGGCGACACGGCTCCGGATTTCACCACCGACAGCACGATCGGAAAGATAACATTTCACGAATGGGCTGGCGACAGCTGGGTGTTTTTTTTCAGCCATCCTGCCGATTTCACGCCGGTTTGCACTACGGAAATGGGCCGGACAGCGCAACTTGCTGACAAATTTGCCGCACGCAACACCAAGCCGCTCGGTCTGTCCACCGATACTGCCGAGGAACATCTGAAATGGATATCCGATGTAAATGAAACGCAGAATACCGATCTGCAATTTCCGATCGTCGCGGATGCTGATCACAAGATCGCCGTACTTTATGACATGATCCACCCCGAAGAGAGCGATACGGCGGCCGTACGCTCGGTGTTCATTATTGATCCCGAGAAAAAGATTCGATTGACGATGACCTATCCCATGAGTGTCGGACGCAATTTCGATGAGATTCTACGCGTGATTGACGCACTCCAACTGTCGGATGCGAAGCGCATCGCCACACCGGCAGACTGGCGTCCTGGCCAGAAGGTGATCATCCCGCCATCCATTGCCAATGATGAGGCGAAAAGACTCTTTCCCCAAGGATGGGATGAACTGCGCCCGTATCTTCGCCTGACCGAAATTGCATAGGTGTTATCAAAATGGAAGATTCCAACTTAACTGAAGTCAGGGAAGCGGTCGGCATATTTGACAGCGAAGAAGATCTGCAAGTTGCGATTGATGATCTTCTGAGCCATGGATTTGACCGGGCCGAGATTAGCGTGCTCGCGCAGGTATCTGCTGTGGAGAAAAAGCTCGGGCATCGCTTTCAATCTGTCGACGAAATCGGAGATGATAGAGAGATATTGACCAAGGCCTATATCCCCGTTGAAACAATTGGCGATGCCGAGGGCGCCGTTATCGGAAGCTTAATGTACATTGGCGCGTTTACCGGGATTTTACTGGTTGCATCGGGAGGTGCGCTGGCTGCCGCTTTGGCAGCTATAGCAATGGGCGGAGCTGGTACCGCAATTGGTGTCGCTTTGGCGCGCTTCATGGGCCAGCATCATGCCGACTATATCGCCGATCAACTGGATAAAGGCGGCTTGTTGCTGTGGGTGCGGACGTGGGACAAGAATGATGAGGAGAAAGCGGTAAAAGTGCTTTCCGCGCATTCAGGTCATGACGTGCACATCCACGGTTTCCCTGCATAACGGTTATGAGAACTACGCAATATTGCGTATCGCGCCGACAATTCCACTCGTCCAGACACTACCCATGACCTGGAAAACAATCCGCCTTGAACTGGCCCGAACCGCTGACCATCCCAATGGCTCGTCAGCCCATTCCTATGTTTTTCGCGTTCCTCTGGATGACGCGGGGCTCATCGAACCCAAGGAGCTGAAAAAGGCTGAGAAACGACCCGTCGTGCGTCGGTTTTGGCCAGGCGAAGCCGATCAGAGCGGCGTTGTGATCGTGTCTCCAAAAGGCTGGGCCTTTTCTTACAAAATCGGAGAAGATGACGATGAAGTCATTTTCCGGCTCAAGGATCATCCACTCAAGGTCGGTGAATATGTGACGATCACCGAGGCCGATGGCAGCGAGTTGCCGTTTCGCGTCATCAGTTGTCACGAGTAAAGGCAAATACAAGGATACGGGGAAGACATATGCTGAAAAAGATAAAGCTGGCGGGGTTCGCCTCGGTCGCAGCTCTGGCGGTGATCACGACAACCAGTCCCGCCGCTGCAGAGTGCGTTATCGGATCCGCTCCCCTGTTTGACCCGTTCGCATCCTATAAGGACCCAGGGGCAATCATCCACAAAGACAGTGGATTCATATTCCCGGCAACGATCGCGGGATTTCGCCGCCAGTGTGAAATGACTACCGATTTTAGCGGTAATAATTTCGAAATCAGATATCTGCGCGATTTTGAAGATCATGAAATCGAGATCAAAATCGCAATTATCCATCTGGAACAATTGAATTCCGCAGATCACTACGAGATCATAAAGCCCGACATGCTGTCCCAATATTCCAGTGCCAGCGTGATATCCGAAGGGGATTATTTCGTTTCCGGACGCCCCGACATCGCCGCCTATCAAGGCATTTTTGATGGGGATAAGGACAGTATTCCCTGGCATTTCAGCGTAACCGCACTGGATTATGGATATTGGGATGCACGGTTGATGGCTTCCTATCCTCAGGAAGTCGACGCTGCGGCGCAAGAGGCGATCATGGAATTGATCACCGCCTTCCAGTGGCAAACACCGATTAGCGCAGAGACAGCAGACGAAACGCCGTGAAACGCATTGCGGTTATCGACGGTCATCCCGATCCGAGCCCAAGCCGCTTTGGTCACGCCATCGCTGCCGCTTATGCCGAAGCTGCCCGCGCAGCGGGTCATGATGTGCGGGAGATACGGTTGGCTGGCCAGAATATTCCCATTCTTGAAAGCCGCAAGCAATGGCTCGAAGAGGACGTTCCTGCCTCCGTTAGGCCTGGGCAGGATGCGATCAAATGGGCGCAGCATATTATATTTTATTATCCGCTCTGGATGGGCGATATGCCCGCATTGCTCAAGGCGTTTATCGAGCAGGCTTTTCGCCCCAATTTCGCTCTCGATTATGGTGAAGAGGGTAGCGGGAAAATGCCGGAGAAACTGCTGCGCGGCCGCTCGGCGCGGCTCATTGTCAGCATGGGTATGCCAGCGCTTTTCTATCGCGCCTATTATGCCTCTCACAGCGTCCGCAGTTTCCGTCGAATTATATTGGAGCTGACCGGCATTGATCCGGTCACCACCTCTTTGATTGGCAATGTTGACCGCAGCGAAAAGCACCGCGAACGCTGGCTGAAAAAAATCGCGGCGCACGGTGCCGCTGGCGATTGATAGATCGGGCTCGCTATCCGTAACAATCCTTATACAGAGCATGGATTTAGCCGTGCTAATCTTCACCCGATGACTGTTCCCGAAGGGGGGATTGCGATCACAGGAGACAGTTTATGAAATCCGTGCTGCTATATATTGCCGATGATGCGGGTCTTGAGGCCAGACTTCAGGCGGCACTCGATTTGACCCGTTCGCTGGGCGGGCATCTCCACTGTCTGCGGGCAAATCCCTACAAGACGCAAATGGCCTTTGATGGCGTCACGGGCATGTCTGTGATGTATGATATCAGCAAAATGTCGCACGAACTGGACGAGGAATTGCAAAGCAAAATCGAGAAGCGACTGGCCGACGAAGATGTCTCATGGGACTATCGAATAGAAAATGCGGAACCTTCGCGCGGCCTGTCCAAAAACTCTGCGCTAGTCGATCTCATTGTCTTGAGTTCTGCCAGCGGCGAAAAGGATGCAGCGCTGCCGCTCGGCATATTGGGAGACGTTCTGTTTAACGCGACGGCTCCGATCGTGGTCCAGCCTGACAATGTCAAAAAATTTGATGCCTGTGGACCTGCCCTCGTCGCCTGGAACGGCAGCTTCGAGTCGGGCAATGCCCTGCGAGCCGCTGTGCCGTTGCTCAAAATGGCCAGCGACGTGCATATTCTGACGATCGAGGAGGACAAGGATCACGATCTGCCCCAACTCGCCGCTTCGGAATATCTCGCCTATCATGGCATCAAGTCCGAAATTCACAGCCCGCCAGCAGGCAAAGTTCGCGTGGATGACGCGCTTCTGTCCGAAGCCCAAAATGTCCATGCGGAATATCTGGTAATGGGGGCCTATGGACACAGCAGGGCGAGAGAGTTTTTGTTTGGCGGTGTTACCCGCAGCCTTTTCAAGAGCTCACCCATGCCATTGGTTGTATCCCACTGATTGACAGAGGCAGCAAGATTTCTGCATCGGATTTTCGTTTGGCCATGTCTATGTTTTGTGTAGGATAAGTTCAGTCAGCATGCGCGACAGGGCAGCCAAAGGATAGAAATAACAAGTGCGCGAAACAATCGCCTTTGACACGAAGCGACTGCCTTATCTGGATTCCATCCTGTCGAGCTTGTCATATTGTGCGGTGATTGTGGATCGCAACTTGCAGGCAATCTATTGCAACACGGCTGGTTTAAAGCTGCTAGACCTGCCCAGCATGACCGAGCTCCCCGAAGGTTCGCCGGAATCCTGCGTCGCTCCATCCGATCGGGCCCGTTTTCGGGCAGCCATGGTTCGTGCATTGGACGTGTCTCCCGAGAAACCGGTCGAGCCGATCGAGGTGCGGCTCGAATTCCCTCAACGGCCTGCGATACAAGCCGAGTGCAGCTGCGCTCCCCTGGTCAATCCGGAGGGCGGAATTGATGCGATCAAGGTTGCGTTTCGGGACATCACGCCGCTCAGGACGGCGGAGACCAATCTGGAACAGGCAGCCTCGATATTGAAATCCATTCTGGCTACTATACCCGATGCAATGATCGTGATTGACGAAAAGGGGTCGGTCACTTCGTTCAGTACGACCGCCGAAAAAATGTTCGGATATGGTCAAGATGAAGTCATCGGCCAGAACATCAAAATACTGATGCCGGACCCGGACAGAACAGCCCATGACGGCTATCTGCGTCGCTATCTGGACACAGGTGAAAAGCGGATTATCGGCATCGGGCGAACGGTCGTCGGATGCAAGAAAGACGGCACCACCTTTCCAATCCAATTGGAAGTCGGCGAAGCAAAAATTGGTGATGAGCGATATTTTACCGGCTTTATCGTCGATCTGACCGAGAAGAAACAGACAGAAGCGGAGCTGCAATCGCTGCAGGCGGATTTGGCGCACGCCTCGCGTCTTAGCGCGGTCGGGACATTGGCTTCAGCCCTCGCGCATGAAATCAACCAACCGCTGACCGCGATTGCCAATTATCTGTCGGCTGCGCGGGATATGATGGATGGCGACTTGACGGAGAATCGAGGATTTTTTCGCGAAGCGTTGCAGGAAAGCGTGAAGGAAAGCCTGCGGGCTGGCACCATAGTTCGCAGGCTGAGGGAATTTGTATCGCGGGGCGAGATCAACCGGCGGATATTGTCTATCGCGCAGGTGGTGGAAGACGCGACCGTCCTGGGGATGATTGGCGCGCAGGAAAAAGGGGTGCAATTCTCGATCGATATCGCGCCTGATACCAATCATGTATTTGTCGATCGGGTGCAAATCCAGCAGGTGATGGTCAATCTGATGCGCAACGCCATAGAGGCGATGGCCGATAGAGCTAAGAAAAAACTGCATATCGGGGTGTCTTCGATTGATGATCAGAAGGTGGAAATTGCCGTGTCCGACAGCGGCGCCGGGATTGACCCGGAACTGGGCGACCGGATTTTTGATCCGTTCGCCAGCACCAAGGGTGACGGCATGGGGCTGGGGCTTTCGATATGCCGGACGATCATAGAAGCGCACGGTGGCACGATCGGCGCGGAACCCAATCCAGAAGGTGGAACGATATTTCGGATAACGCTGGAGAAGGCGGAGCAGGAGCAAGATGATGACGAATGAGCGGCTGGTCTATGTGGTGGATGATGATGATTCCGTCAGGCGGTCCGCCGCATTCATGTTGCGCCACGCCGGATTCAAAGTGGAACCGGTGGAGTCAGGAGTTGCGTTTTTGAAGCTGGCCAAGGGTGCCGAACGGGGCTGTGTGCTGCTGGATGTGCGGATGCCGGAGATGGACGGCTTGCAGGTGCAGCAGCAGATGATCAGAGACGGGATCGATATGCCGGTGGTGATCCTGAC
>NZ_JBATHY010000175.1:0-17145 GCF_049667325.1 Parasphingorhabdus sp. | reverse complement strand
GGCGGTATGCAGGGATTGATGAAGGGCAAGATCTTTGAAAAGGTCGGCGTGAACATATCCACCGTCGACGGGGTGTTCAGCGATGAATTTGCGGGGCAAATCAACGGTGCGAAGGATGACCCGCGATTCTTTGCTACGGGAGTCAGCCTCGTCGCGCACATGGCCAATCCCCATGTGCCCAATGTCCATATGAATACGCGCTTCCTATGTACGACGAAGCGCTGGTTTGGCGGCGGTGCCGATTTAAATCCGGCCATAGCCTATGATGAAGATACCGAGGAATTTCATGCCCGCTTGCGCTCGGCCTGCGCGGTGCACAATCCGGAATATTATCCCCGGTTCAAGAAATGGGCTGACGATTATTTCTATATACCCCACCGGCAGGTACATCGCGGTGTTGGCGGAATATTTTACGATCATATGGAACTCGAACATGAATCCGATTTCGATCGCCATTTTGCCTTCACCCAGGACGTCGGACGGGCGTTTCTCGATATATTTCCCAAATTGGTGCGCAAGCGGATGGGGATGGAGTGGAGCGATGAAGACAAGCAACAGCAACTCGTCTGGCGCGGGCGATACGCCGAATTTAATCTGGTCTATGATCGCGGGACAGCCTTTGGTCTCAAAACCGGCGGCAATGTCGACGCGATACTGATGAGTCTGCCGCCAGAAGCCAAATGGCTGTAAACAGCCCTGCAAAACTACCGCGGGACGTTCCCAGAGGCCAGATCGCGACCATCATCACGCATCTGGAGATGTTGAAAAAGCCGGTCCTGAACCCGATCGGATCCAGCCTTTCTTTGGAAAAATGGATGAAGCCGCCGGTTGCGGATTATCTGGCATTATTTCGGGCGGTCGGGGAACCGTGGCTGTGGTCGTCCCGGTTGCTGATGGCCGAAAATGAAGTTGAAGCGATCCTCCATCATCCGGCAACCGAGATTCATATCGTCCGAGATGGTGACGCGGAGGTCGGTTTCATCGAACTGGATTTCCGGGAGTCTGCTCAATGTGAAATCGGCTTTTTCGGGTTGATTGCCGCGATGAACGGCAAAGGCCACGGTCGCTGGATGATGAACCGGGCGCTTGAAAAGGCCTGGCGGGACGACATCAAACGCGTCTGGCTGCACACCTGCACCCAGGATTCACCGCGCGCCCTGCCCTTTTATCAGCAATGTGGCTTCCGCATTTTCAAGCAGGAAATGGACATGATGCCGGATCCGCGCCTGTCCGGCCATTTGCCGGAAACAGCCGCGCCTCACGTGCCGATACTCAGTTGAACACTTCCGTGACGTCGCGCTTCTTACCCGTCAATTCGAGATAGACGGACATAATTATGACAGCGAGGACAAGCTGAAAGGCCGTCCCGGTAAGCGAAGCCACCAGATTTTCAATAAATGGCCAGCCGGCGCCGCCAGTCGCAAGACCGACAATGATGCCGACGACTGCTTGCACGGCGCCTATGGTGATCGTACCGGTCACCGCGATAATCAGGATGAACAGCAAGATCGAAAAACCATTATTCTGTGTCAAAGACCAGCTTTTCTTGATCGCTCCAACGGGATTGCGCTCCCCTCGGTCGGCGATCACAACCGGCGCCAGCACCAGGCGAGCCCATATATACGCGCCAGGAAGGACGAACAGGAATAAACCCGGCAATACCAGCAAACCGGTCAGCAGATTGGCGATCAGATAGATCAAAAAAGCTTTTAGCGCGGTGATCAGGTCGTCGGCTACGGTGGTATTGCGCGAAGGTGCAAGGGTAAGATAGATCGCCAGACCGCCGAAACTTATCACGAAATTCGATGCCATGATCGCAAGGGCATTCTCGTTGAGATAGGGTGTATAAACAGCTAGCAAGCCATTCAAGTCCTCGTCACCGGTTAAAATCGGTTGCGCCACGAACTGAGCGAATAGAAAGGTCGGCAAAAAGAGAAAAACTCCGGCAATCGCCAGAATTGCTTCCTTATGCGCGCCAAGCAGGGCCATCGCGCCATTCCAGCATTGCATATAATTCAGCTTTACCATTTTTATTCCCGGGTCCATTTCTCGATTACCAGCCCTTGCCACCCGGCCAGCAAAAGTGCACGAAAATATTATGAACCCTCCCCATGATATCGAATGGCGTATCTCGCCGGATATGGTTGAATATCCGGCAGCCTTGTCCGGGATGGAAGCGCGCAATGCGGCGGTTCGGACCGGTGATGGCAAGGAACTGATCTGGTTGCTCGAGCATCCGCCGCTTTATACTGCGGGAACCAGTTCCGATCCGGCGGAACTGCTCAGCCAGTCCTTTCCGGTCTACGACACGGGCCGCGGTGGCCGGCATACCTATCACGGGCCGGGCCAGCGGGTCGGCTATGTCATCCTCGACCTGAAGAAACGCAATTCGGATGTCCGCGCGTTTGTTCACGCTCTGGAAGCATGGGTCATCGCAGCGCTGGCTGAATTTGGCGTCTCGGCGCGGGCAGTGGAAGGCCGTGTCGGGATCTGGTGCAATACGCCGGACGGGCAGGAAGCCAAGATCGGCGCGATCGGTATCCGCATTCGCAAATGGGTGACGATGCATGGATTTTCGGTCAATATCGATCCCGACCTCGGTCATTTCAGCGGGATTGTCCCCTGCGGGATCAGCGAATTTCCGGTAACCAGCCTTGCTCAACTGGGGATCGCGATTGGGCTTGAAGAGTTTGACGACGCGTTGCAGAAAACGTTCGGTGGTTTCCTGAAAGCGATTGATCAGGCCTGATCGCAGGCTATGTAGCCAAGGCAGACCCATTGAAGACAAGAGGATAAATCATGACAAAATTTTCTAGACTTGCCGGAGCCGCGGCGCTCGCACTGACCATCTCTGCCTGTTCCGGAAATGACGCACCAGATGCGAACGACGTCACCGAAACGCAGATGGACGATGTTGATGTCATTGATGGTACCATCAGTGACGATATGGTCGATGTCGACACGATCAAGGCGATCGACGAAACCGGTGAAGAAACGACCGATGCACCCGACAAGAAAGACGAAACGAAACCGGAAACGGAATCCGATTCGGCAGAAACGCCTGCCGAATAGCCTGTCAGGCGAGGCCGAGAATCTTGTGAGTCTGTATCGACAGGCGCCATTTCGGGTGGGCCTGCACAAATGCGATGGCCTGTTCGAGATTGGCCTGGCTGGCTTGATCATCGCCACGTGCGTCCATCGGCTGCAGTAGCAGATTGGTGAAGTCCCAGCCTTCCATCTCCCGCCAATCGCTATCATCCTGCGGCCAGACCAGTTTTAGCTCATCGCCCGAGCGTTGAACCGTCTCGCTTCGCGCTTTCGGACTGATACAAATCCAGTCGATCGTGCGCGGAACGGCCAGTGTCCCGTTCGATTCGATGGCGATGAAAAAACCTTCGGCGTGAAGCGCGTCGATCAGAGCCTGATCGATCTGCAGCATCGGCTCGCCACCGGTCAGAACGATGAATCGCGAGTCCCGGTCACTTCCCCATGTCTCGGTCGCTGCTTTGGCGAGATCATCGGCGGTATCGAATCGGCCGCCGCCTTCGCCGTCCAGCCCGACAAAATCGGTGTCGCAAAACTGGCAGATCGCCTTCGCACGGTCCCTTTCCAGCCCGGACCACAGATTGCATCCGGCGAAACGGACGAAAACCGCCCGGCGTCCGGCGTGCACACCTTCACCCTGAAGGGTCAGGAACCTTTCTTTGACCGCGTAGCTCATTGAGTCGCATATCGCGTCGAGTCGACAATCCCGGCTTCTTCAAAACCCTTTTGCCGCAAACGGCAGCTGTCGCAGAGGCCGCATGGCAGATTTCCGGGCGCAGGGTCATAACAGGACCAGCTCCAGGCGGGATCGAGGTCAAGCCGGATCGCTTCCCTGGCAATATCGGCCTTGGTCATATGTTGCAGCGGTGTCTGGATATTAAAGCCGCTGCCCTGATCGCCTGCCTTGGTTGCCAGATCTGCCAGTCTCTCGAAACCTTCTATAAACTCAGGCCGGCAATCGGGATAGCCGGAATAATCGAGCGCGTTTACCCCGATGAAAATATCGCGCGCGTCTCTCGCCTCTGCCAGTCCAAGGGTCAGCGACAGGAAAATGAGATTGCGGGCGGGTACATAAGTCACCGGAATATCATTGGTCACTCCGCTCTTTGGCACATCAATATCGGCTGTCAGCGCCGATCCGCCAAAGCGACTAAGATCGAGTGGCAGGATGATATGTTCCTCGACACCGAGATTTTCTGCGATCTTCTTAGCCGATTGGAGTTCGATTTTGTGCCGCTGGTTATAGTCCACGGTCAGCGCGATCAGCCGATAGCCCTGCTCAGCCGCAATCGCCGCAGACACCATCGAGTCCAGCCCGCCGGACAATAATATAATCGCTTTTTTTGATTCGGAAGTCATGATGCGCTCCGCTAATCACCTTGAAGGCGCGGTGCAAGTTTTGTGCGCAAATTGCCGCTAGGGTTTAGACCTAGCAACTGCCGGTGCGGCGGCCTTCAAGTTCGAATGTAAAGGGGTCGCCCTTGCTGATGCCTTGCGTGGATATCTGCACCAGGCTGCTGGATTCATGTTTGATTTGGGTAACGCCATGTCCGGCACCACCGCATTTATAGCTGACGCGAAGCTTCTTCGGGCTATTTTCAATGATGTATCGCGTGCAATTTGCGTTGCCATGCTGGATTTGCAGTAGCAATTCGGGATTTCCCAGACAGATTTTCTTGCCCGGTGCGCGAGAACCGCGTTCTTTCAGCGTCCACTCCCCATGCATCAACCCGTCGAGCAAAGCCATGCTCGGCGTTTGTGCGGGAGCGGCAACCGCAAACCCCGACAGGACGGCGGCTGTTGCGCTGATGATTTTGATCAGTTTCAAGCCTTTCATTGATATTCTCCTGTCAAGTTGGTTGGGTCGATCGTCTCAGGCTTATCCTGCTATAGTTCGAAATTGCGGCCAATATTGTTACAAAATAAGGCATTCGATAGGAAATTTTCGACATATCGGGTGATACGACACATCCGTGGTTACATTCAGTTGTTCAGACTCGCACCCGTAATCGTGAATGTTTTGCTGCAAAATGCACAATCGATTGCAATATTTCCCTGTTCGTCGACCATATCGTCTTTATCTTCTTTCGGAAAACGCGCGATTACGTCCCGGATATGGTCTTCATTACAGCGACATCCCTTAACACACGGTTTACCGCTCAAAAGTCTCACCTCGTCGCTCTCGCTAAACAGGCGCCATAGAATCTCTTCCAAAGACAACTCGATTCCGGTGAGTTCTGCTGGCTTGACGCTACCACCCATAATCGCGACATGCTCCCATTCCGGATGGTCCAGACGCACATGCAGTCGCTCGCGGCCATCCTCACCGTCGGGCAGATGCTGGACCAGCAATCCGCCGGCGATTACCGCGCCTTCGGTTTCGTCGATCGCAACCCGAATCAGCGTCGGGATCTGCTCGGACTGGAAAAAGTAATTCTGCACGGCTTCCGCCAGATTCGCTCCCTCAAGCGGTACAATTCCCTGATTACGGCCACGGGGCTGCGGCTGGTCAAACGTGATCGCCAGATAGCCTGTTCCGAACAATGCCATGAGACTGGGCTCTACCGGTTGGGCAGCGAGCCGTTCCCGGTCAAATTCGACATAGCCGCGAAGCGCGCCATCTTTATAGTCGCAGGCGAGCAGGCTGATCACGCCAGCCTCTGTTTGCGCCTGCAGTGTCAGTTGCGAGTCCTCGTCTTTCAACAGCGCACCCAGCATGGCGGTCAGACAAACGGCTTCCGCCAGAATATTGCGGATTACCGGCGGATAGTCATGGGCGGCCAGGATATCGTCGAGCACCGGGCCAAGCCGGACGACGCGCCCGCGGCAATGCTTTGCCGGGATCGCGAAGGACAAAATGCTGTCGGTCGGTGCCATGCTCTTCATCAGATCTGGCCGAAACACCATCGAAGTACTGACTTCTGCGCATGGATGCGGTTTTCCGCTTCATCCCAGACCACCGATTGCGGGCCATCGATGACCGACGGCATCACTTCCTCGCCGCGATGTGCGGGCAGGCAGTGCAAAAACAAGGCGTCCGGCTTGGCCTGTTCCATCATCATGTCATTGACCTGATAGGGCATCATCGCCGCAAGCTTGTTGTGGACATGCTCCTGGCCCATCGACACCCAGGTATCAGCCACAACAACGTCCGCTCCGGCGACCGCTTCATTCTCGTCGCGGTGAATCGAGATATTCGCGCCCGCAGCCTGTGCCTTTTCGATGAAGCTCGGGTCGGGATCATAGCCCTGGGGGCAACCAATCCGGACATTATATTTCATCAGCCCGGCGGCTTCGACGATGCTGTTGAGCACATTATTGCCATCACCCAGCCAGGCAATTTCAAGGCCTGGCAATGACTTGCCATGCTCGACCAATGTCAGCAGATCGGCAACGATTTGGCAGGGATGCGACAGGTCGGTCAGACCGTTTATCACCGGAACGCTTGCGTTTGCCGCCATCTCTTCGATCTTCGCATGATCATCTGTCCGGATCATGATCGCATCGCACATCCGGGACAGAACCTTGGCTGTATCCGCCACTGTCTCTCCGCGGCCAAGCTGCATCGAGCCGCTGTCCATCACGATACTGGTACCGCCAAGCTGGCGGATGCCAATATCAAACGACACTCTGGTCCTGGTGCTGCTTTTCTCAAAGATCATCGCAAGTACATGGTGAGCCAACGGTTTGTCCGCATCGGGCTTGCCCTTGGGCCAGTCTGCACGCGCAGCTTTGCGATCGATTGCATCGGCAATCATCGCGGCTATGGCGTCGCCGCCCGCATCGGAGAGATTGAGAAAATGTCGGGTCATGACGCAGGAACCACATAATCGGCCGCACCCGCGGACAATTTCTCGATGAACATGGCGATATGACTGTCTTCAATATTCAGCGGCGGCAATATCCGTAAAGTATTGTCCCCTGCTGCTACGGTCAGAAGCCCGTGATTATCGCGGAGATGGGCTACGAAGCTGCGTGCTTCCTGTGTCATCATGATGCCGAGCATAAGGCCCTTGCCCCGCACGCCAACGAACATATCCGGGTAGTTGCCGATAAACTGTTCGATCGCCGCGCGCAGCTTGTCACCGGTCGAGCGGACATTTTCGAGAAACTCGTCGTTGGCAACCACGTCCCACACCGCATTGCCCGCAGCCATCGCCAAAGGATTGCCGCCATAAGTAGAGCCATGGGTCCCGACTACCATGCCACGGGCGGCTTCTTCGGTTGCCAGGCAGGCTCCCAGCGGAAACCCGCCGCCGAGGCCCTTGGCACTCGCGATGATGTCGGGTGTGACGCCATATAGTTCATGGGCATAAAGCGCGCCGGTACGGGCTACTCCGCATTGCACTTCATCCAGCACCAGCAGGATGCCATGCTTATCGGCCAGATCGCGCAGGCCCTTCATAAACTCGTCCGATGCGGGACGCACACCGCCCTCGCCCTGGATCGGCTCGACCAGGAAGGCAGCTGTCTTGTCGGTAATCGCCGCAGCAGCAGCTTCCAGATCGTCAAACTCGACATATTTGAATCCGGCGAGCAAAGGCGAAAAGCCGTGATGCATTTTTTCCTGATTGGAGGCCGAAATCGTCGCCATCGTCCGGCCATGGAAAGCGTTTTTGAACGTGATGATCTCGAACCGGTCGCTGCCTGCCGACTGGTGATAGGCACGCGCTGCCTTGATCGCGCATTCCACTGCTTCGGCGCCGCTATTGGTGAAAAAAACCGTGTCGGCAAAGGTTGTATCGACGAGACGTTGCGCGAATTTCTCGCCCTGCGGGCTGCCATACAGATTGGAGACATGCATCAGGGTCGCTGCCTGTTCCTGTATCGCCTTGGTCAAATGCGGGTGGCCGTGGCCAAGCAAATTGACCGCAATGCCACTGGCGAAATCAAGCGCGCGGCTACCGTCTTCGGAAATCAGCCAGGCGCCCTCGCCTCGTACGGGACGAAATCCACAACGCGGGTACACAGGCATTAATGGAGTAATCGTCATGATCGGCTTCCTTTCGCGAAAAACAGAAAAGGCGACCCGACTGGCCGCCTTCCGTAATAGAATAGTCTTATATGCCGCTTCATGGAGGCGGTCAATCGTGGTAGAACACCACATCTGGCATTGCCGCGAAGGCGGGATTAATTGACTAACCTGATCAGACAGACAGGGATAATTCGTTTAATCCCGGCGCGGCTCTTCGATATCAGGCAACTAGGGTGACTAGCGACAGACACGCAGCACCAAAATAGGAGATATTCACATGGACATGAAAACAACTGGTTCCCCCGACGGTTGCCCGATGGGCTTCGATGGCGGTGTCCGCGCCCTTCTCGGCAGGCAGAATCGCGACTGGTGGCCAAACCAGCTTCAACTCGAAATTCTCAATCAGGGCGGCAAGTCTCCCGATCCGATGGGAGCCGATTTCGATTATGTTGATGCTTTCAAGTCGCTAGATTACAAAGCGTTGAAGAAAGACCTCACAGCATTGATGACTGACAGCCAGACCTGGTGGCCTGCCGATTACGGTCATTACGGCCCGTTCTTCATCCGCATGGCATGGCACGCGGCGGGCACCTATCGCACCGGCGACGGGCGCGGAGGAGCCTCGAGCGGCCAGCAGCGCTTTGCACCGCTCAACTCTTGGCCCGACAACGGCAATCTTGACAAGGCGCGGCGCCTGTTGTGGCCGATCAAGCAGAAATATGGCAAGCATATCAGCTGGGCCGATCTGTTCATCCTGACCGGCAATGTCGCGATCGAAAGCATGGGCGGACCGGTGTTCGGATTTGGCGGCGGACGGGCTGACGTGTTCGAGCCGGAAGCCGACATATATTGGGGGTCGGAAGAGCTCTGGGTTGATCAGGGCGCAGAGACGCGCATTCTGCCCGACGAGGGCAAGGCACTGGAAAATCCGCTCGCGGCGATTCAGATGGGCCTGATCTACGTCAATCCCGAAGGACCCGGTGGCAATCCCGACCCGCTGCAATCGGCGCGCGACATGAAAGAAACCTTCAGCCGCATGGCCATGAATGACGAAGAAACCGTAGCGCTCACCGCTGGCGGCCACGCCTTCGGCAAAGCCCATGGCGCGGTTCCTGCCGACCAGCTAAGCGGTGCGCCTGAATCCGAAGCGATGGAACTGATGGGCTTTGGCTGGGCTACCGATGCCGCTCAGATTGGCGAAGGCCACATCACTACATCGGGCATCGAAGGTGCGTGGACAAACACGCCGACCCAGTGGACGAGCGACTATTTTCGTCTGCTGCTCGACTATGACTATGAGCTTGTCCACAGCCCCGCGGGTGCGCAACAGTGGCAGCCGATAAACCAGAAGGAAGAAGACATGGCGCCCGACGCGCGGAATCCTTCCAAAAAGGTCCCGACGATGATGACCACCGCCGACATGGCGCTGAAGATGGACCCGGACTATCGCAAGATTTCGGAAAAGTTCCGCAACGACCAGGCCGCGCTCGATGATGCCTTTGCCCGCGCCTGGTTCAAATTGTGCCATCGCGATATGGGCCCGAAGGTACGTTACCTCGGCCCCGAGGTTCCCGCCGAAGACCTGATCTGGCAAGATCCTGTACCCGCTGGTTCAAAGCCCAAAGATGCTGCGATTTCCGATTTCAAATCGGCCATATTGGACAGCGGTCTGTCGGTGAGCGATCTGGTCAAGGCGGCTTGGGCATCGGCCTCGACTTATCGCAAATCGGACCATCGCGGCGGGTCTAACGGTGCGCGCGTCCGCCTGGCTCCTCAGAAGGATTGGGAAGTCAATGATCCGGCAGAATTGTCGAAGACACTCTCCAAAATTGACTCTTTGCGCGGCGACCTGTCGATGGCCGATGCGATTGTGCTGGCCGGCACGGCAGCGGTTGAAAAAGCCGTCAATGACGCCGGCTTCAACGTGCCTGTCCCCTTCACCGGCGGTCGTGGCGATGCGAGTGACGAACAGACCGATGCCGAAAGCTTCGAGCCGCTGGAGCCATTTGCCGACGGCTTCCGCAACTATCTCAAGACCAAGATGAGCGTGAAGACCGAGGAAATGTTGCTTGACCGCGCCAGCCTGCTGGGACTTTCGGCACCGGAAATGACGGTGCTGGTGGGCGGTTTGCGAGTGCTGGGTGCCAATAGCGGCAACAGCAAGAACGGCGTGTTGACCGATCGGGTCGGCCAGCTCACAAACGACTTCTTCGTCAATCTGCTGGATATGAAGACCGCCTGGAAGGTTGTCGATACCAGCGCAGACGAGGAATTTGTCGGCACTGATCGCGAAACCGGCAAGGATTTGTGGACCGCGACGCGAACCGATCTGATCTTCGGTTCCAATTCACAACTCCGGGCAATCTCCGAAGTCTACGCCGAAAATGGTCATGAAGAGAAGTTCGTGAAAGACTTCGTTTCTGCCTGGACCAAGGTGATGGATGCAGGTCGGTTTGATCTCGCCTAGCTCCGGTTAAACGCAATCAGAAAGAGGCCTGTCGGATAAAACCGGCAGGCCTTTTCATTGCGGGGAAGCCTTCACAATCGTGTCTTTGCCGCTTCCCAGTTCCGGCCATCAAATTCTCTTGTGGTCGGTTTTAGTCCGTGGCCGGTATCAAGGCAGCTATAATTCACGCTCCAGCTTTCCGGATGCGACCGCGGCTGATAGAAGCTTTTGACGCCGCAATGCTTGCAAAACAGATGATCCGCCTGCCCGCTGCCGAATTTATAGCTGGTCAGAACACCCTCGCCGTCCAGCAATGTGAAATTTTGATGCGGTACGATCAGATGCAAAAAACCCGTCCGCGCACAAATCGAGCAATTGCAATCGAGCAGCTCGGGCGAGGTTTCGACATTCGCCTCGAAGCGCACGGCACCGCAATGGCAGCCACCATGGACCGTTGACGCCACTATGGAGTTTCTTCCAGTTTGCAAATATATCGCGTTCCCTGTTCACTGGTTTCTGAATCCAGTTCACCCTTCGCCATTTGAGCAAAAGCTTCGAGAAACTGAGTGCCCTGCGCGCCATCGCGAATAATATCGGGCAGGCCAACACCATTGTCCCGAACCTCCAGCACCGCACCGTCGGATATCGTGCGCATCTCCACTGTGATGGCACCGCTCTCGCGATCGACAAATGCGTGTTTGACAGCGTTTGTGACCAGTTCGTTGATCAAAAGCCCGACGGCACCGGCACGATCGCGTGAAAGCTGGCACGGCTCGGCGGCGACGATCAGTTCGATTCTGCCGTCAAGTGCAAGCGCCTCTCTCAGCGAACCACAGAGTCTGTTCAAAAAGTCTCGCATGTCGACCACAGCAATATTATCGAGATTGTCATAGCGCAAACTCTCATAGGCTTTTGAAAGGCTGTGGACGCGGCCACCGGCCTTGCTGAGCGCCTCTTTCACCTCGATATTATCGCTTTTTTGCCGCTGCAGTGACAACAGGCTCGACAGGATCGCGAGATTGTTTTTCACGCGATGGTCAACCTCGACCAGCAGCATGTCCCGTTCCGCAATTCGCTGTTCTTTTTCGAGCAGGAGCCAGCGGCCGGTAGTCCGGGCCACATCTCCCAGACATACTACGATCAATCCGGTCGTTGCGTTAACGACCGTCCTTGCTCCGTCCCCCGCGTGTTCAAATGAGAAACTGCCCGTGGCAGGCAACACATAATACCAGGAATAAGCTGTCGTAAGAACCAACGCCAACACCCCGGCGCGAAACCTGCCGAAAAGCGTCGCAAGCAGTATGAAAGGAACGTTGACGGCGAAGGGCCCTGCCCCGACAGCCCAGTTATTGATGAGTTCTCGCGCGGCTATAGCGATGCCGCTAAATGTAATGGCAACAATCATCTGGACAATAACCGGAGAAAATCGTGGCATTAGATCAATTAGATCGAGCCGGTTAATACGCGCCAGCGAATCAGTATTAAAACTACTAAACATTTACACAGCCTACTTGAGGAAAGGCTCATTTACATCCGTTTGTAACTTCTGAATATAGTTTAGATCGAAATTACGAATTTTTTATTGCACAAAAGACTGCACGTGTGGAGATCCAGAAATCGTAGTCGCAGGGCGTCGGTGCGACTTTGAGGCTCACCTCAAATCAGAGAGTGCAGCGATGGCAGTCACAAGTCATCGTGATCACTCGCGCACTTCGAGCGTGTGAATGTCGATCCGGTTTTCGAGCGTGCGATGGACCGGGCATTTTTCAGCGATTTCGAGCAGTTTTTGACGCTGCTCGTCGGTCAGATCGCCACGAAGAATGATCGAACGGTCGATTACATCGATCCGGTTGTCGTCATTGTTGCAGCTTTCGCAGTCTTCAACATGTTCCCGGCTATGCTCCAGCACAATTTGCACGGCCTCCAGAGGGATGCCCTTGCGATCCGCGTACATTTTCATCGTCATCGACGTGCAGCTTCCCAACGCCGCAAGCAGCAGATCATAAGGTGATGGCCCGCTGTCCGTGCCACCGAATGATTCGGGTTCATCGGCAACGAATACGTGCTTTCCAACCCGGACCGTCTGCTGGAATTTTCCGCTGGCGGTTTCGACGGATACGAGCGAGGGGTTTGTTGCCATGACTATTCCACCGTTACAGATTTTGCGAGGTTGCGGGGCTGATCGACATCGGTGCCTTTGGCAACCGCGACATGATAAGCGAGCAGCTGGACCGGTACAGCATAGACGAGCGGGGCGATCAGCGGATGGACTTTCGGCATCTCGATGGTCGCAAGACAACCGTCACCTGCTTCTGCAATGCCTTCGGCGTCGGAGATCAGCACGACTTTTCCGCCCCTCGCCATGACTTCCTGCATGTTGGACACGGTTTTCTCGAACAAAGGTCCCGATGGCGCGAGCACGATCACCGGGACCGCTTCGTCGATCAGAGCGATCGGACCATGTTTCATCTCGCCGGACGCGTAGCCCTCGGCGTGAATATAGCTGATTTCCTTGAGCTTGAGCGCGCCTTCCAGAGCCAGCGGATAATCCGGACCACGGCCGAGATAGAGCACGTCGCGTGCCGGAGAGATATGATGCGCCATATCGGCGATATCATCATCATGGGCCAATGCGGCGTTGAGCGCAGCCGGCGCTTCGGTCAAATGTTTGACCACTTCCCGTTCTTCGTCGCGGGTCATTTTGCCCTTCACCACCGCCAGATGCGCGGCCAGCGCAGCCAACACCGCTAGCTGACAGGAAAATGCCTTGGTTGAAGCGACGCCGATTTCGGGACCGGCATGGGTCGGCAGCAACAAATCCGCTTCGCGCGCCATGCTGCTCGTCGGGACGTTGACCACAACCGCGATTTTCTGGCCATTTTCCTTGCTGTGCCGCAACGCAGCCAGCGTATCGGCTGTTTCGCCTGACTGGGAGATAAACAGCGCAAGGCCTCCCGGCTCGAGCACCGGATCCCGATAGCGGAATTCCGATGCGAAATCCAGATCCACCGGCACGCGGGCGAAAGTTTCGAACCAGTATTTTGCAACCATCCCGGCATAATAGCTGGTTCCGCAGGCGACGATGGTGATCCGCTTGATATCGCGCAAATCGAAATCCATTTGCGGCAGCGCTACCTGCTGTTCCAGTGGGCGAATATAGCTCTGCAAAGTTTGCGCAACCACGGTGGGTTGCTCGAAAATTTCCTTCTGCATGAAATGGCGATAATTGCCTTTTTCGATCGTTGCCGCGGATACACCCGATGTTGTTACTTCACGCTCTACCTGAACGTTGTCCTCGTCATAAATGACCGCGCCTTCGCGGGTGATGACCACCCAGTCACCTTCTTCGAGATAGGCTATTCTCTGGGTCAAGGGAGCTAGCGCCAAGGCATCGGACCCCAGATAGGTCTCGCCGTCGCCATAGCCTACAACCAGAGGCGACCCGAGCCGAGCGCCGATTAACAGATCGGGCTGGGATCGGAATGCAATGGCCAGGGCAAAGGCACCGCGCAGTTGCGGCAGGATGGCCTGTACCGCGTCTTGCGGAGATTTTCCCGCCTCAACCTGCTCGCTCACCAGATGCGCGACCACTTCGGTGTCCGTCTCGCTCTCGAACGAACGTCCCCGCGCGGTCAACTCTTCGCGCAAACTCTTGAAATTCTCGATAATACCATTGTGCACCAGCGCCACTTCGCCGGTGGCGTGGGGATGCGCGTTGCTGGTCGTCGGCGCGCCATGGGTCGCCCAGCGGGTATGGGCAATTCCCACATTACCCGCTGCATCGTCGGTCTTGAGAACATTTACCAGATTGGCAAGCTTGCCCTCTGCGCGGCGACGGATCAGCTGGCCGTCGTGCACGGTGCAGACACCGGCGCTGTCATAGCCGCGATATTCCATGCGCTTCAGACCATCGACAAGGCGATCCGAGACAGGTTCCTTGCCTACAATTCCAATAATTCCGCACATGGTTTTTCGGACTTTCTTTTTCGTCTGCTCAGCGATGAACTGATTATTGCAATCGGTGATTTTCTGCCTCTACCACGCGATACCAAGAAAACAACGCTCGCCAGTAGTGGTTTTGTTTTTCTCGAAGACGTGGCTTGAGGCGATGATCTGCCCCCACCCGGCTATTCGCCGGGAATGACAAAAGCCTCATCGGACCGGTTGGCATATTGGGTGGCCAAATCATAATCCACCGGAACCACATCGCGATCCGCGCAGACAAGGTCGCTGACGGTTTTTTTCCCTTTCAGCACCAAGATCCCATCGGTCATTTCGGGATGATTCGGTTCGCCGGCTTCAAAATTGGTTCTCACCATCCGACTGTAGACGACATAGGTCACATCACCGCGCGCGAAACTAATCTGGGCCTCGCCACCCCCCGAATAGGGAACGGACGCGAAAGTGAGCCTGTCTTTTCCTGCAATTCCTGGCCAAACCAGTTCTGGCGATTTTCCAAGGACGCCAACACGATATTGCGCAGTCTTGGTTCCTGATTCGTTTTCGGTTCCGCAAACTGATACGACTTTCCGACCTTTAAGCTGGCATGAAAATATGACCGGCTCCTTGGCGCTGCAGAACCCGATTGCGTTGACCTTTTCAGGGACAGCCTGGCCCGGTTCGTCCGCTGTTGGTGGAGAAACCGGCGCTGCCGGATTCCTGTTCGGCTCCATTGGCGCTTCCGCCTGCTCTGCTGGTGCCTGGGCGCTGCAAGCAGCGACGCCGAGGATGATCGGCATGATAGCGACCAGAGCAATGGCTCTGGTCCGGTTCACGATTTCGTCCCCTTGGCTTTTTTCTTCGCACTCGCTTCATTGAAACGATCTGCCCAACCTGCTTTCACCGTCTGTTCGGCGCGCACCAAAGCGAGGTCTCCAGCGGCCACATCCTTGGTCAGCGTCGCCCCTGCCCCGACAATCGCTCCTTCGCCGATTGTTACTGGTGCCACCAGCGCGCTGTTCGAGCCGATAAACGCCCCTTTGCCGATCACGGTCTTATACTTGAAATAGCCGTCATAATTGCAGGTAATAGTACCCGCACCGATATTCGCACCCTCGCCCACATCGGTGTCACCAAGATAGGTCAGGTGATTGGCTTTGGCACCTTTTCCCAGCGTGGCTTTCTTCATCTCGACAAAATTGCCGACCTTGGAGCCCTCTTCCAGCACTGCACCGGGACGCAGGCGGGCAAAGGGACCAACATTGGTATTGGGCCCGATGGTCGCACCCTCGATATGACTATGGCCATATATTTTTGCGCCGCTGGCGACAGAAACACCCGGACCAAATATCACATTTGGTTCTATCACAACATCTGAAGAAACTTTTGTATCATACGAGAACCAGACAGTTTCTGGCGCTATCAAGCTCACACCATCGGCCATGGCTGTCTCACGCCGACGGACCTGCCACGCGCCTTCGACCGCGGCCAGTTCGGCCCGGCTGTTCACCCCGGCAACTTCAGAAGGATCATCCACTTCGATGACCGCGCTTTTCTGGCCCGGCAGCATGACGATATCAGGCAGATAATATTCGCCCGCAGCATTGTCATTGCTGATTTGGTCGAGCATGATGAATAGGTCGGTAGAGCGCGCCGCCATCAGGCCGCTGTTGCACAGATTTACCCTGCGCTCCCCTTCATCGGCATCCTTATACTCGACCATTTTACCGATTTCGCCCTGATCGTCGGCGATAATCCGGCCATAAGCGCCCGCATCTTCGGGACGAAAGCCCAGCACAACCGCGCGCGAGTCAGAGCCATTGTTCAGACGATAGATCATGTCGCGCATGGTATCGGCGCTGACCATCGGGACATCACCGTAGAGGATCAGCACATCACCGGCGAAACCCTTGAGCGCGTCATGCGCCTGGGCGACCGCATGACCGGTGCCCAATTGCTCATCCTGCACCGCAATAGCAACATTGCGGCCTTCGACACTCGCTTCAATCTGCTCCCGGCGCGCGCCGACCACAATGACCGTGCGCTCGACGCCGATAGAATCGACAGTATCGAGCAGATGGTGGAGCATCGGCTTGCCAGCAATCGGGTGCAGTACCTTGTGCGTTTCCGATTTCATCCGCGTGCCTTGTCCGGCGGCGAGGATGATTGCGGCAAGCGGGCGATCTGTCATCGGGTTACTCCGGAACAAGTTGGTCAATAGCGGCCACATCTCGGCCATTTGGAGCGGCTAATGCCATGCAATCCGGGCTTAAGCCAGCCTGTTTATCGCAATATCGCCGGGTTCATTTCGCGGATTTTCCGCCTTTGCGCCATTTGGTCCACAAATGCCGCGCCAGCAGTAGCGGCGGCATTCGCAGCCAATGGGAACGCACGTAAAATGCGAAGCGGGTCAATTTCCGGGTTTCCCGGCCATATCCGTCGCGAGCGAGGAGCCGTCGGACATAAAGATAGTCGGCAAACTTGGTTTGGCCGGCACAATTTTCGTAGACTGGCATTTTATAGATGACCGCTGCAAGGCGCAAAGCTCTCTCCATCTCCCGCACCAGACCATGGGTTTTTGCGCGGCGACTTAGTTCTGCGCAGAAATCTTCTTCCGCGTCGAAAAACTCCCGCAGCAGCAGGTTGATATCCCAAAGGTTCCGTAGCCCGCCCGCCATATCCCCGTCGGCAAATAAATGGGCAATGGAGTGCAGCACCATATCGGCAGGCGCCAACACAT
>NZ_JBATHY010000174.1:0-4290 GCF_049667325.1 Parasphingorhabdus sp. | reverse complement strand
GGAAGCGATGGCGCAGGCGGGTCGGCGCATGGGGCTCTGGGCAGAGCCGATTATCTTGCCGATTGCGGAAGCGGCGATTGATGTGGACAAGCCGGATGATCTGGAACTGGTGACCGGAATTTTGATTGCGCGGGAGGGATAGGGCCGGGAGAAAACAAGTCAAATGGGGGGTTGTTGCGCCTGTTACCGTAACTCCCGGTTAGAGTGTTCGCAATGGATCAAAGCGGACGTTAGGATTACGCCAGAGTGGGATGTTTGAGAGACGTCGTCTTTATTAAAGGCATCAAAAAATGTGGTACGGTCAGGATGGCGAACGTCTGAAATATGGCCGCTATTTGTATTTGATGTGACAACGCATGCGGTTGCACAAATTGGACGCACAAATAGACCGCGCCCGAACCCAGCGTCAGAAAAAGAAAAAACTTTCGTTGATCATATTGTTTGTCCAACAAATCACTATAGCCTTCCACAAAGTGTCGCGGCGAATGATAAAGACAGAAGAAGACCGCAAATCCTATGGCTGGAGGAAGGAGCAAGGCTGATAACAATAGAAAAATATTACGCCACGCTTGGCTCGTCTGCTTGTCGGCGAAATCAATCGCTACCAATATTAACGAAATCAGCCCGAATAGAGGCGCTATCAGACGAACTATGTCTGTAAGCATGCTTGCATCCTTGCCGGCTACCAAACCGAATATTGCAGATAGTTCGTTTGGATAAGTGAGGGCGGGAAGCGCAATCACGCTTACCGCCATGGCAACTGCAAATAACTTTGAATGTTTTTGGGCCCAGTCTTCGGAGAAATGAGCAACGGCTAGTATCAGAAAAGCCGCAAGGGATAAGAGGGGAGCGACCTGCCATGCAATCAAGGCGGCCGCTGCCGTAGTGCAGTATAATGCGATCCATCCACCCAGTTTGAGAATGCTACCCCCACTCCTGTGACGCAACGACACATAATCGAACATCCCGTGCGGCATGCCGATGACGAGCATAGAAAAGCATGCTGCGAGCGTTATAAAGGAAAGAACTTCATCATCTTGTACCATCGCGAAAAGGGTTAAAAAGCAAACGGACAAAATTAACGGACTCACATCACCGTTTTGATCAAACCCGAACCTGAAAAAAAAGCGGGGCAGGGTCAACGGACCCTGCCCCTGTCGGCTAGATAGCGATCGGAAATATCGCACGCTCATGCCTAGTTCGATTTGGCCAGCTCAGGGTATTCGATCGCGCTTTTGCGAACGGCAATCACGTAGATCAGGATGCCGACGCCGACCTTGGCAATCAAGTCCGCAATCGTGTATCCTACTTGCACCGCGGTCTCGACCGAGCCGCCGCTCAGGTTGGTGTATGGCACCATATAAACGATCGGGTAAAACCCCCATGATGCAAAAGTAATTAAACGCGCGTCCTTGACCAGCTTACGTACACTGGCTGGCTGCCGTTCGATGGACTCGCCAAGACCCTTGAATAATTCCCATACAATATAGAGGAAGGGAATTGCGGAAAGCGTGCCCCAAAGCGCGCGAGTTCCGTTGTCGTCGGCTATTTCACCCGGATAACCTAGCACGATCATCAGCGCAGCAGCAAAGCCCAAGCGAAGGCACTTGGATGTTGTTTCATCCTGTGTAAGCCGCATCACGAGTATTAATTCAATAAGCAACAGCGGGACTGTCAACAACCAGTCGACATATCGATACGCATCGTTAAAGGCGACGCCGGTGACCAGCAATACGTTGTCTTTCGCCTCATACGCATCGCCCCAACTTTCGAAAATCCGAAAGTAATGATAGGCCGCGATGGCACAGACCAGGCCTGAAATCGTCAATGCGGTTCGATAGGCCGGGCCGACTTGCGACCGTCCGAACCATAGGAACAAAGTGGCCGCAGCCATCGTTGCAAAGGTGAATGAAAACGCATTATACACTAAGGAATATTGCGCTAGGCTAATAGTTTCCATGTTGGCACTCCTGCTTTTATGGCGGGGTGACGTCAGGGAGATAATCACCCTGTTATCACATCGCTATGACGCGGTGCATCTGAACTTATGTAGAGTAATGGAAAAGCTAGGATTAACCCTGCAAGGGTAAACCCTGTAGTTTGAGATCAGAGGCCCGCATCGATCGCGACGCGAACCGCATCGGCAACATTGTCGGCACCAACTTTTCGGAACAATAATGTTCTATGCATCTCAACGGTTTTTTCGCTGAGCGACAGTTCATAGGCAATCTGCTTGGTACGTTCGCCTTTGGCCATTTTTTGCAACACCTGTCGTTGCCTTTTGGAGAGGTTTTTGACCAACGACCGAGCCTGTTGCTTTCGCACGGAAAACATCTCCCAGTTCGCCTCCGGCAATTCAACCTGTGTACCTATGAAGTATCGAAGCAAATCGGCTTTATCGAAAATGGGTGCCACCAGGACTGCATTACGAAACGGCGTCCCGTCCCGCTTGTAATTCAAAATTTCGACCATCACAGGTCGGTGATTGATCACGCCTTCGCGAATTTTGTCGGTCAACCAAGGTTCAGTTTGTTCTCCTGCCAGAAATTTGCAGTTTCGGCCCAAAACTTCCTCGGCCGGATATTGGGTTAGTTCACAAAATGGTTCGTTAACCGCCACAATCGGATTGTCGCGCAGATTCGGGTCGCTAATTACCGTGGCGATCGGACTATATTCAATCGAGTCGATAACGTCTGCAAATTTCGGATCAGTTTGCGCTTTCATGCAGAATGACTGCCCAATATGACTTACAATTTCTACCTGTCTATTGGGGAAGACAATGGATAGCGAAATGATCAGCCAAAGTGGGGCCCATATCTCGAAGTTCTCATAGGTAGAATGTTGGGTTGAACATTTTGAATTCCCGAATCCAGCCATGCCACTACTAACGCAGTTGCAGCCGATAAAAACGGCCGAAGCTACTGTCCGCTTTCGGGATGTGGCGGACATTAACGATTGCTCATCTCAATGTCCGCTTCCCACCCAGTTTCGGTCGTTCACCGACGCCTGATCGGTGGATTTAGCCTCAAAGCGGTCGGTCTGCTTCTAGCGCCGTTAGCAGCCGGCCGGCATACGCTCCCAGAACTGCGGTCAGACATCAGGTGTATCTAACCCTTCGGCCATTCTGGCCGAAGGAGAAATAACATGGGTATATCAGAATTTGATCCCGGAGCCTTAAATAGGCGTCCTTGGAATGCCGGTAAGAACGTTGGCGTAAAACGACCGCTTACACAAAAGCAAATTTGGGCGATCAGGTTTTTTCTCGACCGTGAACGACGGATACGGGACAGAGCAATTTTCGACCTCGCAATTGATAGCAAATTACGAGGATGCGATTTGGTTGAGCTAAAGATCGGTGATTTAGTAGCCGGGGCCGAAGTTCGAAGTCGTGCAACAGTTGTCCAACGCAAGACGGGCCGACCTGTCCAGTTTGAAATCGCGACTGACGCTCGTGCAAGCCTGTTGGCATGGTTGGAACGACGTGGGGGTATAAATGATGATTACGCTTTCCCAAGCCGGATTGATCACTCGAAGCATCTCAGTACCCGGCAATATGGGCGTTTGGTCGATGAATGGGTCACTGCAATCGGTTTGCAGCGGCAACAATATGGAACGCATTCGCTTCGCCGGACTAAGGCATCAATCATCTACAAAGCTACCGGCAACCTTCGCGCGATCCAAATTCTACTGGGTCATTCTAAGATTGAGAACACTGTTCGATATTTGGGTGTAGATATCGAAGATGCCTTAACACTGGCAGAGAAAACTGAAATTTGATGGGAAGCCAGCCCCTATGGGGCTGGCTTCTGCTTTTGGGTCGTGAGCTCAAAAGTAGAATTAGCCGATAGTCCGCTAATGGCGAAAAGCATGAAACCGCTGGATGTCCCAAACTGGGTGGTTACCAGTAAGTCCATTTTATACAATCCAACCAAATCCCTGCGTGTTAGTGTCAACGATGGAACGACAATGCGACCCGCCGTTCCACCGCCCCGTCGACCTCCCCGGTCGTCGGGGTTTTTCGATAAGGGAGATGTCCGGTTTTGGGTGGGTTTCTGCCTGTCTGCTTATTGCTTATAAGTTAGAATAGCGGACATAAAGTGATATCAATGAATGCAGTCTAAACGGCACTCGTTGACATTGGCGTGACGCCAGCAATTGGAACATCATCTGCAGGCGTTCCGTACCTTTGACTTCACTCAAATATCCGGCGAACTTGTCATTGTGCGGAGATAGCGGCCAAGGCGAGCATACTCAGGAAGGACACCTGTTTATTTTGTCAGCTCCTTACTG
>NZ_JBATHY010000173.1:0-4118 GCF_049667325.1 Parasphingorhabdus sp. | reverse complement strand
TCGGATCAGAAAGAAACGCTACCGCATGCTCTAACGAGACTTCCAATCTTACCTTCATCAATCTTCCTCAGGACGACGTGGTTGCGGATGCGAATTAGGGTTACAGTGCACTAATTTACTGTGAACTACGGTGACAGTTCACCAAATACACCCAACAACCCCTATTCAGCCCTCTCGCTCCTCCGGCACCGGCCGACCCTCAATATCAATCACCGCCTCGGAAGCAGGCAGCATCTCGGCCTCTTTTTTATCATCATAGAGTTTCTTGGCGATCAATGCCCCGCCTACCAGCAGCGCGCCGGGGATGGAGCGCGTCGCCAGACGGGCGGCGATCATGCCGAGG
Source organism: Parasphingorhabdus sp. (assembly GCF_049667325.1). GTDB lineage: Bacteria > Pseudomonadota > Alphaproteobacteria > Sphingomonadales > Sphingomonadaceae > Parasphingorhabdus. Next base: position 3,775 of record NZ_JBATHY010000173.1, on the reverse strand, counting down.
CCGAAATTGCGCAGACCGTGGCCCTTGCTGTGTTTGCGCGCTTCGTTACCGACCAATGTGGTGAATATATTTCTGACTATCGACATTATTTCTTACCATCGCTTTCAAGCCGGATCGGTTCCCGGAAATTGTGGGTAACCTGAGGGAAGGGAATTTCAATATCGGCCTTGTCGAGCGCGATCTTGATCCGGCGGACCACGGAATCCCTGCTGTCCAGCATAGCGGCAATATCACTGCCGGACCACCAGCGCACGGTAAAATCGATCGAACTGTCATTGAACTGGGTTGCCAGCACATCCACCGGTCGCTCGGGATCAACGCCATCTGCCGACGCAACCGCCTTGCGGATAACCTCGCGCGCCTGTTCAAGATCGGTATGATAGGCCACGCCGGTAGTGATCTCGTGACGACGCGATGCTTCGTCGGTCAGTATTTCCAGCGTATTCTTGAACATATGGGTGTTGGGAACGATCAGCAGCTCGCGCGACAATTTGCGGATATGGGTGTCGCGCAACCGGATCATCTCTACCGTGCCTTCGATATCACCGGCCTTGATATAGTCGCCAATCCGCATCTTTTTGCGAGCCATGATAAAAATTCCCGCCAGGAAATTTTCGAAAAAATCCTGAAATGCAAAACCAATCGCAACCGTGCCGAGGCCCAGTCCGGTGATAAGGCCGGTGGGGGTCAGGCCCGGCAGCAAGATGGTGAGCGCGATCAGCGTCCCGAAAATCCAGATTGCAATCCGGATTAGCGTGTCGATCAGGGCGCGGAGCGACGGCCTCATTTCGCGCTTTCTGGTGATCCAGTCGGCAATCCGGCTTGCGGAGCTGGCAACCAGCCATGTGACCAGAAACACGACGAGTGCAATGATCATCCCGGGAACCATCTCGACCAGGCTTTCCCAGATTTTCCACAACTGGCGAACCAGTACGCCGGCGGTATCGACTGACTTGTCGATGGTATTGTCGAGGGGACTGTTCATCATCGCATCTGTCAGCTCTGCTTGTTTCCCGTCATGGTCTCGGGACGGACATGCTTGTCATATGTCGCTTCGTCGACGAGACCCAGTTCCAATGCCGCACTACGCAAAGTCTGGCCGGTCGCGTGGGCATGCTTGGCAATTTTTGACGCATTGTCATAACCGATAACCGGGGCAAGCGCGGTGACCAGCATAAGGCTGCGATCAACCAGCTCCCTGATGCGCGCTTCATTGGCCTCCAGTCCCTCGACGCAGCGCTCGGCGAAACTCGACATGCCGATCGACATGATCTCGATCGAGCGCAGCACATTGGCGGCTATAAGCGGCTTGAACACATTGAGTTCCAGATGACCCTGCAGCCCGCCGACGGTCACCGCCTGGTGATTGCCGATGACCTGCGCCGCGACCATGGTCAGCATCTCGCACTGGGTCGGATTTACCTTGCCCGGCATGATCGAGCTGCCCGGTTCATTGGCGGGCAGATCAAGCTCGCCGAGGCCGGAACGCGGCCCGGACCCGAGCAGCCGGATATCATTGGCGATTTTGGTCAGCGAAACCGCCAGCGTATTCAGCGAACCGGACAATTCCACCATCGTGTCATGCGCCGCCAGTTCGGCAAATTTATTGGGGGCGGAAGTGAATTTCAGACCGGTGATCTTGGAGATTTCCTTGGCGATATTCTCGCCGAAATTTTCCGGTGCGTTGAGGCCGGTTCCCACCGCCGTGCCGCCTTGTGCCAGCCTGTGCAGCCGGGGCAGGACGCTCTCGACCCGGTCGCGGGCGGCGACCAGTTGCGCCGCATAGCCGGAAAATTCCTGTCCCAGAGTGAGCGGGGTGGCGTCCTGAAGATGGGTGCGGCCGATTTTGACGATAGACTTCCACTGCTGTGCCTTTTCCGCCAGCGCGTCGTGCAACTGTTCCAGCGCAGGGAACAGCTCGACTTCCAGCGCCCGCGCTGCGGCTACGTGCATGGCTGTAGGGAAGCTGTCATTGGACGATTGACCGCGATTGACATGGTCATTGGGATGGACCGGATATTTGCCGCCGCGGGTGCCGTATATCGCCTCGTTGGCAACACCGGCGATCACTTCGTTGACGTTCATGTTCGACTGGGTTCCCGACCCGGTCTGCCATATGGTCAGAGGGAATTGATTGTCGTATGCGCCGGTCCGCACGGCATTTGCCGCTTTTTCAATCGCAGCGGCAATTTCCGGTTCGAGGCCATGGATGCCATTGACCCGTGCTGCCGCCTGTTTGACAACGGCCAGGCCATGGATCAGCCGGATCGGCATGCGTTCCTGTCGCGGGAAGGGAAAATTTTCGATGCTGCGCTGGGTCTGCGCTCCCCAATAGGCATCGGCTGGTACTTCGATCTCGCCAAGAGAATCGGTTTCTATGCGGGTCCCGCTCACTTTTTCTTGCCGAAGTCCACCGTCACCACGTTGGAGCCGTCATCAGCGACTTCGACCGCTTCCGTGTCGCCGTCATTCTCCGCCGGATCATGGCCGTCTATCTCGCCTTCGACCTCGTCAACGTGGAACTGAAGCGCAAAATCGACCGCCGGATCGACGAAGGAGGTGATCGCCGCGAACGGGATATGCAGCATCGAGCTGATCTGGTTGAAGCTCAAGCCTACTTCGAACCGGTCCTCGTCAACCTTCAGATCCCAATAACGGTTCTGGATGACAATCGTCATCTCGTCCGGAAACCTTGCGATCAGATGGTCCGGGATGTCGACGCCGGGCGCGCGGGTCTTGAAAGTGATGTAAAAATGATGCTCGCCGGGCAGACCGTCTTTGACGACCTGTCCCAGCACCCGGCTTACGACGGCGCGCAGGGCTTCCTGTACGATTTCGTCGTAAGGAATCAGGCTATCGGGGGCATCATCGCTCATTTGTCCTAGGTGGCGCGAAGCGGGCATCGGGTCAAGGGCGTAAAATGAATTTCGCATCGCCGAAGGCCGCGAAATTCTTGCCTGATTTGCTCAAGCCTTTATAGGCCAGTTGCATGAGAACCGCGACAATCGAAAGAAATACCAAGGAAACCGAGATTTTTGTCGAGTTGAACCTCGACGGGACCGGTCAATATGACGTGTCTACCGGGATCGGTTTTCTCGATCATATGATCGAACAATTCTCGCGCCATTCCCTGATTGACCTGAAATTGCGGATCAAGGGTGATCTGCACGTCGATCAGCACCATACCACCGAAGACAGCGCCATCGCGCTGGGGCAGGCGATTGATCAGGCGCTTGGCGACAAGGCCGGGATCGTGCGTTACGGCAATGCCTATTCGCCGATGGACGAGACGTTGAGCCGGGTTGCGCTTGATATTTCCGGGCGGCCTTATCTGGTCTGGAACGCGGCGTTCACGCAGGAACGGCTGGGCGAGATGGACACGGAAATGTTCAAGCACTGGTTCCACAGTGTCGCCGATGCGGCCGGGATAACCCTCCATATCGAGCTGCTCTACGGTGAAAATAACCACCATATTGCGGAAAGCATCTTCAAGGGTTTTGCCCGCGCAATGCGCCAGGCGGTAGAGCGTGATCCGCGCAAGGGCGATGCGATTCCTTCGACCAAGGGGCAGCTGGGTGGCTGAGACGATAGCGCTGATCGATTTTGGCGCCGGTAACCTGCACAGTGTCCACAATGCACTGATCGCCGCCGGTGCCGGGGACGTGTCTGTGACCGCTGATCCGAAAATGGTTGCTCGGGCAGATCGTATCATTCTTCCCGGCGTCGGCGCCTTCGGGGCATGCCGTGATGCTCTGCTGGCAATCGACGGAATGGT
>NZ_JBATHY010000172.1:0-2479 GCF_049667325.1 Parasphingorhabdus sp. | reverse complement strand
CGAAACCCGGCTTGGCAAAATGTCAAAGAGCCAGCAATATATCTACCAAATCGCCGCCGTGTAGGAAAGCGATACCGGACACCGTCTTGCCCAAAAATGCTCGAATCCCGACTTCTCTGGCGGCGGGCCCCGATCTCATTTGGCGCGCGAAGCCGCGAAGTCGCAAAGGGTTTTTGTTTTGTACCAAGCGGTTAGGGGATGAGGCTCGTATCCCCGCTCGTCACCCGGAAGGGGTCTGGCAGCGCTAGTCTTTGGCTGAGGATCGATCCTTCCGAATCACCGGCTGTGATTGGCGCGGGATGGATGCTGAACCAGGTTCAGCATGACGAAGACGAGGGCGACAACGAAGACGAGGACCACAGTTTCGGCCATTATATCATCCCGAACTTGATCCGCAATCCGGAGCCTTTCCAAGATAAGCAATGCAATCTTTTCGGCCATCGTCATCTGTAGTTGACAGCGATAGGCTTGTCATCTATAGTTTACGTCTGTGCAAATCCGGCAGACCGGGACCTTTTCCAAGTGGCTGGGAAAGCCGAAGGATCATGAAGCGCGGGCGCGAATAATCATGCGCATCAACCGCTTTGCGCTTGGCAATCCGGGAGATGTCAAGCCGGTGGGCGAGGGCGTCAGCGAAGCGCGCGTCAATTACGGTCCGGGCTACCGGCTCCATTTTGCCGAGCGCCGGGGCGAGTTGGTCATTCTGCTGTGCGGTGACTCGAAAAAGTCGCAGCAGGCCGATATTGAAAAGGCGAAGAAACTGGCAAGCGAGGTTTGATAGCAAGATGGCAGTCACCACCGAATTTGACGCTGCGGAATATCTCGACAATCCGGAAATGATCGCGACCTATCTGAGGGTCGCCTTTGAAGAAAATGACGCCGCGCTGATCCGCATTGCGCTAAATGACGTCGCCCGAGCCAAGGGCATGACCGCGGTGGCCGCGGAGAGCAAGATCACACGGCAGGCGCTTTACAAGGCGCTGGGGCCGAATGGCAATATGACGCTGGAGACTTTGTTGGGTGTTCTGCGCGCTATCGGGGTGCGGTTGTCGGTTAGCGGTTGAAACGCCAGTCTCGAAGGCCCTGACCATCCCATCCGGTCACCTCGGACGACCCGATAATGCATCCTTTCTCCTGCCGATGCGTTGATTGTCTGAACCTAGAAAAGGACATCAACATGGGCACGCTTAATTTTCCCGAAGACACATTTGTCGTTATCGCCACCGGCAGCGAGGCGAAGACCTTTCATGTCCGGGGCGGATCGCTCGAGCATGAGGAAGACTGGGCGCCCGGCAATCTGGCCGGCGAAGGCCCCTCCGGCAAATCGCCACCCGAGCAATCGGCGAAGGAAAGCATGGAGGCGACCTTCTCCAAGCAGATCGCCGAGCGACTATATGGTTACGCCCACAAGGGCGCGTTCGACCGGCTGATCCTGGTCGCCGATCCCGACACGCTGGGCGAGATCAGGCCGCTGCTGCATCAGGAAGTGAGTGAGAAGATCGTGCTGGAACAGGCCAAGACGCTGATCAACTCGCCGGTTGCGGATATCGAGAAGTCGCTGGCGGGGTAGGGGCAATCGCGGGTTTTACGGGTTGTAGCCAGATGGCTCGCAAGAAATTGTAAGAATGCTTACAGAGCTTTCGAAGCCGGTTGATAAGTTCGGGCAGCTGGTTGATCCGATTATCGACGTTTTGGACTATATACGAAGCAGTAATATGTAACTTCGACCGGGAACCTGAGTGTGACACAATCCTCGACCCATCCCCTTGACCCCAGCCCGAATCCCGTCTAAGGGCCGCGCTTCCGCTTCTTCGGGCTCCGCTCGACGCCGCAGAAAACTTACATAGGCAAAACACTTGCCGCCCTATTGGACGGTGAGAGTAACCCCTGCATTTTGCAGGATAATCTACTATAAGGTGAAGACTTTATGCCAACGATCAACCAGCTCGTCCGTAAAGGGCGGGTGCCCCAGAAGACGAAGTCCAAGGTGCCGGCCATGGAAGCCAACCCGCAGAAACGCGGCGTTTGTACCCGTGTCTACACAACGACTCCAAAGAAACCAAACTCCGCTCTGCGTAAAGTTGCCAAGGTTCGCCTGACCAACCAGCGCGAGGTCATCAGCTATATTCCCGGTGAAGGTCATAACCTTCAGGAACATAGTGTTGTCCTGATCCGCGGCGGTCGTGTTCGCGATCTTCCCGGTGTGCGTTATCACGTCCTGCGCGGCGTTCTCGATACCCAGGGTGTCAAGGACCGTAAGCAGAGCCGCTCGAAATATGGCGCCAAGCGTCCTAAATAATTCAGTTTCGGAGTTATAAGATATGTCACGTCGTCGTCGTCCCGAAAAGCGGGTCATTTTACCCGATCCAAAATTCAAGGATCTGATCCTTTCGAAATTCATGAACAACCTGATGATGGATGGTAAGAAATCCACCGCAGAGCGCATCGTATATGGTGCCTTTGACAGCGTTGAAGCCAA
>NZ_JBATHY010000171.1:0-2479 GCF_049667325.1 Parasphingorhabdus sp. | reverse complement strand
GCCAGCGCCAGAGCGGCGTCGGTGCCTTGCTGCGGGTTGAGCCAGATGTCGGCAAATTTCGTGGCTTCGGCATAATCCGGGGACACCACGGTCACCTTGGCGCCGCGATAGCGTGCCTCGGTCATGAAATGCGCGTCGGGGGTCCGGGTCTGCGGAACGTTGGAACCCCAGAGCATCAGATAGCCGCTATTATACCAGTCGGCGCTTTCCGGAACATCGGTCTGTTCACCCCAGGTTTGCGGCGACGATGGCGGGAGATCGCAATACCAGTCGTAAAAGGACATGCAGGTGCCGCCGAGCAGCGACAGATAGCGCGAACCAGCGGCATAGCTGACCATCGACATCGCCGGGATCGGCGAGAAACCGATCACCCGGTCGGGGCCATATTTCTTGGCGGTAAAGGCGTTGGCCGCCGCGATGATTTCGGTGACCTCGTCCCAATGGGCGCGAATGAAGCCGCCATGACCGCGAATCCCGGTGTAGCTTGCGCGCTTGGCCTTGTCCTCGACGATAGACGCCCAGGCAGCGACCGGTTTCATGGTCTTGCGCGCTTCGCGCCACAGGCGGACCAGCCGCGAACGGACCAGAGGATATTTCAGCCGCTGCGCCGAATAGATATACCAGCTATAGCTTGCGCCGCGCGGGCAGCCCCGGGGTTCATGATTGGGAAGGTCGGGCCGGGTCCGGGGATAATCGGTCTGCTGTGTTTCCCAGGTAATGATCCCGCCTTTGACATAGATTTTCCACGAACAGGAGCCGGTGCAATTCACGCCATGGGTCGAGCGCACGACCTTGTCATGCTGCCAGCGCTTGCGATAGGCGTCCTCCCAGCTCCGGTCTTCGCCGGTGGTCACGCCGTGGCCATTGGCAAAGGGTGCCTTGGTTTGCTTGAAGAAAGTCAGACGGTCGAGAAGATGGCTCATTTTTCAGATTCCTCGGTTCATACGGTCGCAGGGATGGGGCTGGCAGCTTCGCGTCCCCGTTCGATATCGTGGAGCAGGCTGCCGCGCCGCGTGTAACTGTTCCAGGTGACGAAAGCGCAGCCGGCGTAGAAGATCAGAAATGCCCATAATGCGCCATCTGGTGTGCCGGTCATCGAGATCGACGTTCCGTAGGCTTTCGGGATGAAGAACGCCCCGTAGGCTGCGATGGCGGAAGTGAAACCGATGATCGCCGCCGATTCCTTCTCGGCATTGCGCAGCTGCTCGTTGGCGGGCAGGCCGGGCATCAGCCGTCCGATTTCCTTGCGCATGATCACGGGGATCATCTGGAAGGTCGAGGCATTGCCGACGCCGGTTGCGAAGAACAATAGCATGAACATCGCGAAGAAGCCCCAGAACGCGCCTTCCTGTTCCTTGATACCAAGGAAGTAGAGGACACCAGCGACCGCCGCGATCATCAACAGGAAGGTCCAGAAGGTAACCCGTCCGCCGCCCCATTTGTCGGAGATCCAGCCGGTAGCGGCTCTTGAAACCGCACCGACCAAGGGACCGAGGAAGACGTATTTCAGCGAGTCCACATCGGGGAAGGCGATTTTGGTCAGCAGCGGGAAGCCGGCGGCATAGCCGATGAACGACCCGAACGTGCCGGTATAGAGAAAGCACATGATCCAGTTATGCTTGCGCTGGAAAATCACCGCCTGATCGGCAAAGCTCGCCTTGGCCGAGGCAATGTCATTCATGCCAAACCACGCCAGCGCCGAACTGATCAGGATGAACGGTACCCAGATAAAGCCGGCATTCTGGACCCAGAGCTCGCCGCCGTCGGTGGTAACCTGCGGTTCACCGCCCATGAAGCCGAATACGCCCAGGGTGATAACGATCGGCACCAGGAACTGCATGACCGATACACCGGCATTGCCGAGTCCGGCATTAAGCGCGAGCGCATTGCCCTTCTGTCGTTTGGGGAAGAAGAAGCTGATATTGGCCATCGAGGAAGCGAAATTACCGCCCCCAAAACCGCAGAGCAGCGCCAGTACCAGGAAGATGAAATATGGCGTGTCGGGATTCTGCACCGCATAGCCAATGCCAAATGACGGAATCAGCAGCGACATAGTCGTCAGCGTGGTCCACAGGCGGCCACCGAAAATCGGTACCATGAAGCTGTAGAAAATCCGCAAAGTCGCGCCCGACAGGCCCGGCAGAGCCGCCAGCCAGAACAGTTGATCGGTCGAATAGTCAAAACCGATTAGCGGCAGTTTTGCGACCACCACCGACCAGACCATCCACACCGAGAAGGCGAGCAACAGGCAGGGAATCGAAATCCACAAATTTCGCTGGGCAATTTTGGCACCCTTGTCATCCCAGAATTCCTGGTCCTCGGGCTCCCATTGGTCGAGAGTCTTGCTGGCGGTTTCCTTATGGACTTTCTCGTCATGGATATCCGCCATTTCCGGGAATTCCGGCAGCGACCGCTGGTCAACGCCCGAAGCTTCCTGTTCCATCTGGCGCACCGCAAAGTGCATCCAGGCCAGGGCAAT
>NZ_JBATHY010000170.1:0-10147 GCF_049667325.1 Parasphingorhabdus sp. | reverse complement strand
CATCGGGGAAATGCAGCGGTATTTCAAATTTGTGAATAGCAATCAGGCTGAAAGACTTCGCAGCAAATGGATCTCCCAAAATTTCCTTCACCCGTGCCTTGACCTCTGAGCCACGTTTGAGCGGTTCGGCCAGCACCAGATTGCCCGGTTTTGCCTCGCCCAGTTCGATAATCGGCGTGCTGCGCCGAATTTTGCGATCAACCGTCTTCAGCCAATAACGGTCGCGCTCGTCTTTCTCGACGATACCCAGAAGCATTTCGTTGCTCTGGGCGAGTTTCTTCATCAGAAAAGCGATATGGCCCTGTCCGCGTTCTTCGGTCCGCGCGAGAATCCGGTCGCCGATCGCCAATGCAGCGCGGCGCCCTTTTTCCTTGATCCTGATCTTCGGCGCAGGAGCGCTTTCGTCATCCCAGCGTTCGGGAATGCCAATCGCTTCATTGCCGTCGATCTCGACAATCTTGAGCACGGTGATCTTAGGCAGGCCGCCCACCTTATGCAAAGCCCGCCCCAGTTCTCCGGCGAGCAAACCTTCTTTGGTCATGTCCTTGAGCAAAGCCTTGAGCGCGATCTTGTCCGGCCCCCGCAATCCAAAGGCTTTTGATATCTCCCGTCGTCCTGCAGGCCGCTCCGATTGCTCTATAAAATCCAGTATCTGCTGGCGTGAGGGAACCTGTTTCGGTTTGTGAGATTTTTTGGGACCTGCCATTAATAAGCTTTACCTATGATGATGCGCTCGAGTGCCGGCTTGCCGGAGAAAATGCACTGGCCGTCGACCGGCGCGGCTTCAACCGGAACATTGCGGATGGTCAGCTTTAGTTTCTTGAGCCGTTCCTCGATCGCGTCCAGCTCTTTGCCCGTCGCCTTGCACCATTGCACTTCGAGCCAGCCCGGATATTTTTTATTCTCTTTGTAGAAACGCTCGACTTCCGACCATTCTACAAAGCCGCGGGTAATATTTGATTGCAGCCGCGCATCGGCTTCGTCGTGCAATCTGGACTGGATTTCCACCAATAATTCAGGGATTTCGGGGATGAAATCAGCCTTGGCGAGAAACTTCGTGTCCAGCTTGCCGCTATCCTGATAGAGCGCATCGCGACGGATCATCGCAACCTTGCCCTCTGCCATATCGCGCGGACCAATTTCCAATATGACCGGCGCGCCTTTCTTCACCCACGACCAGCGTTTGGTCTGGGTCTTGGCGCCGCTGATGTCCAGCTTCACCCGAACAGGTTCGTCAAAGGCTCTGAGCTTGGCGATGTCTTTCGCCAGTGCCTTGCAATAGTCGAGCACTTCGTCGTCTTCCGGCTTGTCGCGGAGCATCGGTACGATCACCACTTGATAAGGCGCGATCAGCGGAGGCACGCGCAATCCGTCATCGTCGCCATGGGTCATAATGACGCCGCCGATCAGACGGGTCGAAGTCCCCCAGCTGGTTGTATAGGCAAATTGAAATTCGCCTTCCTTGTCCTGAAAGCGGATATTCTGCGCCTTGCTAAAGGTCTGGCCAAGGAAGTGGCTGGTGCCGGCCTGGAGAGCCTTGCCGTCCTGCATCATCGCTTCGATCGAATAGGTCGCGTCAGCACCGGGAAAGCGTTCATTCTCCGGCTTTTCACCAGCAACGACCGGCATCGCCAGAACATTTTCGGAGAAATCGCGATATAGCTCCAGGATCATCAGCGTTTCGTCCATCGCTTCGGCCTTGGTAGCGTGGGCGGTGTGGCCTTCCTGCCAGAGGAATTCGGTGGTCCGGAGGAACATTCTGGTCCGCATTTCCCAGCGCACAACATTCGCCCATTGATTGATCATCACCGGCAGATCGCGCCAGCTTTGGACCCAGCGAGCAAAGGCGGTGCCGATCACGGTTTCGGAAGTCGGACGAACCACAAGCGGCTCTTCAAGCTTGGCATCAGGATCAACGACCAGCCCGCCATCCTTGCCCTTCATCAAACGGTGATGGGTGACTACCGCCATTTCCTTGGCAAAGCCTTCGACATGCTCGGCCTCTTTCTCGAAATAGCTGAGCGGAATGAACAACGGGAAATAGCAATTTTCATGACCGGCGGCCTTGATCCGCTGGTCCATCAGAAATTGCACCCGCTCCCAGATGCCATAGCCCCAGGGGCGCATGACCATGGAACCACGCACGCCGGATTCTTCGGCGAGGTCGGCTTCGGCAATCACTTGCTGATACCATCCCGCAAAATCATCTTCGCGGGTGATTGAAAGAGCATTTTTCTTCACTGGGTTTTCCTGCGGATTATTGGTTTCCGGTGATCAGATATCGAGCTTGTCAATTTTGGACTGGATATCGGCCAGTTGCTTTTTAAGCTCCATGATCTCGATATCCTTTTCGGACTGATTCGTCTCAGGCTCATCGTCGGATTCGTCGCGATCATTTTGACCGAGGCTCAACGCTTTTTCAAACACTCCGGCCAGCGGGCTTGCCTTTAAGGCATTTTCAACCGCTTCCTGAAACTGCTTCTGATTTTTTACGGCCATCTGGCCCAACGGGTTTTTGTTGAGTGCCCCTTCAACCGCTTCCTGGAACTGCTTCTGGTTTTTGCGGAAATTGTCCATCGAAGCTTCCAGATAGGACGGCATCAGGGATTGCATGCTGTTTCCATACATGGAAATCAGCTGGCGCAGGAATTTGACAGGGAGCATCTGCTTGCCGCTGCTTTCCTCGTCGACGATGATCTGGGTCAGGACATTATGAGTAATATCATCCCCGGTTTTGGCATCAACGACAATAAAATCCTGGTCCTTGCGGGTCATGTCGGCGAGAAAATCGAGGGTGATATAATTGGATGTCTGGGTGTTATAGAGGCGGCGATTGGCGTATTTTTTTATGATAATCGGACCGTCCTGAATTTTTTTCTTCGACTTGGCCATATAAGCTCCCGATGGGTTAGAAACACTGAAGGTTGCCGGGATTTCTAACCGTCCTTTAATTGCATGTTGCACCAGCACTAAACCTATTTGTGCTATGCCGCAACTTCTGTTGTTATGCAGGGATTCCGCGCAATTTTATTGTTTTGTGCAACTGCGTTGGTCGGGCCGGTGTTATTGCACTAAGTCCACTGTCGCGCCAATCGATTGCCGAGACCGGTGATCAGTTCATATTGCGACAGGCCGGATTGTGCAGAGGCGGTCCCCAGATCATATTCACAGTCGACCCAGTCCCCTTCCCTGAGGTCGGGTGCGCTCTCCAGATCAATCGCGATCAGGTCCATCGAGACGCGGCCGAGTACCGGTAGCAGTTGCTCTTGATGCTTGAAAAAGCCCTGATTCGAAAAGCTACGCAAATATCCGTCGGCATAACCCATCGCCAAAATGCCGATATCGTGCGAACGATCCGCAACATATTGGGCATTATATCCCAGTTTGTCGCCAGATCGCAGCGGACGGATCTGGATGATTTCCGCCTGCGGAACAGCTACTTGCTTGATGACGTCCCGGAATTCCGGTCGCTGAATACCACCATAGAGCGAGAGACCGGGGCGAGTTAGGTCGAAGTGGAAATCGCTGCCCAGTGCAATGCCGGCGCTGTTAGCCAGGCTCGTGCGCTTGCCGGATACGATTTTCAGCGCAGCTTTATACCGGACGAGTTGTTCCGCATTCTGCGGACCATCCTGATCGGCTGAGGCCAGGTGGCTCATAACGATATCGATCGCGATTCCGGAAAAAAGATCGTTGTCAAGATCTTCGAAATTGATCCCGAGGCGGTTCATTCCGCTGTTGATCATAATATCGCAGGGTCTGCCCGATTGCTTCCAGCGCGCAAGCTGTTCGAGGCTGTTGAGAACGGGCTTTGCCGGCGATTGCAGGGCGAAGGGCATGTCCGATTGGCGGACGCCGTTGAGTACCGATACTGATCCTTGGCCAGCGGTCAGGTCTTCGATCTCCTGCGCTTCCTGCCAATTGGCGACAAAAAAATCAGTGCATCCTGCTGCAACCAGTTTTTGCACAACTTCGCGCGCACCAAGACCGTAGGCGTTGGCCTTTACCGCTGCGCCCGCTTTTGCCTGTCCGGACAGACGGCCGAGACTGCGCCAGTTTGACAACAGAGCGTCGGTATCGAGCCTTATTATAGCGGTGGGCGCTATGATTGGTTGTGCGTCACTCATGAAGCCAGCGATACGGTCTTTATGACGCTTCGTCGAGGGCCGCTTCAGGGTCTTTCGGTATGCCCCACCATGCAACGACCACCCCAAATGCGACAACGACCCATGTGTACCAGAGGCCGGCGTAAATATCGCCTGATCGCGCAACAATATATCCGGCGATCAGAGGCAGGAAGCCACCCAGATAGCCTGCCCCGATATGATAAGGTATCGACATGGAACTGTAGCGGATTTTGGCCGGAAACATTTCGGACAGCAGCGCCGCAACGGAGCCGTAGGTCAACGCGCTCAAGCCGCCTAGAACCAGCAAGATTGCAACAATCCCCAATATGCTCGTCATGCCCGGTTGCTGTTTGGCAAAGTCATAACCCTGCGTGGCAAGCGCATCGCGGATCCCGCTACTTCGCGCAGCGCCATCTTCCAGCCATGCGGGCTCGATGGCGATCGCGTTGCTACCAGCGCTCAGGCGTAATTCACTGGCGTCGGTAAGCAAGTAGGAAACGCCGGCTGATGTCAGAGTTTCCAGAATTTTGCCGCAATCACTCTGCTCCCGGCTGAACAGTTCGGCAAACGGGTCGGTGCTGCAGGCCCTGCCCTCGACGCGCACCGGATTCACGCGGGCGGATTCCGTCAGCCCGGGATTGGCTAGTTGGCCGAGTCCCCAGAAAGCGGGGAACAACAACAACAAGGTAAGAAGAGCGCCGATGATAATCGGTTTCTTGCGGCCGACCCTGTCAGACCATTTGCCTACAATGAGATAGAAGGACATCGCAATCAAACCCGAGCCGAACAAAATGATGTCGACAGTCTGGGCCTCCATGTTCATCGGTCCGCGCAGAAACGACATGCCCGAGAAAAAGGCGGTGTACCAGATGGTGGTCAGAATGCCTGTGATCCCGAATAGCGCCACAAAAATGCGTTTTTTATTTCCAGGATAGGTAAAGCTCTCGACGAACGGATTGCCCGCCGTTTCACCCGCGGCTTTCATCGCCTGAAAGACCGGGCTTTCGTTAAGTTTTAGCCGCATCCAGAGCGATATGGCCAGCAAGATGATCGACAAGAGAAACGGTATGCGCCAGCCCCAGTCATTAAACGCCTGCTCCGGGATCAGGAATCGGCACGCCAATATAACGCCGATCGACAGGACAAATCCGCCGGCCACGCTCGCCTGGATATAGCTTGTATAATATCCGCGCTTTTCGGTTGGCGCATGTTCCGCAACATAAATTGCTGCGCCCCCATATTCGCCGCCGAGTGCAAGCCCCTGCAATATCCGCAGAAAAATAACGATCAGGGGAGCCGCCAGCCCAATGGTTGCTGCGCTTGGAATAAGCCCGACACCGGCAGTCGCAATGCCCATCAGGGTCACCGTGACCAGGAAGGTATATTTGCGTCCCAGTTTGTCGCCGAGAAATCCAAAAAGAATTGCACCGACAGGACGGAAGCCAAACCCGATGGCGAAGGTTGCCCACACCATCAGAATTTCAAGAGTCGGATTTCCGCTGGGGAAGAATGTCGGCCCGATGATATAGAACAACGTGCCGTAGATGAAAAAATCATACCATTCGAAGATGGTGCCGGCGGATGATGCCCCGATTACCAGACGAATTTCCTTGTCGGTCGGCTCGCGTTGTGCCGCGACGGCAGCCTCACTGGCCATACATTGCCCTCCCCCAAGCGTTATGATTATTCCAGTTCGAGTATCACCGCATCGACGGCAAGGCTATCCCCTTGTTCAGCCGAAACGCTCTTGACCACCCCATTTTTTTCGGCGCGCAGGATATTCTCCATCTTCATTGCCTCGACCACCGCCAAAGGCTGGCCTTCGACGACAGCCTCGCCTTCCCCGACATGCAGCGCGACCAGCAGGCCGGGCATCGGGCAGAGCAGGTACTTGGATAGATCGGGCGGGATTTTCTCGATCATGTGCTTGGCATGTTTTGCTACATGGGCAGGCAATATACGGGCCTTGTGGGTCGCGCCGTGGCTGTTGAGCGCGAATCCGTCAGCGGTTTTCGCAATTTTGACCGAAAGCGGCTTGCCTGCCACCTCGGCGAGAATCAGGCTGTCGCCCGGTGTATATTCCATGGACAGATCCGCCGGCGCGCCGTCGACCGCAATTTCCTCTTCGGAAATCGAGACGGTCATGATCTTGTCGCCGATCTTGACCTGCCATTGCGATGGCGGGTCGAGCCGCTTGCCGAGTTGACTGTCAACCCGGCGCGCGCGGTCGGCATGGGCTGTGGCCGCAAACGCACCAATGGCAGCGAGATTGGCAAGCAAATCATCGGACGCCGGGGCGCCCTGGAAACCTTCAGGATATTCCTCGGCGATAAAATTGGTGGTGATATTGCCAGCGCGGAAGCGCTCGTGCTGCATCAGCGCCGAGAGGAAATCGATATTATGGCCGGGGCCGACCAGTTCAAAGCGGTTGAGCGCATCGATCTGGCGGTCGATCGCCTCGATGCGGGTATCGCCATAGGTAATCAGCTTGGCAATCATCGGATCGTAGAAGATCGAGACCTCGCCACCTTCTGCAACGCCATCATCGACGCGAATGCCTTCTTCGGCTTCCGGTGGGCGATATTTGACCAGACGGCCTGTCGATGGCAGGAAACCGCGATAAGGGTCTTCGGCATAAACACGGTTTTCGATTGCCCAGCCTGTCAGCGTGACCTCGTCCTGGGTCAGCGGCAATTTCTCGCCATAAGCGACGCGGATCATCTGTTCGACCAGATCGAGACCGGTGATATATTCGGTGACCGGATGTTCGACCTGTAAACGGGTGTTCATCTCGAGGAAATAGAAGCTCTTGTCCGCGCCGACGATGAGCTCGACGGTACCGGCGCTATAATAGCCTACAGCCTGCGAAAGCGCGACCGCCTGTTCGCCCATTTTCTTGCGCATTTCTGGATCGACGAAGGGCGATGGCGCTTCTTCGACGACCTTCTGGTGGCGCCGCTGGATCGAACATTCGCGTTCGCCGAGATAGATGACATTGCCACGCTTGTCGCCGAGCACCTGGATTTCGATATGGCGCGGCTGCTCGATGAATTTCTCGATAAACACGCGGTCATCGCCAAAGCTGGCCAGACCTTCGCGCTTGGTCGCTTCAAATCCTTCGCGGACGTCTTTTTCATTCCACGCCAGCCGCATGCCCTTGCCGCCGCCGCCAGCGCTGGCCTTCATCATCACCGGATAGCCGATTTCGCCGGCGATCTTTACGGCATGTTCGGTATCGTCAATCTCGCCGATATGGCCGGGGACAACGCTGACACCGGCCTTCTCGGCCAGTTTCTTGGACTCAATCTTGTCACCCATCGCCGCAATGGCGTTGATCGGTGGCCCGATGAAAGCAATGTCATTGTCGGCAAGCTGTTGCGCAAAGCTGGTCCGTTCGGACAGGAAACCATAGCCGGGATGGACCGCTTCTGCGCCGGTTTCCTTGCAGGCTGCAATGATCTTGTCGGCGATCAGATAGGATTCGCCAGCAGGCGATGGACCGATATGGACAGCTTCATCCGCTATTTTGACATGGGGGCTGCGCGCATCAGCATCGGAATAGACGGCGACCGTCTTGATCCCCATTTTCTGGGCGGTACGGATAACCCGACAGGCGATTTCGCCGCGGTTTGCGATCAGAATTTTTTTGAACATAGTTTATCCAGCTGCCTCTAGTTGAACTTCTCTTGGCTCCGCTGCCATCGGCACCAACCCCAGCTTCTCAAACAGAGCCTGATCCGAATCATCGCCGGCATTGCCGGTGGTAAGCAATTTGTCGCCGGTGAAAATACTGTTGGCACCAGCGAGGAAACACAAAGCCTGGGTGCTTTCCGACATGCTTTCGCGGCCTGCGGAGAGACGGACCATCGAGGCAGGCATGGTGATCCGCGCTACGGCAATCGTGCGGACAAATTCGATATCGTCGATCTTCGCCAAGGGCGTATCGGCAAGCATGTCGCCGAGCACCGTGCCCTTGACCGGGACCAGCGCGTTCACCGGAACGCTCTCCGGATGCTTTGGCAGGGTAGCCAGCGCATGGACAAACCCAACCCGGTCAACGCGTTCCTCGCCCATCCCGACAATCCCGCCGGAGCAGACATTGATGCCGCTGTTCCGTACATTTTCCAGCGTTTGGAGCCGGTCACCGAAAGTCCGCGTAGTAATTACCTTCTCATAATATTCCGGCGAGCTATCGATATTGTGATTATAATAATCCAGCCCCGCTTCGGACAGCATTTCGGACTGTTCCTTGCTCAGCATGCCCAGCGTCATGCAGGTTTCCATACCCATCTGCCGCACGCCCTGGACCATTTCGATGATCGCCGGCATATCCTTGTCCTTGGGATTGCGCCACGCCGCGCCCATGCAGAAACGTGAAGAGCCACGGTCCTTGGCCTGCGCTGCGGATTGCAGCACGGTACGGACGTCGAGCAGTTTTTCCGCCTTGAGACCGGATTTCGCGCCGGCGGACTGGTTGCAATAGCCGCAATCTTCGGGGCAGCCGCCGGTTTTGATCGAGAGCAGGGTCGAGAGTTGCACTTGGCCCGCCTTGTGATTGGCGCGGTGGACGGTGGCTGCCAGGAATATCAGGTCGTCGAACGGGAGGTCGAACAAAGCCGCTATTTCCTCGCGGGTCCAGTCGTTGCGGACTTCGTTCCCTGTCGTAGGGCAGGGTCCAGAATGGTCCTGAGCAATCGTCTGGGCCCCGGCCTGCGCCGGGGAACTAACTGTTTCGTCCAAACTCATTCCGCAATCTCCCCTTCTGGCGGCATATTATGCCCCAGTAACCTCAAAATATCCGCCGCACATTCCACAATATTGCTGCCCGGTCCATAGATTCCGACCACACCGGATTTACGGAGAAATTCATAGTCTTTCGGCGGGATAACGCCGCCGGCAAAAATCTTGATATCGCCGCGTCCGGACTCTTTGAGCAGATTGATCAATTCTGGGATCAAAGTCATGTGACCCGCAGCCAAGCTGGACGCACCGACCGCATCGACATTTTCCGCCAGCGCCAGATCACGCGTTTCGCTAGGCGTCTGGAACAAGGGGCCGGAAATCACGTCAAAGCCCATGTCGGTAAAGGCGCTCGACACGACATTGGCACCGCGATCGTGGCCGTCCTGCCCCATCTTCGCGACCAGTATCTTTGGTTTGCGACCAAGACGCTGTGATACAGCATCGACGCCTTCGATAACCATCGCATAGCGGGCATCGCCTGCATAAGCCTTGCCATAAATGCCTTTGACCGGCGTCGGGAAGGTTTCGTAGCGGCCGAAGACTGCTTCCATGGCGTCGGATATTTCACCGAGCGAGGCGCGTTGTCGCGCGGCATCAACAGCCAGGGCCAGCACGTTACCTTCGCCCTTCGCGCCTTCGGTCAGTGCCTTGAGCGCCGCCTGACAGGCCGGTTCGTCACGTTCGGCCCGCATTTTTTCAAGCCGTGAAATCTGTCCCTGCCGGACTTTGGCATTGTCGATGTCCAGCGTTTCCATCGCATCTTCTTCTTCGCGGCGATATTTGTTCACCCCGACAATCACCGCATCACCCTTGTCGACAGCGGCCTGACGACCGGCAGCGGCTTCCTCGATCATCGCCTTGGGCCATCCATCGGCAACCGCTTTCACCATACCGCCTTCGGCATTGACGCGTTCGATAATCTCCCAGGCCTTCTCGACCAGCTCATCGGTCAGCGCCTCAACATAATAGCTGCCGCCCAGTGGATCGACGACCTTGGTTATCCCGGCCTCTTCCTGCAGCACAATTTGCGTGTTGCGGGCGATACGCGCGGAAAAATCGGTGGGGAGCGCGATGGCTTCATCGAGCGCGTTGGTGTGCAGCGACTGGGTTCCACCCAGGGTTGCGGCCATCGCCTCGATCGTGGTGCGGATCACGTTATTATAGGGATCCTGTTCGGTCAGAGACACGCCAGATGTCTGGCAATGGGTGCGCAGCATCTTGGAACGCTCTTCTTTTGCGCCGAGTTCATCCATCACCCGGTACCAGAGCGTCCGCGC
>NZ_JBATHY010000169.1:0-1844 GCF_049667325.1 Parasphingorhabdus sp. | reverse complement strand
CTGTCGGGCGGTCAGCAGCAACGCGTTGCCATCGCGCGGGCGCTGGTTACCAATCCCCTGATCCTGCTCGCGGATGAACCGACCGGTGCGCTGGATACCAAGACTTCCGCGGACATCATGGAGATTTTTCAACAACTGAATGATAGCGGGATCACCATCATCGTCGTCACCCACGAAGCGGACATTGCCGACCATGCCAAGCGCCGGATCCAGTTTCGCGATGGCAAGATACTCGATGACCAGGCGACAATGAACCGACGGATTCCAGTGTCCTGATGGCAGGCCTCGCCCAGCAAGCCTCGGCATGGCTAGTCAATGTCGCCATCGCGATGACCGCGCTGCGCACCAATCTGATGCGCTCGATCCTGACCGCGCTCGGCGTGATGATCGGGGTGTTTGCGGTCACTCTTGCTGTGGCCGTGGGATCGGGCGCGCAGGTTTCGGTGATGCAGTCTATCAATGCGCTGGGCTCCAACATGGCGATTATTTTCGCCCAGCCCGATAGCGAAGGCAGCCGCAGTACATTTGACCGCGGACGGTTGACGATGCGCGACGCAAAGGCGATCGAAAAACAGATAAGCGGGGTAGCCAATATTGCGCCGCAG
This sequence comes from Parasphingorhabdus sp., assembly GCF_049667325.1. Taxonomy (GTDB): domain Bacteria; phylum Pseudomonadota; class Alphaproteobacteria; order Sphingomonadales; family Sphingomonadaceae; genus Parasphingorhabdus. The sequence continues at coordinate 1,239 of NZ_JBATHY010000169.1, read as the reverse complement.
CTCCGCACCAATATCCAATTGGTTGTCGCGGGCCGGAACGCGACTACCAGTGCTGTCGGAGCAACTGCTGACTATGCTCTTGTCGCCAATATCAACACCGAAAATGGCCGCTTTATCAGCGACGCCGATGTCCGCTCCGCAGCCCGGGTGGTTGTTCTGGGTCCGACCGTCGCGCGGAAATTATTCGGTGGTTATGATCCGATTGGCGAGTCGGTGCGGATCAACCGGGCGCCCTTTACCGTCATCGGGATCCTGGAATCGAAAGGCTCCAGCTTTGGCAATGACAATGACGATATCGCGATCATGCCGCTTTCGACCGTCCGGCAGCGGTTCTCCGGAGATACTCTGGCCGGGCCCGATGACCTGCAGGTGCTGTTCGTCGGATTCGAGGACGGCGTTTCGTTGCCGCAGGCCAAGCGCGACATGAGGCGGCTGTTGCGGGACCGATACAAGGTGCGGGGCAAGGATGTCGAACCCTTCACGATCCGTACAACAGAGGAATTCATGAAACAGTCAGCACAGGTGACCGGCATATTCCAGATCGTGCTGGTCGCGATTGCCTCTATCTCGTTGCTGGTCGGCGGGATCGGAATCATGAACATCATGCTGGTCAGTGTAACCGAACGCACTCGCGAGATCGGCCTGCGCATGGCGCTCGGCGCGCGCCGGAGCGATATCCGCAACCAGTTTCTGGTAGAAGCGGCCGTGCTTTGCGTGATCGGCGGCGTGATGGGACTGTTTCTGGCCATCGCAGGCGGCACAGCGCTCACCGTCTATGCCGATTTTCCGGTTCCGATCGGCGTTGATGTTGCGATTGGTGCGATCATATTTTCGGCTGTGGTTGGCCTCGTATTTGGCGGTTATCCCGCCATCCGGGCCTCGCGCTTGTCCCCTATCGAGGCGCTGCGCAGCGAATAGGCGGCTTTCGGACGGCCATTCCAGAATGCCAAGACCTAAAGAGTCCCGCAGCGCTCAATCGTTCAGCATATTGATCGCTGTATGCACCCGGTTGCGGATATCATCGCGGTCGAGACCCGGTTCGATCTCGGGTTGCACTTCATAGGTGATCACGCCGCTTTTCTGGACGAATGTATCTCGGGGAGAGACGATGCCGCTGTTCAGAGCGACCGGGACCAAAGGGATGCCCATCAGCTTGTAGATGCCGGCAAATCCGGTCTGCAGTTCGGGGCGTTCGCCGTGGCGGGCGCGGCTGCCTTCGGCGAAGATGACGATCGGGCG
>NZ_JBATHY010000168.1:0-23664 GCF_049667325.1 Parasphingorhabdus sp. | reverse complement strand
TTCCGCCGCTGGTTATATCCCGGGCCTGGTCGGCCAGCGGTCCGCGAAACCATTGCGCGATCGGGGTAACAAAACCCATTTTCGGCCGATAGAGAATCTCGTTCGGAAGATATTGTTCCATCGATTTCTTGAGGAGATATTTGCCTTGTCCCCGATGCACCCGCAAATTGGTTGGCAGCTTCGCGGCAAATTCCATCAGCTTGTAATCAAGCAATGGTTCGCGCGCTTCGAGACCCACTGCCATGCTGGTCCGGTCGACCTTGGTCAATATATCACCCGGCAGCCACATTTTCATATCGGCATATTGTGCCTGATCCAAACCGTTTTGGGCCGGAGCATTTTCCATCAGGTCGATCATCCGATGCTCACCGCGATAGTCACCCAGATCGCGCCGCATCGCATCGGAATAGATTTGCTGGCGACCCGGCGGCGTGGTCACCCCGACCGCTTCGGCATAGCCTTCGGGCCCGGTTCTCGCGAGGGACAGCAAAGTCGACTTGGCGCGAAACGGACGCGGCGCCCAGTCGGCCTTGGGATAGACCGATCCCAGCCAACCCAATACCGGTCCCCGGAAGGACTGCGGCAACAGCCCCCTCACTCGTTCTTCGGCGTGGTGAAATACATGGCGGCGATAGCCCGCCATTGCCTCGTCGGCACCGTCGCCGGAAAGCGCCACGGTCACTGTCTCGCGTGCCAGCTCGCTTACCCGATAGGTCGGCAAGGCAGAGGCATCGGCAAAGGGCTCGTCAAAATGATCCGCAAGCGTGTCGATCAGGCCAAAATCATCAGCCGCCACGATACGTTCGCGATGATCGGTCTGGAAACGCTCCGCTACCAGTCGGGCAAAGTTCGTCTCATCGAGCGACTCCTGATCAAAGCCGATCGAGCAGGTCTTAACCGCTCGGCGACTATTTTCGGCCATCAGGGCAACTACCGTGCTGCTGTCGACCCCGCCGGAGAGAAAGGCCCCCAGCGGTACGTCGGCGATCATCCGCGAACCCACGGCCTGTTTGAGCAACTCGACCAGTTCCTCTTCGAGAACCCTGGCCGACGCTTTGTTCCGCTGGCTGAAATCCATATCCCAATATTGCACGGATGCCGGTTCCGGCTTGCCTTGCTCGAGCAGCAGATAATGGCCCGCGGCGAGTTTTTTCACGCCCTTCAGCAGCGATGTCTGGTCCGGTACATAACCAAATGCCAGATAATCATCGACCGCGGTGATATCGGGTTCCCGGCGCAACAACGGATTGGCGAGCAGGGCTTTCAGTTCCGATCCGAATATTATGCTGCCATCCGAAACCGGCGCGTAAAACAGCGGTTTCACGCCCAGGCGATCACGTGCCAAAAGCAATTGCCGGGTGCGCTGGTCATAGACCGCGAAAGCGAACATACCGTTCAGCCGCTTCAGGCAATCCACACCCCATTGCCGCCAGGCGTAAAGAATGACTTCGCTGTCGCTGCTGGTCTGGAACTGGTGGCCAAGCCGTTCGAGCTCTGCGCGCACTTCCAAAAAGTTATAGATCTCGCCATTGAAGCTCAGCACCTGTGCTTCGTCGAGCGTCAGCATCGGCTGCGCGCCGCCCTCCAGATCGATGATCGACAGCCGGCGATGCCCAAGTCCCACACCCGGTGCAGTCCATATGCCCGATCCGTCGGGTCCGCGGTGAGCCAGAATGTCAGTCATCTTGCGCAGACGATCGGGATCAACCGGCTTGGCTGTCTCCAAATGAAAAATACCTGCAATTCCGCACATGCTGTGCGCCCTAGCGCAGCCCCGCCATCTCGTCAGCCAATTTATCGACCGCTCCCAAATCAGCTAGAAACGCATCGATCGCTTTGCGCGGAGATTGCTCGCGGTTTGTCTCGGACGACACAAGGACCGCAACCGCCTGCTGCGGGCCGCCCAAAATATTGCTTTTCAGCGTTTCCAGTTTCACCACCGTCTCGCTGCCGGTCAGTTTGCCACCAATCCGGTAAAAGGTAACGACATCGCGAACCACCGGTCCTGGTGCGATCAACTCTATGGCAGCGGCGCCCTCCGGCGCGTCGAGATTTCGATTCCACGACCAGCGCGTATTCGGGACAAGAGCGCCCTGTCCAAAGCCGACAATCTCCCGCCCCTCTTCCTGACGATCATAGACCGCGATTGAAAGATCGACTTCCATCCCCGTCGATCCGTTCCGATAGCGACCGAAAAGCTGGTGACTGGCTCCGTCAAATACCGGTTGCCAGGCGTAGAGCGGCCGGTAATCTATTAGCTCCCAACCGTCCACAGCCGGCAGAGCAATTTTATCCGGAACTGGCGATTCCTGAGCCGCAAGCGCCGACGTCCAAAGTATAGGGATCAGAACGATCACCGCCATTGCGGCCATCACCTTGGCCGGTTTCTGTCTGGTTGCCCGCAAATCCTGCTTCTCGCTCAACGCATCGCCATCGATCATCGGATCATCGATACTGCGATCAAAGAAAGGCCAGCCAATCGCCATCACCAGAATCAAGACGAACGCGAAAAAGAACCAGCCGTAAAAAATATGGTCAAAACCGGAAGCGAAATCGAGCGATGTGTGATGGGCGATATAGATGGTGCCGAAGGCGCGGATACCATTGGCGATAACCGGAACGATCACCGCAGCGACCATGAACACCATCCGCCGCTTCCAGCTTCGGAAGCAGACATTGCTGACCAGCGCGCCATAGGCAAGCATTGCGATCAGAAACTTGATCCCGGAACAGGCTTCCGCAACTTCGAAATAGCCTGTGGGTGTCGAGATAAAAACCCCGTCGATATAGGCAGGGATGCTGGCCCAGCCCAGAAAGACCATCGACAATTTTGCGGTGACCATTTGCAGGAAGGGCACAAATTCCTCGCCGAAAGGCACAAGAAAAAAGCTGAACCCCAGCGGAAATATCAACCCGCGTGCAACCGTTGGTCCAAGCAGTGTCACCACCGCGCCCTGGAGCATCATCAGCAATCCGAGATGGCGGGCAAAGGCAACGCCGGCGGCCTCACCCAGCATCCAGCCCAGCGATGCGAGACCCGTTAAGAACAGGCCCGGAAACCACAATTGTGGCGCGAGTTTCGCAAGTTCTTCCTGTCGTTGCTGCACCAGCCAATAGAGGATCGGCAATATCAGCAGGCAGTGATTATAAGTGGAGATATTCCACCACGTCCGGACCATGTCGGCACCGTCGCGCCAAAAGATCGCCAGAATGGTCAAGATGGCAACCGCCAGCAACTTCAGATGCGTTGCCCAGAGTAGCGAAAAAATCGCAGGCTGAGGTTCGGGTCCCACGTGTTCGGCCGTCGCACTGGTCATGCCGCGACCTCGACAGCGACCGGGTCAGAAACGCCGCACAAGGCAGGCAGTGCGGCCAGCTGGCTTTGCCACGAATAATGCGAGTGGATCAGCTCTCTCGCCTGCTCACCCAAGCTTCTGGCCCGCTCAGGGTCGTCCAGCAGGTCACACACCAGCTGGACTTCTTCGTCAATGGACCGGGCGACCAGCAAATGCTTGCCGCTGGTCGCGTTGATGCCTTCGGCGGCGCAGCCCGATGCGACGACCGGCTTGGCCATCGCCATTGCCTCAAGCACCTTGTTCTGAATACCTCTGGCAATACGCAGCGGTGCTACAACCACATCAGCTGCCTTGATCCAGCTACGAATATCATCGACCGCACCAATGACTAAGGTACCGTTCTTCTTGTCGAGTTGCTTTACCTTGTCTGACGGTGCCCGCCCGACGATTGCGAATCGTGTATCGGGGAAACGCGCGAGAATATCTGGCATGACCTCTTTGCTAAAACTCTGCACCGCCTGGACATTCGGCTGATAGTCCATTTGACCGGTAAACACGATCAGCGGACCGCTATGTTGGCCTCCTTCTGGCTGAACTTCCGGAGCGGTGTAAAAGTCCGGATCGATCCCGTTACCGACTGACTTCACGCGTTCGTCCGTCAATCCCGTTCGTTGACGGAACAAGCGCGCCTCGGCTTCGCTGACAAAAAGACTGTGATCGGCGCGTTGGGCAACATTCTTCTCGAAGGTCCGCAACAAGCGCCCTTCGCGACGATTGATCCAGGCCATCGGTCCCGATCCGTCATCCGCATAGCTTTCAAATTTGGCGCTATCGACATCGGCAAAATCCATCACCACTCGGCCGTCGAAATCGGGCGGAATATATTGCGCCATTTGACCGGAAAAAATGAAGATGCAGTCGACCGGACGAGTCTCAATTAACTGCGTGACATGATTGTTGATTTCAATGCTCTCGAAGGATGCCAGCGATACCGGTTTCCCTGAGACCAGCGCTTCGATCCCTGCCCGCCATTTGGGTTTGTTGCGCACCACGATTTTACAGGACGCCAGTTCCGCTTTGCGGTCCCAACCGATTTGCCGTTCCGTTTCGTCATCAGCGAAACAGGCAATATGCACCGGCGCACAATCCATCAACTTTTGCAGAAAATGGTGTGAACGAATCTTGTCCCCACGGTTGGGAGGCCATGGAACGCGATGCGCCAGAAAGAGAATTTCACCCATTAGCCGAGGCCCTTGGCGATCATCGGTCCGATCCGGTTTGCGACCGACAGCGGCAGGTGCTGCCACAACGCTATCTTCGCCTTATATTTGGGACTCATCGGATTGACGTCGCGGGCTTCTTCACCCTCGGCGGTGCGTATCGCATAGGACAGAGGTTGCGGTTCAAATCCCCAGTTTTTCTTGAACGAAAATGCACCCGTGCCATATTTGGATCGACCAAAGTCGAATGATTGGCATCCCCGTTCCCGGGCATGGTTCATCAGGCTGTAGTACATGATATCATTGGCTCTGAAGCGGCGCGCATTCCACGTCCCGCCGCCCCAATATGGCATCACTGACTGTTTATGATAAAGGCTCAGGACACTGGCCACCGGCATGCCTTCGTGGAGCACGGTCAATATGTCGGCATCATTGCCAAAACCATCCAATACTTCATCGAACAGGGCCTTCGGAAAAACCGGAGTGCCGAGATTGCGGACACTTTCGGCGTAGACGGCATAATGATCTGCGCGATCCTGTGCCCCAGTCCCGACACGTACAGTCAGTCCATTGGCCAGTCCCTTGCGAATTTCTGCCCGCTGTTTTCGAGGAATTGCAAGCAGCTGGCTTTCCTCGTCATCCGCCAGTGCATTCACAAAACCGGCGTGGACACCTTCCCGGCTTTGCCATTGATTATTGGGTGCGGGACCCCCGCGCAATTCAACGGTTGGAAAACTGTATTTCTCGGCGAAGCTCCATGCTTCGTCAGCCAGCAATCGAATTGCTTGGTCATTGTCTGAAAGAATGCCTCCGCCTACAGCGAAACCGGAAGACACCAACGCGCGGCCAAATAATGCCGAGTGAATCAGGTTGAGCGGCAATATGCCCTGCAATTCGCCAGAACCATCTTCGGCCAAAAGATATCGCCAGTCATGGCCGCAGGCCTTGCCGACCGCGAGAACCCAGGCAGGACGGTGAAAAGCTGTGCCGTCCTCTGACGCATAAACAAACGCCTCGATGCGGGCCAGTTCATTTGCATCCGGACTCTCGAGAACGCGAACCGCAAACGGTTTGGGCTTGAAGGCCATGTTCATTGAAACACCTTAGCTTCCAAGGCAGCCAGCTCGTCGACCCTGCCCCATTTGAAATCCTCGCCGGCTCGCAACAGCTTGGCCCGCATTCTTGTCAAATTAGTATAATGCCGGAACTTTGACAGAACCGGCGCATTTTCAACCCTCGGCTGATCGGGATCAATTTCCCAAGGGTGAAAATAGAATATCGCCCCGCGACCGTCATCGCGATGCATTTTCCGGACCGATTTCTCATATAATGCATAAGGCAATAACCGGAAAAAACCGCCCCCTCCGGCAGCAAATACACGATTACCCAGTTTCACCGTAGTGACCGGCAACTCGATGAAATCGGATTGTTTCACGGGCTTCCACGCAAAGCGCGGCGATCCTGCCCAGCCATAATGATCGTGATTGATTGGCGCGACGCTGGATGAATAGGCATAGCCTTGTTCGGCCAGAATTGCATGCGCCCAAGGCGTCCGCTGATCAATGGAAAAGCTCGGTGCACGATATCCGATTACTTTCTGGCCAGACGTATCTTCCAGGATTTTCCGGCTGCGATCGAGATCGGCGCGGAACTGATCGGGCGTAAGTGTGAACACCCGGGCATGGTCATAGCCGTGATTGGCTATTTCATGTCCGGCAGAAACAATCTTTTGCATCAGTGACGGGTAACGCTCTGCCACCCAGCCCAATATGAAAAATGTCGCCTTGATACCCGCTTCGGCAAACAGCGCCAGCACCGCCTCGGTATTGCGCTCTACCCGATGCTCAAGCCTGTCCCAGTCGGCATGGTCGATGACCGTCTCGAAGGCTCCCACCTGAAACCAGTCCTCGATATCGACGGACATGGCATTGAGCAAAGCATCCGCTTTTCCCGCCGTAGCAAAAGATTCAGGCCGCGCGTCCTGCATTGACATAGCTTTCCTTGCTCCGGATATCGTTTTCGACCCATTCCACGAGCATCGTCAAGACGCGGTGCAAATTTTCTTCCTGACCATCCATACGCTCTTCCAACACAGATAGTCTCCGGGAGAATTTTTCGATGCTCTGAACGGTTGCATCGTCCACCGCTGGCGACGGCGCTGCAATTTCCTCCGGGCTTGCCTGATTCCACAAATTGACTACCTCATGCTCCTGCTCCGGGACAGGTTCAGAAGATGACTCAAACGGATGCTCGGTCGGTTGCTCCAACGGTTGTTCGACCGGCTCCTCGAGAGGCTGCTCCGAGAACGAACTCGATGTTTCAGGCTGCTGCTCGGTATCTGTGTCACGGGCCTTTTTGGGTTTTTCCCACAACGGGCTTTTTCTCTCGGTCGAAGATTCCAGTGGCGCATCGATTTCCACGTCTTCGCCATTCAGGTCGGCAAGTACCCGCTCGACCATCGTCTGGTCGATCAGTTCTGCATGCTCGACCGAGCCCATCAACAATACACGGCTCATCAGAGTGTTAATTTTACGAGGAACGCCTTCGGTTTCCGCATAGAGCAATCGAAATACATTGGTGGTGATCTTGGGACGCCCCGACCAGCCACTTTTGGATAGACGGTGCGTGATATAGGGCTCGATTTCTTCTGCGCTCATCGGATCGAGATGGTGATGCGCTATGACCCGCTGGCGCAATTGCTCCAGCTTGTCGGAACTCTCCAGCATGTCGCGAAATTCCGGTTGGCCGAGCAGGAATATCTGCAGCAACGCCTGCCCGCCGAGCTGAAAATTTGACAGCATCCGTAATTCTTCCAGTGCATCCACTGGCAGGTTCTGCGATTCATCAACGATCAGCAGACACCGTCGGCCGGCCCGCGCCTCGGCATGAAGAAATTCTTCAAATGCGCTGAGCAACTGAGCCTTGTCCATATTGTCGGTGTCAATATCGAAATGATTGGCCGCGACACGCACAATGTCCTGACTATCCAGTTTGGTAGTCACGATATTGGCCGCCGTCAGACGGGCTTTGTCGATCGTCGCCATGAGATGGCCGACCAGAGTTGTTTTACCTGCACCAACGTCGCCGGTGATCACGATGAAGCCTTCACCCTGAGCCAGGCCGTAACCAAGATATGACAGGGCCTTGCGGTGCGTCAGGCTCTCGAAATAATAATGCGGATCCGGGGTCAGCTGGAACGGCCGACCGTTTAATCCATAGAATGTTTCATACATGCGCGTATCTCCGATCAACAGCTGTGTTGATGCTCCTAAAAATCATATCTGAGGCCCAGCAGAGCGGAAGCTGTGAGCTCGCTGTCAAAGCCATCCTGCTGAAAACTATCCAGACCTACAGCCGCGGTACCCTGCAATCCCGGCAAGATTCGTCTGTAATAAGCCGCATTGGCTCCGACTCCCAAGACATTGGTAGCGCCTGCAAAGCCGCTATCCAACAGATTGGCATAAACATTCGCATCGAAACTGGAATAGGTGTCGATATCCCGCCCGATCGACAAGTTGGCATAATAATTTTCGTCCACCAGGCCATCGACGGCAGCAACCGCTCCCAATTGCGAAGCAAAGAAACGACGACGAGCATATCCTACGCCAAGCCCGGCTTCCCAACCGCGATAATTATAGGTATATTGACCGTTGACGCCGCGTGCTCGAAACGAAGACGAGGACGCCGACTGCAGCACATCATTGAAACAAAGACCACCCGACTGACCAAAAGCGCAGCCGTTCAGTTCACCGCTCAAAGGATTGCGCGAGCTGGAAAAACTGGTGCCCAGACTGGCGAGATTATCGTTGAGCAAATTACCGAAACCTGAAACCGTGTCATAGACCGAAATATTTATCGCGGTATTCTGATTAGGCTGATATCCGAAACTGCCAAAATAGGTTTCACTGCCATATCGCTGACCGACCCGGGCTTCGAGCGAGGTGCGACGGCTCGGCCGCCACAAGACACCGGCATCCCAAATGATCCCGTCCTGATCGTAGGACAATAATCGGGGCGATGTTTCATCGGTGACCAGACGACCATCTTCGTCGACGACCGGATCGCCATTGATATCCCGCACCGCATCGCGTTCTGAAATCTCGATGTCCTCGTAACCGACACCACCGACCAGCGCGAGGGTCGAAGAAACTGGAACCGTGACATCTGCGCGTGCATATTTGCCTTCATAGCGCTGATCCAGCTGACCTGCATCTTCGCGTTCCCAACCGGCGCCGACGGTCCAGCCAAAAGGCAGATCACCCGGCGCCATGCCAACACTGGCACTGGCCGAGTGGCTAATACTATCGTCAAAAATATCGATCGGAAGCTGACCTGGAGGCAAGGCTCCGGTATCTTCGCTCTCGACCTTGGTATAGCCGACACGGTAGTTCGCGTTCACATCCAGTGCACCGACCTGGGTCGACAGATTTGGACCAGCATAGACCGAATAGACCTGGGTCACATTATCGATATTGCCCACAGTATTCGAGGGCGCCTCGCCGCGCAAATCGACCCGGCTACGGGTCGCCAGACCACCGGCTTCCAGTGACAGCACATTGGGCACGATCTGCACATTGCCACGTGCCAAACCGGTGACGACATCGTCATCGCCAAGATTGTCCTGATAGAAGAAACGGCGTTCATAACGCACATTCAGTTGCGCTTCGGCGTTGCGCGTTTGAATGGAAGTATCGATACCGGCTGCTACCGATGTATAGGTCAGCACGTCGCTACCGTCTTTCAGATCGGCGACCAATACCTGCTGGATCTCGATATAGGGCGCAAGTTCGGCCTTGCGTTCGCGCGCCTCGACTGCGGGTGCGGCCAGTCCCAGCAACGGCAGAACAGCCGCTGCATAACTCAGGACTTGGGGTGTTTTTCGCGAGGTCATGGCTTACTCTCCATATCCATAATAAGATCCAAACCGCCTTCCGGTCGGCGAGAATTTGGTGCCGTTCAGAAGTAGCTGGATATGTTCACAACCGCCCATCAGACTTAGCGCGTCGCGCAGGGCAGTCTCGGTAGTTTCGTCAGCTTTGACCACCATCAGCACTTGTCCGACGTGCGTTGCCAGAACGGATGCCGGCGAGGCTGACAAAGCAGGAGGTGAATCAAAAATAACGATGCGATTAGGGTTATTCTGAGTCAGGCGGTTCAACACCTGCTCGGTTCGATTCGACGCCAGATATTCAGTATCGGCGTTAGTCTGATCGCCAGCTGGCAAAATCGCGAGGCCGGGAATATCCGTATGAATGATGCAAGTTTCGACTGCTAGCTTTGGATCGGCTAGCGCATCCATAAGGCCTTTGCTGCCTTCAAGACCGAGGCTGGACAAGATGCTTGGTTTTGCAAAATCCGCATCGACCAACAAGACCTCGTTATCCTTTTCTGCCGCTATCGATAGCGCCAGGTTCATTGCACAGAATGTCTTGCCTTCGTTGGGATGAGCGGAACAGATCAAAATCCGTTCGCCGTGCGGAACCGGCGCGGTCCTCTGGCTGCCCTTCGCTACCAACAGCAATTGACGTTTGATGATTCGGAATTCTTCCGAGATCCCCGTGACCGGGCCATCGGGAACGATGAAGCCTGCTTGGCGAAGCTTGTCCCGATCAACGATGACCCGCGGGCCATCATAAGCCGCGACCGGGGTTTGCGGCATCGGGGTGATTTGCTGGTGCAAAGTCTCGGTTGCTGCAGCGTCCGCAGCACTGCCTTGCTGTCCACCCGTACGGATGGCAGGGACATAATCGTAAATTTCCCCTGCCCTTTCAAGCAGCGAACCTAATTTTCTGGGAGGACTATATTTGTTCATCATTGCTCCCTCAAGCCACCATGCCGCGTTGGATAAATTCCACGATCATCAACATTGCAAAAACGCCGAAAAGCGCACCGCTTGTGCCATAGAATAAGCGTAGCTTTTTACCGCGAACTGCGCGTTGTGCGTTGGTCAAAATCTGTGAAACGGAGCCGATGACCGGCAATCCACTGGCTTTTTCCAGTTTCGATGCGGTCGGATAGCTGGTTTGCAAGTGGCCCATGGCGAAAGCGGTACCCACACCTCCACCAATCCCGGCAAACAGGACCAGGGCCAGCAGCAACGGACGATTGGGTGCGGCGGGAGACCGGGGGCTGGACGGTGGATCGATTACTCGAAATTTGACGGAGTCGGTTTCGGTCTCCACCTGGCCGCGGAATTTGATTTGTTCCCGGTCGGTGAGCAGCTTGTTATATTGCTCCTTCAGAACTTCATGGTCGCGGTTGATCCGCGACATTTCTGCGGCAATCCCGGGCTCTAGCGTTTGTTTGGACGCCAATTGCGCCATATCCGCCTGAAGCGCGTTTTTCCGCGCCTGCAATGCGGCAACCGTCGCCTGGCGTTCCGCCCGCATGCTTTGCAGCGAACTATAGGCGGGATTTGGTGTTCGATAGCCACCGCCGCCGGCGGGTTCTTTGGATGCTTGTACCCGAAGCGCCGCAATTTCGTTCTTCATGGCCTGAACATCAGGATGGCTGTCGGTCCAGCCGCGCGCGCGCGCCGAAGCCAATGTTGCCTGAGCCTGAGCCAATTGGGAACGTGCACCACCACCAGCGCCGCCAACTCCCGGGGTCGCGATCGATGAAGGTGTTCCGGAAAGCTGGCCGTTCAACGCGGCAAGCGAGGCAGAGGCCTGGCTCAGTTGCGAATCAATCTGGCCCAGTTCGGCGCGGGCGGATTCCATTCTTTGGCTGATCGATCCGACACCCGGCAGCAAGCCCAAATTTTCTGTTTCGAACTGCACGCGTTTCTGCTCCGCTTCCTGAAGCTGTTTTTCCCTCTGGGCGAGCTGAGCATCGAGAAACTTGATAGTCTGGCTGGTTTCGTCACGGTCACCGGACAGGTTTTCCTCGACAAAAATATCGATCATTTTCTGTACAATATCGCGCGAAAGCACAGCATTTTCTGCGTCCGAGAGATTGCTGGCCGAAGAGGTGGCTATAATTTCGAACAGATTGTCTTTTTCCGATTTAATCTGGATGCTTTTGCGCAGCGTCTCGACCTTGCCAGCCAATTCCCGGTCACTGGAAACAGAATCATTCAATGCCGTTCCGCGAACGACTTTTTCGAGATTAATGGTGGATGCGAGGGTTTCCTGGACGCGCTCCATGTTTTTCTTGCGTTCGCGCGCATCCACGCCGACTTTGTCGGACAATATTGACTGCATCTCGATCGAAATCCGGGCTTTCGATTCATAACTATTGGGGATCAGAGCGACAACCAGCCAGCCCAACAGGCACAGCCCCCATGCGACAGCCAGTGCCAGCCAACGCCGGTTCCAGACGCTGTGTACCGCTATTCGAAATTCATCATAAAGACCGTTCATGAGGATTTTTCAGTTCGTGTCAGATGGTGCAGGAAAAACATCAGAACATGCTTTCCGGGATGATTATCACATCGCCGGGACGCAGCATGACATTGGCTTTTGCTTCCCCTTTTTTCAGCAAATCGTCGATCCTCAGCGCATATTCTTTCTGCGCGCCCGTGCCCCGGTCATGACGGATCAGCCGAGCGCGATTGCCGGACGCAAATTCGGACAGTCCACCGACCGCGATCATCGCGTCGAGCAAAGTCATGTTGGCACGGTACGGAATCGATGCCGGTTTCTCGGTGGCACCTACGACACGGATTTGCTGCGAAAATGTGCCGGAGAAATTGTTGACGATAACCGAAACCAGCGGCTCGTTGATATATTGGGAAAGCTGCAGCTTCAGATCTTGCGCGAGCATGGCGGGGGTTTTGCCCACGGCAGGCATATCGGTGATCAGCGGCGTCGTTATGCGACCGTCGGGCCGTACCTGAACCTTCGCGCCCAGTTCAGGATTGCGCCATACGAAAATTGTCAGTTCGTCGAGCGGACCGATCACATATTCTTCGCCCGGCCCTTCCTGCATGGATACAAAGGATGCCGGGGGAAGCTGTGGGCCACTGGAGCTGCCGGAACAACCGGCGACGGAAAGTGACGCCAGTCCTGCACCGACCATAAACTTTGCCAAGTGTTTGTTTTTCATAGCAGAACGCATCTTATTCACCTCGTAAAAACCCTTTGGTGAGCAACCGATTTCCGGCGGAAAACGGGCAGATCACGCAAAGTCACGAGATGGCTATGCTGGAAAATAGTGAATATAGCGTTAGGAATAGCTGAATTTCAGATTAACAAGTCTGGCGCTTTTGACCGCAGTCAATGACATTGAAACTAAGCCACTAATATCTCTTTCGCCGGTCCCTGACCGAGGAAATTTGCGGGGCTTGCCGAAGCCCCGTAAGCACCGGCGCAAAATATCGCGACAATATCACCGACACCCGCTTTGGGCATGGCGGCGTTGTCACTTAAACGGTCAAGAGGGGTGCAGAGACAGCCGACAATCGAGGCCGTTTCCGTTGGCTCTTCTGAAAATCTGCTGGCGATGGCCGCGGGATAATTGCGTCTCACCACGGTTCCGAAATTTCCGCTCGCAGCCAGCTGATGGTGCAACCCGCCATCTGTGACGAGGAATATCTGGCCTTGGCTTTCCTTGCGATCGACGATCCGGGTCAGATATACGCCTGCTTCACCGACCAGAAAGCGGCCCAGTTCAATGGCAAATTGGGTTGAGGCAAGAATATCGGGCAATTTTTTAAACTTGTCCGTCAGGGCTGCTCCTACCTTGGCAATATCCACCGGTTCATCGCCCGGAAAATAGGGAATACCAAAGCCGCCGCCAAGGTTGATATGGTCTGGCGCCTGGCCAATCGTGGTCGCCAGACGCGCAGCGAGATCCAGGGTCTGCGCTTGAGTCTCGATAATCGCGTCCGCGCTGAGCGCTTGCGATCCGGCAAAAATATGAAAGCCACGCCAATCTGCCGCCGCATCCAATATCCGTTTCACCGTCGGTGCAACCAGTTCGATATCCATCCCGAACGGCTTGGCTCCGCCGCCCATTTTCATGCCCGAACCTTTGAGATCAAAATCGGGATTCACGCGAATCGCGAGCCGCGGCGTTTTGCCGCAGTCAGCACCGATGCGTAGCGCCCGGTCGCATTCGCCGGGCGATTCGATATTGATTGTGACGCCCGCCCGGATTGCCTGCTCGAGTTCTTGGTCCCGTTTGCCAGGCCCTGCAAAGCTGATATGTTCCGCGGCGGCCCCCGCATCGAGAGCCATCCGCAATTCCCCTCCAGAAGCGATGTCAATGCCGTCGGCCAAGCTTACCATCTGGCGCAGCAGCGGCTGGAACGGGTTGGCTTTCATCGCATAATGCAAATCAAGTCCGTCGGGCATGGCCGCCCGCAACTGCGCCATCCGCGTGTCGAGCTGGTTGCGCGAATAGACAAATAGCGGAGAGCCGTTTTCCGCAACCAGCACGCTGCTTTTCTGACCGCCAATGGCCAGTTCACCGTCGATTGCGGAATATCCTGACGGGATGGGCCCGGTAGCTTTGGTCTTAATCATTCGACATCCATGCTGGCCAATGCGTTGCGGTCCAGCTTTCCATTGGGGTTTTTGGGAAGTTCGGAAAGCGGGATAATATCCCGGGGGTGCATAAAATTCGGTAAATTCTGCTTTAAATATTTTCCCAGCTGCTCTGTGACTGCAGCAGAATTCGATTGCCGTTCAAACGGCCTGAAGAATAATCGGATCGCCTGACCAAGCCGTTCATCGGGTACGCCCAGGGCAACCGCTTCCGCGACAAGCCGCGATTCTACCGCAATCTCCTCGATCTCGGTCGGGCTGATCCGGTTGCCGGAACTTTTGATCATCGCGTCATCCCGGCTGACGAAATAAAGCAGTCCGTCATCGCCGCGTTTCACGGTATCGCCTGAAAAAACCGCAGTGCCTTTGTAGTTTGATGCCTCTGGCGCACTTTTAAACCTTTGCGCCGTCCGCTCGGGATCATTCCAGTAGCCTTGCGCCACCAACGGCCCGCAATGGACCAGCTCTCCCGGTTGATCCGGTCCGGCAATATTCCCTTCCTCGTCCACCACCAGAATTTCCGCGAATGGGATCGCGGTACCCATGCTGGTCGGATTATCGTCGATCAGAGCGGGATCAAGATAGGTGGACCGAAACGCCTCGGTCAGACCGTACATAGCATAGATATCGGTGCCAGCTCCAAATATCGCTCGCAATTGCTTGACCAGACTAGGGGTCAGCGCACCGCCGCTATTGGTCAGCCGCCGCATCGAAGCGACCGCCTCGTCTGGCCAGTCCTGCTCAACCAATTGCACCCAAAGCGGTGGGACAGCAGCCAATGTGGTGATGTTTTCGCGTTCGCACGCCTTCAAGACGTCGCGGGGAGTCAGATAGTCAAGGGGAACCGCGCATCCACCCGCGACCCAGGTAGCAAATAGCTGATTCTGGCCATAGTCAAAGCTCAGCGGCAACACGCATATGGTGCGGTCATCGGCAGATAGCTGTAGATATTCAGCTACGCTCAGCGCCCCGAGCGTCATATTGGCATGGCTGAGCATGACTCCTTTTGGACGACCTGTGGAGCCGCTTGTGTAGAGGATCGCAGCCAGACCGTCGGTGTCCGTCGTAGCCGCGCTGGGCGGTACCGGAGTCGCAATCGATTCCAGATCGCTTGAAACTTTTTTGTCCTCGAACAGGGCACAGTCGCCATTGATATTGCCGTTTTCGAGCGTTTTCAGTCGCCCGCCATTGCTGATCAACAGCCTCGCGCCGCTGTCCGCCATTATGTGCGCGACCTGAGCCTGTTTCAGCAACGGATTTACAGGCACATGGACCAGACCGGCCCGCGCCGCAGCCAGCGGCATGATGCAGGCCAGTTCGGTCTTGGCGAGCCAGGTCGCGACCCGGTCACCTTTCGCAAGTCCCTGCCCCTGCAGCCATGCCGCCAGCAGGCCGACACGATGATTTAACATCTTGTAGCTAAGAGTCCCCGAACGCATCGCGAGAGCATCCGCGTCCGGATCCTTGCCAAGTGCCAGATGGTCGAGCGGGAATGCGGCGGTTTCGGGATCTAAATTCAATTGCGTTGACCTATGGGAAAAAGAGCAGATTTGTGACAGATACGACCTTAACCATGACCAGCGAATATCATAGCAATTTCCAGTCTGTGCAAGCCATAGCCGGAGAAAAACTGGGCCGGTCGGTCCAGAAGTCCCTGTTCGACCGGATCGAATGGCTGAAACAGCTGCATGAGCTTTGCCTGCCGGACAAGACTCCCTTGATCGTCCACAGCAGCGAAGGAGACGCCGAAGCCTGGATGTTCTTGATGAAAACCGGCCTCGGCCGCCACGCTGCGCTCGCCAATTGGTATAATTTCACCTTTCGCCCGATTTTTAACGGTGAATATGACGAAGTCACGAAACTGGCTTTGCTCGCAAAACTGGCCAAAGAGTTAAAGTCTATTTCGCATCATATTGAAATCACGCCCGTTCCTGACGAGGATTCAGCCGCCAGTCTTACCGAACGCGCGTTTGAACAAGCGGGCTGGATTGTGTTCCGGTCCAAGGCAGATGACAATCACATCCTTAACGTCAAAGGCCGTACTTTCGATCAATATTGGGCCGATCGTCCAGGCCAGTTACGCAGTACAGTGCGACGCAAAGCCAAGAAAAATCTGGTCTCCGTCCGGATCGAAAGCGAATTTTCCGAGGAAGACTGGAATGACTATGTCTCTGTTTATCAACGCAGCTGGAAACCCGAAGAGGGAAATCCGGATTTCCTGAGGAAACTGGCCCGTCATGAGGCCGCTGCGGGCTGCATGCGCCTTGGCCTGGCCTATATCGATGGAGAACCTGTTGCCGCCCAGTTCTGGACTGTTGAGAATGGCGAGGCGCTGATCCACAAACTGGCGCATATCGAGGATGCGACGAAATCTTCTCCTGGAACCTTGCTGTCCGTGGCCTTGTTCCAGCACGTGATCGACATCGACAACGTGCAGTTGATAGACTTTGGCACTGGCAACGACGGCTATAAGCGCGAGTGGATGGAAGAGGTCCGGGATCGCTACCGGCTGGAATTTTACTGGCCCAATAACCCGTTGTCGTGGTTACCGGTTTTGCGCCATTATGCCTCGGGCCTTGCCGGAAAGCGCGCTTCGCTTTAGGGAAACGCCGTTATCCGGGATTCGGGGGTTTTTGATGCACAACAAGGTCGAGTTAACGCCGGATGCCGCCGTACGCGCGGTGATGCGGGATATTTTGGGCCTGAGTCCAGAGCAGGTCGCGGATTTCACGGCAGAAACCGAGCTTTTCGGCGCTATCCCCGAACTGGACAGCATGGCGGTGGCGGGATTGCTCACCGAGCTGGAAGACCGTCTTGATATCATGATCGATGATGACGAGGTCGATGGCGAATTGTTTGAAACCTTCGGAAATCTGGTCGCCTTTGCCGAGATGAAAGTCACAGAGTGACACTCGCCCCCGCATTCGTCTCCTACGAATTTGCGGACCGCAAAGAGCTTTGTTTGTCCTTAGGGACCCCGTTTTCGCGCCGTGTGATGCTTGTCCCTCCGCTGTTCGAAGAGATGAACCGCATGCGCAAGATGATGGTGGACGTCATGCGATCTCTTCATACCCTTGGAATCAGCAGTTTCCTGCCTGATCTTCCCGGCACCAATGAAAGCCTCGTCGCGCTGCAGCGGGTCACGCTGTCCGGTTGGCAAATGGCCGTGATGGCCTGCGCGCAACAACATCAGATTTCGCATATCGCCTCGTTCCGCGGAGGAGTCTTGGCCATTGCCAGAATGCACGTCGCCGACCATTGGATGCTCAGTCCGGTAAAGGGCGCGACAATCTTGCGGACGATGATGCGCACCAAGGTTGCCGCTGATCGCGAGGCGGGGCTGAGCACTGGCATTGCGGAACTGACCGCCCGAGCCGGAGCCGGACCGCTAGAACTAGCCGGGAATATCATCGGCTCCGAGCTTTTTGCGCAGTTGAATGACGCAGAGATACCGGAAATGGAAAATCAACGGATCGTCCGGCTGGAATCCGACAACAAGCCCGGCGATGTTCAAATCCACGGTTCAGCCCTGTGGCTGCGCGCCGAACCCGATGACGATGCCGAGATGTCCTTCGCCATCGCTCAGGATATCGACGGCTGGATCGGCCAATGACGCGGAGCTTTCATCAGATCGCTTGTGAAAGCGAGATGCTGGCAGCCACCCTGGATTCGGGAACCGGTTCAACCGCTCTACTGATCGTCAGCGGGGGCAATGAAATCCGCTCCGGGGCCCATAATGGTATGGCACAACTGGCTTTGCGGATCTCTGAGCAGGGTTTCCCGGTCCTTCGCTACGACCGGCGCGGCATTGGCGACAGCTCCGGTAACAACCTGGGCTTTTTGGGCAGCGCGGCAGAAATATCAGCGGCCGCCCAATTTCTCAGGCAGAAGCAGCAACAGCTCCAGACGGTCATTGCCTTTGGAAACTGCGATGCGGCCACTGCCCTCGCCTTGTTCGGGCCTGATGCTGGGATTGATGGCTATTTGCTCGCCAATCCCTGGGTGATCGAAACAACCAGTGAACCAGATATGCAGGAACCGACTTTATCGTCCGCGGCAATCCGGTCGCGCTACTGGGACCGGATCAGAAACCCTAGGACGATTTTCGATCTGCTATCGGGGAAAATAGACTTTAGAAAACTTCTGAAAGGATTGAAACAAGCCTCTCGTTCAGAAGAAAATAGTGTTCTATCCTTGCGGTTACGTGATGCACTTTGCCGCATTGACGGTCCTGCCCATTTGCTGCTGGCAAAACGTGACACCACGGCACGCGCTTTTCTTGCTGCCTGGAACAGCGTGGACTTCGCAACGGCAAGACAGAAATCTACCATTACCGTTGAAGCGCTCGATAGCGCATCGCATAGCTTTGCCGACGAGGCCGCCAAAAACTGGCTGACCGACGAATTGTTACGTGCACTGCGTTCCGACTGACTATTCCGCCGCGATCAGTTCAAATTCCTGTTCCGCCAAAAAACGCTCGGCATCGAGTGCCGCCATGCAGCCAGTACCTGCTGCGGTCACTGCCTGACGATAGATGTGATCCATCACGTCACCACAGGCAAACAGTCCCGGAATTTTGGTTTTCGGCGTGCCCGGCTCGACCTGAATATAGCCGCCGTCGATCAGATCAAGATGATCCTTGAAAATTTCTGTCGCCGGCGCGTGACCGATTGCGACGAAGGCCCCGTCGACCGTCAAATGATTTTTATCGCCGGTCTGGGTGTCGACAAGGTCCAGTCCGACCAGGCCGAGAGGCTCGCCGCCGCCAACGAATCGTTCGACATTCTGGTTCCACAGCACCGATATCTTGGGATTGGCAAATAGCCGGTCTTGCAGAATCTTCTCTGCTCTCAAATTGTCGCGGCGGTGGATCAGGGTCACGTCATCACTATGGTTGGTCATGTAAAGCGCTTCTTCGACCGCGGTATTGCCGCCACCGATTACCGCGACTTTCTTGCCGCGATAGAAAAACCCGTCACAGGTCGCACAAGCCGAAACGCCCTTCCCTGCCAATTCCTCTTCTCCCGGGAGCCCTAGCCATTTGGCCTGCGCACCGGTAGCGATCACCAGCGTATCGCCCTCATAAATATCGCCGCCATCGCCCGTCATCCGGAACGGGCGCTTGGAGAAATCGACATCGACAATTGTGTCGAAAATGGTCCGCGTGCCAACTTTTTCGGCCTGCGCCTGCATTTCTTCCATCAGCCAAGGCCCCTGGATGACATCGCGGAACCCGGGATAATTTTCGACATCTGTGGTGATGGTCAGCTGTCCACCGGGTTGCAGACCCTGAACCACAATCGGCTCCAGTCCCGCGCGGGCACCATAGATAGCGGCCGACAATCCGGCAGGCCCCGAGCCCAGGATGAGCATTTTTGTGCGATGTGTTTCGGCCATATTCGATTCCCGATGCTGATTCTGTTGTTTGCAAATAGGGATGCCAGATGCCGCTAGGCAAGACCTATCGTTATCAAACCGGGCGAAGAATTATTTCGGGCGGTGATAGCAGTTTTAGGCTCTACCCCCACGTGGAAGTTATCCGGAGAATATCTTGAACCGATCAATTGCCTGTCCGGTGAATTGCGGAGCCGGCTTGAAACTTGTGCACGACACTTTATTTCGCGCTGTTTCGATGTCCAGATCACGCAATTGCAGCCGGACCGCCAACATCAGAGCCAAGGAACTGCAACGGCCGTAGATATCACAACCTGTCCTGGATGCAGGGTTATCGCTTGGTTTGTCGAATCACCCGAGAGAGGACCGGTGTAAACCGGCGCAACGGTTGGTCCTCGCACGTCCCGTTGTTAATGTTTGCAACGGGACGGCGACCGGAACAATTGGAAATTGTTGAAAATCGGTCGTTTTATGCAGGTAGATAAAGGCCTCAGCGATAGATTTTTATTCGGATTATTCGGTCCAAAACGCGGATTTCCTAACAGCTATATTGATCGCGGAGGAAAACTGACAGCGAACCATCCATGATTCCAGCGGTTCCTAATGGTTTAATAGTTGTTAAGTCACAATTTTCCGCGGTGGTTAACATCTGACCCCTAGTTCGTTCATCATAAGACGACATTTAAGAACTAACTTTTGGAGCAGATCAGTGCAGAAACCATCCAGCTACCAGGCGAGCCTTTTGGCGGTGACGGCCCTACTTTTAGGAAGCGCATCGTCAGCGGTTGGGCAAACGGTTGTTCCGCTTCCAGAAGCACCGATCGGTGAAGAGGCACAAGTTTCTCCATTGAACCTTGATGAAGTCGAAGATCAGGTGCAGACCTCGGTTGAGGAAGAAGCGCGCCCGGTGGTAACGATGGGTGGTACGCTCAATCCCTTTGCGGGCAATATCGACCCGTTCGGTGGCAGCATCGATCCATTCGGCGGGACAATTGATCCCTTTGGCGGCACCATTGATCCTTTCGGCGGGACAATCAATCCCTTCCATGGCGAGATTAGAGCGCTTTGGGGCACTATTGACCCCTTCGGCGGCTCGATCGATCCATTTGGCGGCACCATCGATCCATTTGGCGGAACCATCAATCCGTTCTACGGAAATATCGATCCTTTCGTTGGTAATATCGATCCGTTCAGCGGTGTCGAGCTGCCAAATTATGTAGAAATTAACGCATTTTGGCACGAATTCGGGGCGATCTGGAAAGACGTCAATGTGTTACTCAACCAAACAGATTTAATCGGACTGAGTTGGACAAAAAAACGAACGCTAGACACACTTACCGGGCAGCTTGTTACCAAGACAAATAGTGCTTGGGGAGAAGCCATTATAGCCAGAAACGGCGGTTCGACGAACAGCAGTTTCCTGGATCCTCTGCTTGCCAAATACGGACTTTCTGCCACCAATCTTTCCGGTCTGCGAACGCTGACAAAAGCGCAAAGAGCACAACTGGTTTCAGAATGGTTTGACGGATTGATGGGTTATACCGGTTTCGATCATGTCGATCACTGGATGAAAACGGTCAACTGGAACCCGCTGCTTACAGAAATCCAGGGCGCAGGTGCGGACAGCGTCATCGGAATATTGGATGGTTCGATTATCAGCGATCCCGATTTTTTTAGCAATGTGTTCCAGGCAGGCGGTTATACCTCGCTGGTTGGCGGACATGGCGTCGGCGTTGCCAGCCTGATTCTTGCAAAACATGACGGCCAGGGTGTCATGGGAATTGCGCCCAATGCATCTGTCGCAACTTACAATCCATTCGACCACACGGGTACGGCATCTTGGACGGATATCCGCAATGGCATTGTTTCCCTGAAGCAAGCCAATGCCAGCGTAATCAATATGTCTCTGGGTATCACCGGTTGGACATTACACCCCGAGTGGAACAGCGTTTTCAATCACGACCAGGTCCGCGCCGTAGCCAATAGCACAGTTTTCGTGATCGCGGCTGGCAACGATGGCAGCTCGCAGAGCGAGAATGTCGAATGGCTGGCAAACATCGACATGGGTTTGATCATCGTCGGAGCGGTTGATGCGCAAGGCAATATTTCGAGCATGTCCAATCGTCCCGGTACTGCCTGTTTGGCAGTCGGCGGAATATGCAACGAAGGTTCCTATTTGCGCGACAATTTCATTGTCGCACCAGGCGAATTGATCCTGATGTCCGACGGCGCAGGCGGAGTGGTCCGTCGTTCCGGTACATCTTTCGCGGCTCCGCTGGTTTCCGGCGCGATAACATTATTGCATGATCGCTGGCCCTGGCTGGCAAATGAACCGGCTGCGACTGTCAGTATCATTTTGAGTACCGCCCGCGACCTGGGTGAACCGGGTACAGATAACGTCTACGGACGCGGCCTTCTGGATGTCGAAGCGTCGCAGTCGCCAATCAGCTTTGATGCGCTGCGGATATTCGAACATAGAGGCGGAGAAACCATCAAGCGGGGCGCGGCCGAACTGAAAGCATCTGGCATCGGCGAAACATGGAATGCCGAGGGTGTATTCCTCACCTTGTTTGAAACCGTGGGAAATACACATCGCGATTTTGCCGTACCTTTTTCCGATTCACTGATTGGTCAGAAAACCAGCGTGAACGGTTCTTCGGAATATTTTCAATCTTATATCACCAAGCGCTTCCGGACATGGACGCAAAGCGGCACCGACCAGACGGCAACGCCAAGCAGCGGCGGATTTACCGATGTCGCAAGCTATGCGACTCCAAACCGCGGGGGTTGGACGTTTGCAATTTCGTCTAGCAACCCGGCCAATTACCTGTCGAATGGCCGGCAGGGCCAGATTCCGCACAATGCAATCCGGTTTAGCGATGAAGCAGAAAAATTTGGGTTCAAGGCTGGCTATGGTCAGGGATCGATCGCGTTACTGGGACAGGAATCTTTCGGTCTGACGAGCGATTATAACAGCATCAGGGGTGGACTGAATCCGGTATTGGGTCTCGCATCCGGCGGCGGCTTTATGGACGCGGAAATTGCTATTTCCAAGAACACCAAAATTGCCTTTGGCCTGACCAATCGTCGCTTGAACCATTCGGAAAACACGGAACTTACCGAAGCCGAGCGCTTCCAGTTGCGCAGTGCAGATGATTACAAAGCAAATGCCTTTAACCTGCGTATGACGCACAAACCGGTTGATGCGGTTACGTTGAGTGTCAGCCTTGCAAGCTTGACCGAGGAACAAGGCCTGCTTGGTGTTCAATCTGCGTTGGAAAGTGACCTTCGGCACGGCTCGAACAGCAAGACTATCACCTTCGGCGGAAGCGTGGATCTCCCCGATGGTTTTAACATCGCTGCTTCTGCCACCGCAGGACTTACAAACTCCAATGGCGGGGAAGATCAGAGCCTTCGAACACGCGGCGGCGTCAAGAGTTCAGCATTTGCATTCTCTGTCGGCAAACTGGGCGTCATGAACGAGAAGGACCAGTTCCGTGTTACCGTTACACAGCCGCTTTACATCGAAAGCGGTACGCTGGAATATTCGTCTGTCGAAGTGATCAACCGGCAAACCGGAGAAATCGGGACTGTCAATCGCAGTTTTGGAATCGCCGATGAAGGCCGGAAATTCAACGCAGAATTGCTTTATGCAACGCCGATCATGAATGGTGGCGAACTATCCTTCTTTGGCCGGGCAGAATATGATTCGACGGCTAATATCAAAATTAACCAAATAATAGCAGGTGGAATGCTAAGCCTAGCCTTCTGAGCGACTTAAGTCAGGTTATCCGGCGGGAGTAAAAACCGCTGATGGCGATGACGCAGTCGCACAAGGGCGGGGGGGAACCAGGTTGGACCAGAAACTTTTTGCAATATTTGTTGCGATCGCAGCCTGGAGTATCCCTGCGGCTGTTCAGGCCACGTCTTCCCCTTCTTCTGCACAAGTGGATTTTGAAGCGCAGATTGCCGACACGAAATCAAACATGATGTCTGATCCGGCCGCTGCCTTGCAGGCCGCCCGGACTGCTGCTGTCACCGCGAATAAGATGCCGAAGGATAAGGCTATTGTCGCGATTGCCACAAGCCAATGGCTCGAAGGTGAAGCATTAACCCGCCTGAACAAGGCCAAACTTGCAGAACCGGTAATCACCGCGGCCCTGGAAACAATTACGCGCGCTGATCCTGACAGCAAACTACATGCGGATTTGCTAAAGTCCCGCGCCGCCATAATCAGCCAAACAGGCAAAGTGGAAAGCGCTCTGG
>NZ_JBATHY010000167.1:0-2278 GCF_049667325.1 Parasphingorhabdus sp. | reverse complement strand
GAGGAATTATTGGCGTTTACTCTTTTATAACCGAAATATATTTAACTATCTGCATGGCGAGGTGGAACAAGACGGCGAAATGGAAACGCACGAAGATTGAGCTGCTGAAAGCGCGCGACGGCCTGCTGTGCTGGTTGTGCAACCGGCATCTGCTCAAGGGCGGAAAGCGCAAGAACCGGCAGATCACGATCGAGCATCTGGTTGCCCGCTCGCTGGGCGGCGGTGATGATTTGACCAATCTTGCTCTATGCCATCCCGGCTGCAACCGGCATCTGGCCGACCGACCGCTAGAGAAAAAGCAGAAGATTAGGGAAAAGGTTCGCCGCGAAACGGCACGCCGTGTGGTGGGATTGAAGGCTGGTGGATGAGGTTCCGAGCGTTTAGTGCATTTAGTAAACTGTCACCGTAATCCCGGGGGGAGAGGAGGTCGTAGTCGGGCGCGAGGCGGAGCCCAAAGTTTGTCAAACTTGGGGCCAAGGACGCCTTGTTTTGCGTCATGTTGGATGGATTGTTCCAAATGTAGGAAATTTTGTTTCGTGTGGGTTGGTGGTGGTGTTTGATCTGCCCGTCACCCCGGCGAAGGCCGGGGGCCAGCGAATGAAAAAGCCGCTACGCGACATTTTCTTTGGACTGGGTCCCCGCCTGCGCGGGAATGACAAGGAGTGGCGCTAGTTAGCTTTTGAAACAATTTTCCCTGTGCCATTCCAGAAAATGCGGAAGTGGCCGCATTGTGGGATCGTCAGGAGCAACGGCCGTTCTGGTCGGCAATAGCAGGCGATCGATACTGCCGATATCATTGACATGCCGCGAAACCATGATCGAAAGGTCATCACCCAGCGACAACAAGCCGCGGTCAAACATCCAATGCATCGTTCCGCATAGCGCAAGACCATTATTGACGCTGTCAGGTCCTTTTGCAGATACTGGCTTTATATGAGCCGCTTCCACTTCAGCACGCCCACCGCCGTTGATAAATTGTAAGCCAGTGAACGCGCAGCGTCGATCATAGGTCCGAACGATGGCTTTGCGAAAATTTGCATCTCTGGCCGTTCTGGACGTCAGAATTTTTCTACGCTCCTTTTCGTCCTCGAACAAAAACGGGGCGCGTTCTTCGGTGAAGGCAGAATCGTTGATAACATCAATTCGCGGCAACACTGATTGATCTTCTCCCAAGCCGAGATTGATAATTCGAACAAAATCTTCTGGGATTAACGGTCGAACAGCGGCTTTAGCCTTGCGCAATCCCGACTCAACCAGTTCGCCATCTATTCGATGAGGAACATTCTGCCCAAAATCGAGATAACTACCCGGTTCAATTAACGCGAGGAAATGATCCGGTGTCGTGGGGTCAGGAACAATTTTTTCGACAAACGCAACCGCATAAAAGCCGCGACCGCCTGCTTTTACCGGTTCGTAGTATACCGCCCAATCGCCGTTAAACATAGACGCACGGGACAAATAGCTTTTGGGAAATTGATATTGTTCATCGGGTCTATCAGTGTAATGCGTATCGCGTCGGTGAACAAAGACCCCTGCCATGTTCGATGGAAGGCGCTGGCGGGATAGAGGTTACCCCCTACTCCGCAGCAACCCCTGCTTCCTCAAACATATCCGGCCCGTCATCGACCGCTTCGTCTTCATTGGCGACCTTGCCCTTGCGCTGGTCGAAGCTTGACCAGACGTCGTTCCATTCGCCCTTGGTCGCGCCTTTGGAATATTCGGTGGCGCGGGCTTCGAAGAAATTGGCGTGTTCGACGCCGTTCAGGAGCGGCGCGAGCCATGGCAGCGGGTGGTCTTCGACCATGTAGATCGGCTGGAAGCCGAGCTGTCCGAGACGCCAGTCGGCGATATAGCGGATATAGCGCTTGATTTCCTTGGCGGTCATGCCGGTGACCGGGCCGTCGCTGAACGCGAGGTCGATGAACGCATCTTCCAGCCGCACCGTCTTCTGGCAGCAGTCGATGATATCGTCCTTGACCGACTTGGTCAGGCAGTCGCGTTCCTGCACGAAGGTGTGGAACATCTTGATAATGCCTTCGCAGTGGAGGCTTTCGTCGCGGATCGACCAGGTGACGATCTGGCCCATGCCCTTCATCTTGTTGAAGCGCGGGAAGTTCATCAGCATGGCAAAGCTGGCGAACAGTTGCAGCCCTTCGGTGAAGCCGCCGAACATCGCCAGCGTCTTGGCGATATCCTCGTCATTGTCGACGCCGAATGTGCCCATATAGTCGTGCTTGTCCTTCATCGCTTCATATTCGAGGAACATCGAATATTCGCT
>NZ_JBATHY010000166.1:0-2532 GCF_049667325.1 Parasphingorhabdus sp. | reverse complement strand
CGTAGCGCTGATGGAAATCGTGTCCAAGCCCGACATGACCTCGCCCAAGGAAGCGGCGGCCTATGTCCGCAAGCTCCGTTCGATCCTGCGCTATGTCGGCAGCTGCGACGGCAATATGGAGCAGGGCTCGATGCGCGCCGATGTCAATGTCAGCGTCCGCAAACCCGGCGGCGAACTCGGTACCCGGACCGAGACCAAGAATGTCAACTCGATGCGCTTCATCCAGGCGGTGATCGAATTTGAGGCCCAGCGCCAGGTCGATCTGATCGAGGATGGCGGCACTGTCGTCCAGGAAACCCGGCTGTTCGATCCCGACAAGAATGAAACACGGTCGATGCGATCGAAGGAAGATGCACATGACTACCGCTATTTTCCCGATCCCGACCTGCTGCCGCTGGAACTGGAAGATGATTTCATCTTCGATTGTAAGGCCAGCCTGCCGGAACTGCCCGACGAAAAACGCGCCCGGTACAAGAATGTTCTCGGCCTGAGCGCCTATAATGCCGCGGTGCTGACGGCAGAGCATGAGACGGCTTTGTGGTTCGAACAATTGCTCGAAACCACCGACAAGCCGGAAGAAATCGCCAGCAGCGCCGCCAACTGGGTGACATCAGAGCTTTTCGGCGCGCTCAACCGTCTGGGCCTCGATATCGACAATAGCCCGGTTTCGCCAGCGCAGGCCGCTGAACTGCTCGGCCTGATTGCCGACGGCACGATTTCCGGCAAGATCGCCAAGCAGGTGTTCGAGATCATGCTCGAAACCGGCGAAGGCGCAGCAAAAATCGTAGAGGAACAGGGGCTGGTTCAGGAATCCGACACCGGGGCGATAGAGAAAGTCATCGCCGAAGTTATGGCGGCCAATGAAGACAAAGTCGCAGACTATCGTGGCGGCAAGGACAAGCTGTTCGGTTTCTTTGTCGGCCAGACGATGAAAGCGATGCAGGGCAAAGCCAATCCGCAGGTGGTGAATGAATTGTTGAAGAAGAGCCTGGGTTAAATCATAGCAAACCCCACTTGCCCTCAGCACGCCTTTCCGCTAGGCGCGCGGGTCAATCGATCTTCGATAGAGTTTTGACGAACTAGCTGGGCGGGCGTGGCGGAATTGGTAGACGCGCCAGATTTAGGTTCTGGTATCTTCGGGTGTGGGGGTTCGAGTCCCTTCGCCCGCACCAAGTTAGTCGCAAAGTCTATCGAAAAACACCGAATATCAAGGCCACAAAGGATAGTCATGCAGATTGTTGAAACGCTGAACGAAGGTCTGAAACGGGCCTATGAAATCAAGATCACCGCGAAGGATATCGAATCGCGGGTCGATGCCGAAGTGCAGAAAATGGCACCGCAGGTGAATATGCCCGGCTTCCGCAAAGGCAAGGTACCGGCCAATCTTGTCCGCAAGATGCACAATGATGCCCTGATGCAGGACGCACTTTCCAGCACGATCCAGGAAAGCATCGAGAAAGTGATGACGGACAACAAACTCCGTCCTGCGATGCAGCCCAATGTAAACCTCGACGAGAGCTATGAACCCGGCAAGGACGCCAACGTCAAACTGGATATGGAAATCCTGCCGGATGTTCCTACGCCGGAAGTCGATGGTTTGAAACTGGAACGTCTGCAAGTCGAAGCGGACAAGAAAACCGTCGATGAAGCCCTGCAAAAATTTGCCGAGAGCCAGAAGCAATTTGAAACCGCAGCCAAATCCTACAAGGCGCAAGTCGGAGACCAGTGTCTGATCGATTTCGAGGGCAAGGTCGACGGCGTGCCGTTTGACGGTGGTAAGGGCGAAGGCATGGCGATCGAGCTGGGCTCCGGTCGTTTGATCCCCGGCTTCGAAGACCAGCTGGTCGGCAAGAAAGCCAATGACGAAGTGCTCGTCAAAGTAACATTCCCGAAAGACTATAATGTCGAAAACCTGAAGGGCAAAGATGCCACGTTCGATGTGGTCATCGGCGAAGTGCAGAAACCGAAGGTCGCCAAGGCCGACGACGATATGGCCAAATCCATGGGCCTCGAAGGCATTGACCAGTTGACCGAACTGCTCAAGGGACAGATCGAGCAGGAGCTTAACGGCCTGACCCGGACCCATATGAAGCGCAAGCTGCTCGACCAGCTCGCTGCCAATCATGATTTTGAAGTGCCACCTAGCATGGTCGAAGCCGAGTTCAGCCAGATCTGGCAGCAACTCGAGCAGGAAGCCGAGCAGGAAGAAGATTCCAAAGCCGCTCGCAAGGAAATGGAAGACGAAAAGGACGAGTATCGCGATATCGCGGTGCGCCGTGTTCGTCTCGGACTGCTGCTTTCAGAAATCGGCCAGAAAAATGGCGTCGAGGTCAGCCAGCAGGAAATGTCGATGCTGATTCAGCAGGCAGCCCAGCAATATCGTCCGGAAGACCGCGACCGGTTCATGCAGTATATCCAGCAGGATCAAATGGCCGCAGCCCAGCTTCGTGCACCGATGTACGAAGACAAGGTCGTCGATTTCCTGTTTGACAAGGCGGAAGTAACCGACCGCAAAGTCACGCGCGAAGAACT
>NZ_JBATHY010000165.1:0-18345 GCF_049667325.1 Parasphingorhabdus sp. | reverse complement strand
TAACCCGACTGAGCTATCTGGCTCCCGATATTATTTCGGCGATCATAGATGGAACTCAGCCTATGAACCTCACCGGACGCAAGATCCTGCGTATCGGCAACATGCCACTCTGTTGGATGGCACAGCGTGCCATGCTTGGGTTCAACTAAACCCCAAAATCATCAAAATCTGAAAGTGCATCTCGTCCCAGCGTTTCGGGCCATCGAGATCATTGACCATTTTACCCCGGTATCGCCGGTGCCAAACGGTCTCTGGGGACCGAAGCAGCAAACCAACTACCAGTAACTCCCTGATATTTAGAGACTATTTTCGCCCGTAGGGGCGTGGCACAGAGACGGTGAAATGTGGGAAAAATGGTGGTGCTGCTAGAGAGAATTGAACTCTCGACCTCGTCATTACCAATGACGCGCTCTACCACTGAGCTACAGCAGCCGGACCATTTTGATGCGCTGGTGATAGCCGCCGCGTCGGGCGGTTTCCACCGAACCGAGGGGCTAAGACCAAATGGTTACCATCTTGTCAAGCGGAGTTGCGTTTTTCATAGGATAATGCAATCAGACGCTATGCCAAAACCCCAGCCAAAATCGGAAAAATTGCGCAAGGAAAGCGAGAAAGCCGCGCGCCTCGCCGAGCAGCTGCGCGCCAATTTGCGTCTCCGCAAGGCACAGGCAAAACAAATGACGCCCGGCGATTCCGACGCCAAGCCGTAATCCTAGACGTTCACTACCGCCCGTTCCGGCCTGATGATCTCGAAATCGCTGACCGCCTCGATGAATTTCGCGGCCACCGGCGCGACCTGATCGGTCGCCGGGTCAAACCAGACATAGGTAAGCTTGACCACATTGAGGAGCTCCTCTCCGCGAAGAATGTGCACCAGCAACGCATAGCTGGTCCGGCCGAAGCGGGTGATCCGCACAGCGATGTCGAGCATATCATCGGCCCTTGCCGATGCGCGATAATCCACGTCGGCGTGCCGCACCCAGTTGTCGCCACCAAAATGCTGCATGAAACCGCCGAGCATATCCACTTTGTCGCGCGGCCCGTTTTCCGCCATGAGCGCTCGCATATATTCGGTCATACCGACATCGGCAAAGGCCAGATAATGGGCGTTGAAGACAATGCCCTGCAAATCGCATTCGGCATAGCGCACCCGCAGCGGAGTGATCAGGCGAAAGCCGTCACGGGGATTTTTCTGTTCCGTCATGCGGCGGTTCTTTGCCGAGCATCGCTGGCCTGTCAACCGGCTTTGCCGTCAACCCGGTCAGAGCGGCGCGGTTTGCGCTTCCAGCCATTCCAGCGCATCGCCGTCCAGCTGCGGCGCAATCACGGCACGCACCTTGGCATGATAGTCATCGACCCATTGACGCTGGTTTTGCGAGAGCATGGCGACGTCGATCAGCTTGCGTTCGAGCGGCGCGAAGGTCAGCGTCTCGAAGCCGAGCATGGTCTGTTCGCCCCCTTCAATGACCCGCTCTTCGACAAGGAAAAGATTCTCGATCCGGATGCCATATTCGCCGGCCTTGTAATAGCCGGGTTCGTTGGACAGGATCATGCCGGGCTGCAGCGCCTCGTTCATGCCGCCGAAGCTGGCGATCCGCTGCGGCCCTTCGTGTACCGACAGATAGCTGCCGACGCCGTGGCCGGTGCCGTGGCCATAATCGACGCCATCGGCCCAGAGATACTGGCGCGCCAATATGTCGAGCTGTCCTCCGGTCGTGCCCTTGGTAAACACCGCCTGATCGAGAGCGATATGGCCCTGCAGGACCTGGGTATAGCGCTTGCGCATTTCCGCAGTCGGTTCGCCGACCGCGACCACCCGCGTCACATCGGTGGTGCCGTCGAGATATTGTCCGCCGCTATCCACTAGATAAAGCGAGTTCATCTCGACCGGCTGGTTGGTTTCCTCGTTCACGCTATAATGGGGCAGCGCGCCATGATCACCGGCGGCAGAAATCGTGCGGAAGGAGAGGTCCTTCAGTTCCGGATTTTCTTCGCGGAACTTGCGCAGCCGCGCCGCGGCCGACAATTCATCCAGCCCGCCCTTGGGCGCTTCGTTCGCCATCCAGTGCAGGAATTTGGTCAGCGCCGCGCCGTCGCGCTTCTGCGCCGACTTGTGACCGGCTATTTCGGTTTCATTCTTGATCGCCTTGGCGAGAATGGTCGGATCGCGATCCTTGACGATCGTGGCGCCGGCTTTGTCGAGCGCGGCAAAAATCGCGGCAACGGACCGCTCGGGATCGACCGCAACCGTTTTGCCAGCCATATCCGACAGGGCACTGGCCAGTTCATCATAGTCGCGGACCTCGACATGGTTGCCGAGATGTTCGCGCACCGCGTCGGTCAGTTTTTCTGATGCGACAAACAGGGTCGCCGTTTCATCGGCCCGTACAATCGCATAAGCCAGCGGTACCGGCGTGTTGGCGATATCCCTGCCGCGGACATTGAAGAACCAGGCCACGGAATCCAGCGCGGCTATGACGGTCGCGTCATAGCCTTTGTCGTTTAGCCATTTGGCCACATCGCCACGCTTGTCCCGCGCCGATTTGCCGGCATATTGATCGCCATGGACCGCCAGTTTTTCCGGAGACCGCTGCGGCTGATCTTCCCAGACCGCGTCGATCGGATTGTTTTTTACGGCAACCAGTTCCGCGCCGGACTTGGTCAGCGCCTTGCTTGCCGTTTCAGCCCATTCACGGGTGTGCAGCCAGCCGTCATAGCCGATTTTGGAGCCTTTCGACGCATTGGCGGCAAGCCATTCATGCGGCTTTTGATCCGCTACATTGACATATTCGTAGAGTTTTCCGTCGACCTGGTCACGGACCTGCACGACATAGCGTCCATCGATAAACATCGCCGCCTTGTCGCCCAGCACAATAGCCGAACCGGCCGAGCCGCCGAAACCGGTCAGCCAGCCCAGCCTTTGTGCATATTCGCCAACATATTCGCTCATATGCTCGTCACAGATCGGAACAACGAATCCTTCAAGCCCGTCTTTCGCCATTTGCTCGCGCACGGCTGCAAGCCTTGCTTCATAGGTGGACATCAACATCGGCTGCGAAACTCCTTGAATTAGCTATCTAGCAAACACATAGGTGTTTCGGACGATTTCCGCCACCCAATTCCCTGACGAGAGGCGATATGAAACCGATATTTTTACCGCTGGTGATCGCTGCTATTCTGGCCCCTGCCCCATAGTCAGCGCCCGCACTCGCTCAATCCGAAACAGAAGAGACCATGACAAAAAAAATGGAAAAACCTCCGGTCGCCGAGCAGCGGCCCCACAGTTACCAGCGCCACGGCTATAGCGTCAACGACCCCTATCACTGGCTGAAGGATCAGGGCTATCCTGTGGTCGATGACGAAGATGTCCTCGATTATCTGAAAGCGGAAAACCAGTGGTTCGAACAGAATATGGCGGGGCAGAAAGCCTTGACCAAATCGCTGTTCGCGGAAATGAAGGCGCGGATCAAAGAGGATGAAAGCTCGGTACCGCAAAAAGATGGCGACTGGATTTACTGGGCCAAGTTCGAAGAAGGCATGCAATATAAGCAGCATTATCGCAAGTCTGTATCCGGTGGTGCCGACCAGCTGATCCTCGACGAAAATGCACTGGCCAAGGACAAGGACTATTTCCGCCTCGGCGCGATGTCGGTTAGTCCGAATGGCAAATTAATGGCTTTTTCGGTCGATGATACCGGTGGCGAGCGGTTTGAGGCACGGGTCAAAAATCTCGAAACCGGTAAAATGCTGGCCGACGTCATTCCCGGCACCCTGTCCAGCCTGGTCTGGTCAGCGGATTCGAAGAACCTGCTTTATGGTTTGGCCAATGACAACTGGCGGACCGATAATGCGCGCATGCATGCGATCGGCAGCGACCCCAATGACGATATCGAATTGTACAAAGAAAATCAGGACGGTTTCACCGTCGGCATCGGCCTGACCCATTCGGAAAAATTCATCGTAATCGCCACCGGCGACAATGAAACCAGCGAAGTACGGCTGGTCCCGACTGACAATCCGACGGCAGAACAACTGCTCATATCGCCCCGCAAAAAGGGCCGCGAATATTCAGTCGAGGAGCATGACGACAAGCTCTATATCCTGACCAATGATGATCATGTGAACTTCCGGCTCGCCACCGCATCGCTGGACGAGCCGGGTAACTGGACGACGCTGATTGCCGGATCGGATGCATTTTACCTGACCGACATGACAGCATTCAAGGATTTTTATGTAACCGAGGGCCGTGAAAACGGCCTCGATCAGGTCGAAATCCGTTCCTATACCGATCCGGCGAAGGTCGAGCGCATCGCCTTTCCGGAAGCCAGCTACAATGCCGGTCTCGAAGACAATCCGGAATATGATGTCGGCAAGCTGCGGCTGGGCTATGAATCGATGGTCACGCCGGATACGGTCTATGATTACACATTGGCCGACAAAAAGCTCGAAACGCTGAAGGTTCAGGAAATTCCATCCGGCTATGACGCCAGCCAGTACACCACCGAACGTCTGACCATCAAAGCCCGCGACGGCGCAATGGTTCCAGTCTCCCTGGTCTACAAAAATGGCACCAAACTAGACGGTAGCGCTCCGCTTCACCTCTATTCCTATGGCGCTTATGGCTATGCCGTGCCGCCAAGTTTCTCGACTGCCCGATTGTCGCTCGTCGATCGCGGCTTTGTCTATGCGATTGCCCATATCCGCGGCGGCGATGATCTGGGGCGCAACTGGTATCTGCAAGGCAAGCTGATGCAGCGGACCAACACTTTCAACGATTTTGTCGATGTCGCCAAGGGATTGGCCGACAAAGGCTATACGGCCAAGGGCCGGATCACAGCTTCCGGCGGGTCGGCGGGCGGCGAGTTGATGGGCGCGATCGTCAACAGCGACCCCGATCTCTGGGGTACGATTGTCGCCCATGTGCCCTTTGTCGATGTGCTCAACACGATGCAGGACGAAAGCCTGCCGCTGACCCCCGGCGAATGGCCGGAATGGGGCAATCCCATCACCGACAAGACGGCCTTTGAATATATCCGCAGCTACTCCCCATATGATCAGGTGAGCGCGCAGGATTATCCGCCGATGCTGATTACCGGCGGGCTCAACGATCCCCGCGTGACCTATTGGGAGCCCGCCAAATGGGCGGCCAAGTTGCGCGCAACCAAGACAGACGAGAATATCCTGCTGCTCAAGACCAATATGGGAGCCGGCCATGGCGGCAAGTCGGGCCGATGGAATGCGCTGGAAGAAACCGCGGAGGAATTCGCCTTCATTCTCTGGCAAATGGGCGTGTCTGAGTGAGAAACGAAAGCGATCCTTCCCCTCAAATCGACGCGGAATCAGGTTTCTCTCTGGCGATCACCGCCCAACCCGAGGACATCGACGAGCTCGGCCACGTCAATAACGCAGTCTGGGTGCGCTGGATTCAGGATTTGGCGACGGCTCACTGGAATGCGGCTGCGCCTCAGGACGCGATTGATCGCTATATCTGGGTCGTGACCCGGCACGAGATCGACTATCGCGGAAATGTCGGGGTCGGCGCGGAAGTGACCGGCCGGACTTGGATTGCGGATCCGCCCAAGGGCGCACGGTTCTGGCGCAACAGCAGCTTTTCCGATGCCGGCGGCAAGATAGTCGTGGCGGCAAAGACCAACTGGGCGCTCATCGATCAGGCAAAGGGCCGCGCGGTTCGCGTGCCATCAGAACTCGCCGAGCTTTTCCTGAAAAATTAAGGAGCCGGTATTG
Organism: Parasphingorhabdus sp.; assembly: GCF_049667325.1. Taxonomy (GTDB): domain Bacteria; phylum Pseudomonadota; class Alphaproteobacteria; order Sphingomonadales; family Sphingomonadaceae; genus Parasphingorhabdus. The sequence goes on along the minus strand of NZ_JBATHY010000165.1, from coordinate 12,600 downwards.
GCGTGGACGGAGCCAGTGGTGAAGGTTGATCTACCCGTTCTCCTTCCGCGGTCCGCAACTGCTGCGGCTCCAGAATAGCCGCTGTTTCAATGACGTCCAGCGCCCGCCGCGCTTCATTATAGCGCCGCGCCTTTTCCATCCATATCGACGCGTCTTCGTCTTTCTCGAGTCCGGCCAGTTTCTCGATTTCCGCAATGGCAGCATCTACATTGCCGGTTTCGAGATAACGCTTCGCCCGCAACAACCGCTGTTCCGGTGCCGGGGAAGGCGTTCCCTGGCGACGGATTACGAACAGATCGGACAATTCCCGCTGGAATTCTTTCCAGAAGCCCACATCGCCCGAGCCGGACGTCAGCGCCGGCCCGATTTCATCCAGTCCTGCCTCCAGCGCTTCCAGTGTCACCGGTTGACGCGAGGCGTTGACAATCGTCGTGACCGCCTTGGGCTGCGCATCACCAAAGCGAAGACGCAATTGGGCCTCAATATAGCCGAGCGGCGATCCGCGATCCAGCGCGCGGCGCGCGGCAAATGCGATCAACAGCCCCTCCGCCCGGGCAGCATTGCCCGATGCGGCCTGAGCCTGAACATTGATTCGCGACAAACGGTCCTCCAGATCGGAAACGCGCGCCGCGAGCGCGCGCTCGAGTTCGGGTGTCAGCGCCGGACCGCTAGCTTCTGTCGATTGCGCTGGTGCCGGCAGAACGCTGCCATCCGCATCGATCCGGTTGGCCAGGGCGGTCGCCGGATCCGGAGCGGTTGCTGCCGCTTGATCTCCATTGGCAACCGCGGCTATTTCCGTATCCGTCTTGCTGTCGAAGGGATTGTAGCGGGACAAGATCCATCCGGTCAGGATAGCGCCGCCAATGAAGGCCACGACCATCAATATCAATACATTGCGCGTCAGGTTGCTTTTGCCAGCTGATGGCGAAACCCGTTCGTAATCCCGGCTCATTCCGGCTCCTTTTCTTCAATCCGGCCACAGGAAGAGCCGAAATCTGTCAAGTTGACTGGCATAGTGCGCTCGCCAAAGACAGTAAAGCGTCGTCGTCCGGATGGTCGGTGGTTTGAACGCTTTTCCATCCCGTTCCGGCCGCTTCGGCCACCTTTGTGGAAAAAGCCAGCACATGATGTCTGCCTTTGGGCAAACGCAATCGATCCATTTCCGCGACAAAATGTCTCGCAGCACGGGCCGAATGCAGCAGGACGACGGCATCCTCGTCAAGACAGTTTTTTGCGCGCTCGCCCAGCGGAATGGCGTTCGATCGGTAGACGGGCACGATTTCCAACTGCTGAACAACCGAACAAAGGTCGGTATGTTGATCACCCGCCAGCCACAATATGTTTCGATACAGGGTATCTTCCAGCTCTTGCAGCAAGTTGCGTGCGCAGGTTTTGCCGGTTCTTTCAACCCGAAAACCCGCATTCTCTGCCGCTGCGGCCGTCTTTTTGCCAACCGCCAGCACGGGCAAGGATCGATAGGCATCGAGTCTGGCCCCGCCAAACCGTATCGCGTTGGCGCTGGTCAGCAGCAGCGCATCGAAATCCCTAACCGCCGGACCGGACCAGGCGACTGACTCGACAGTGAACAGCGGATCCACAACCACCGGCAAACCCAGATCCTTCGCTCGTCGTTCGGTTCGCAACGCCCCGTCGAGCGGCCGAAGAATCAGCAACTTGGGGGTCATCTGCCAAAGACAGCCTTTAGCTCCGCACTCGCCTGTCCAAGCAATGTGTCTGCCAATATACCCGGCGCGGAAACATCCCCGGTGTTGAAACTGGATTCTCCATCGACGAACTCTGATCCGTCCGGCATCAAAATTTCAGCGCGCAAATGAACACTCGCTCCGTCTATCGTCGCCATTGCCGCAACCGGACTGTGGCAATTGGCGGTCAATCGCTCCAAAAACAGGCGTTCGGCGGTTACCGCACGGAATGTATTGATCGATGATATCGCGTGCATCAAGCGCCGGACATGACTGTCATCGGACCGCGCTTCGATACCGATAGCACCTTGCGCGGGAGCCGGCAGCATGATCGCATCAGAGATATCGCTTCCGACATCCTCCATATCCAGCCGGATCAGGCCGGCGGCGGCAAGCAGAGTAGCGTCATATTCACCGGTATTTATTTTATGCAGCCGGCTTTGCACGTTGCCGCGGATCAAGCGGATATCGAGATCTTTTCTTTGCCGCAAAAGCTGTGCTTTGCGACGGGGCGACGCGGTGCCCACAATGGCGCGTTGCGCCAGGGCCTCGATTGACTCCGCTCCGATCAGCCGATCGTGGAAATCCGCACGCTCCAGTATCGCCGCGAGAATGAACTCTCCGGGCCGGATAGTTTCGACATCCTTCATACTATGCACCGCGCAGTCGATTTCGCCATTGGCAAGCGCGCGATCCAGTTCTTTGGTCCACAACGCCTTGCCACCGATTTCAGCCAACGCGCGATCCTGGATCTTGTCGCCGCTGGCGATCATCGGCACCAGTTCTACCTGATCCGGTCGCCAGCCATGGATCGATAGAAGCGCATTCGCGGCCATAGTGGCTTGCGCCAACGCCAGCGGCGATTGGCGTGTTCCGATCCGCAGAGGCCGATCCAGTCCGGCCAGAATATCTTTTTCGGAGTCTTTGCTCATGATAGCGCTTGTCCTAATGGCTTGAGCGCTTAAGTAAAAGCGTCATGAGTCTGATCTTGGGAATTGAATCCAGCTGCGACGAAACGGCAGCCGCGCTAGTCACGTCTGATCGCGAGATATTGTCGCACAAATTGGCTGGCCAGGAAGCAGAACATGCCCCCTTTGGCGGAGTCGTTCCCGAAATCGCGGCCCGCGCCCATGCCGAGATTCTGACGCCGCTGATCGCAGCCGCCCTGGAAGAAGCCGGAAAATCGCTCGATGATGTCGATGCGATCGCCGCGACCGCAGGTCCTGGCCTGATTGGCGGGGTGATGGTCGGGCTGGTCACGGGCAAGGCACTCGCGATGGCAGCGGGCAAGCCACTGATTGCCGTCAATCATCTCGAAGGCCACGCGCTGTCCCCAAGACTGGTCAATCCGGATCTCGACTTTCCCTATCTACTGCTATTGGTGTCCGGCGGTCATTGCCAGATCCTGCGCGTTGAAGGCGTCGGTCAATACCGGCGACTGGCCACCACCATCGACGATGCAGCGGGCGAGGCCTTTGACAAGACCGCCAAAATATTGGGTCTCGGCTATCCCGGCGGACCAAAAGTCGAAGCCCTGGCGCGGGAAGGTGATCCGGGCGCGGTTCGCCTGCCCCGCCCGCTGATCCGGTCCCGCGAACCACATTTCTCCTTTGCCGGCCTGAAAAGTGCGGTGGTACGCGCCTATCAAAGCGGAGAACACAAGCCTGAAGATATTGCAGCCTCATTTCAGCAAGCGGTCGTCGATTGCTTGCGCGACCGGCTCGAAAAGGCGGTCCAGGACCATGGCAGCTGCGGACATCTTGTGGTGGCTGGCGGGGTCGCCGCCAACGGACCGATACGCACCATGCTCGAACGGGTCGCGGAAGATCATGATATGGCCTTTACCGCCCCACCCAACTGGCTTTGCACCGACAATGCCGCAATGATCGCCTGGGCAGGAGCCGAACGGCATGAGGCGGGTCTGACCGATTCACTGGATTTTGTTGCCCGGCCACGCTGGCCGCTTGATCCGACTGCTGAAAAAGCGCGCGGTGCGGGGGTGAAGGCATGACCGGGGCCAAGGCGAGAATCGGCGTCGTTGGCGCGGGTGCATGGGGCACGGCACTGGCGCAGGTTTTATCCGAGGGGCAAGAGGAACTCCTGTTGTGGGCTCGCGAATCCGAAGTCGTCGAACAGATCAACGAGCATCACGAGAATAAATCCTTCCTTCCCGGCTACCGGCTACGCGACAATATCCGTGCGACGCACGATGAGGGCGCGATCGCGGCCTGCGATGTGCTGCTGCTCGTAACACCAGCACAACATCTGCGCACCAGCCTCGAGGCACTCCCGGGTTCAGACGCTACCCTGATATTGTGCTGCAAGGGTATCGAGGCGCAGACCCAGATGCTGTTGAGCGAGGTCGCCAAGCAAGTGCGGCCGGACAACGCGCTCGCAATTTTGTCGGGACCGACCTTTGCCCATGAGGTCGCACAGGGTCTGCCGACCGCCTTGACGCTGGCGTGCGAAAGCGAAGCGTTATGGGATCGGCTGAACCCGTTAATCGCAAAAACAAGCTTTCGGCCTTATTATTCCGACGATGTGGCAGGCGCGGAAATTGGCGGCGCGGTAAAGAATGTGCTCGCGATAGGGTGCGGCGTGGTCGACGGGGCCGGTCTCGGTCAAAATGCGCGCGCGTCGTTGATCAGTCGCGGCTTTGCCGAAATGCTCCGCTATGGAGCGGCGCGCGGCGCTCGTTCAGACACCCTATCCGGATTGTGCGGGCTGGGTGACCTGGTGCTCACTTGCTCCTCAACCAGTTCGCGTAATTTCTCGCTCGGCAAGGGATTGGGAGAAGGTCAATCGGCCGCCACGCTTTTGTCGGACCGGACAACGGTCGCGGAAGGTGCCTCGACCGCACCCGTCCTTCAGCAGGATGCGAAGGCGCGCCAGGTCGATATGCCTATAGTCGACGCTGTTTGCGCCTTGCTGACCGGCGAGGCTGATGTTCAGTCTGTGGTCACGCAGCTCATGAAAAGGCCGCTGGTTTCTGAACGCAGATAGGCCCGCAAGGCATGATGATGACAAAATCCCGAAACTGCTATAGACAGCTTTCCCTGGAGCGGGCCAGCCGGAGAGCAATTTGAACAGTCCTGAAACATCAGGCACGGCTGGTGCAACACCGTTGGAAGCCGAACCTTCGGTTGAAAAGAGCAAAGATGATATTGCCGCGCTGGCCAAGGGCGGACGGACCAATATTTTTGGCTTTCTGCTGCGCCTCGCCGCGCGCCTGCCGTTTCTCTTCATCGCCGGCCGGATATATGGAGCAGAAGCACTCGGCCGCTTTGCTTATGCAATCCTTGTGGTCGAATTCGCAGCGCAGCTTGCCACCCTCGGTCTCAAACGAGGATTGGCAGCCCAGCTCAGCAAAACAAAACGGCCCCATGTCCATGTTGTCTGGGATGGTCTGCTGGTCAGTTTTCTGGCATCTGCAGTCGCGGCGGCGATGCTCATCGCTTTTCCGTTCATCATGTTTCCCAATAGCGAAATCAACGGTCTCGACCGGTTTTTGCCGCTCGTCATATTTACCGTCGTGGGAGCCGATATCGCCTTGGCGGCCCTCGCCTATCGCTTTGACATTGCATCAACGGTCCGCGCCCGGTCGATCGTGGAGCCCTGGGCGATCAGCATCGCCGCATTTCTCTTTTCTTATTACTCGCTCCGCGATGGCCTGATCCTCTCCTATGTCGTATCGATGATCGCCGCGTTGCTGGCATCGCTATGGCCCTTCTTCAAAAGTTACGGTCTGCCGCGTGGCTGGCGACCGAAACCGATGAAAATTGCAAGAATGGCCCGGCATAATATGCCGCTCGCCGCGGCCGACGCCGCCGAATGGGGATCACGCCGGCTGGACTTGGCCATTCTCGGCCTGTTTGCGTCTCCGGCGATTGTCGGGATCTATTATATCGCGCAGCAAGTGGCGAGCCTCCCGCAGAAGCTCAAAACCAGCTTCGATCCCATTCTCGGCCCTGTCATTACCCGCAATCTGGAGGCAGGAAATTTGAAAGCCATCGCCAGCCAGGTCAGCCAGGTCGGTTTCTGGATCATCGCTGCACAGGTCGGTATTGCCCTGGCGCTGGCAATCCCCGGGGAAGCCGTGATGGGCTTGGTTGGTCCGAATTTCGTTGGCGGGACCGGCGCCCTTGCCTTCCTGCTGGCCGCCGAAGCTGTGGCAGCGACGGCCGTGGTCAGCGAATCAGCGCTGGTCTACATCGCACGCCACCGCAACCTGCTGATCTCGTTGTCCATGCTGCTGCTACAGGCGGCATTGAGCGTCGCCTTCATCCAGATCTGCGTGTTTCTCGACTTGGGACCAATGTTTCAGGCCGCAGCCGTCGCGGCGGCCCTGATGGTGGCGCTCGCTTATGCTTCGTTGGTTAAGGCAATCTTTCTGTCCAAGCTGCTCGATGCGCCGGTCAACGGTTGGCGCTGGACCTTGCTGATTGCGGTCGGTGTGGCAAGCGCCGTCGGCTATCTCGCCACATATCTGCCCGAATGGGCGGAACTGATTGTCGGCATTCCGTTGATCCTCGGCAGCTACGCCTGGGTCATCTGGAAATGGGGCTTTGGTCCGGAGGACCGGAAATTGTTCAAGATGAAAGGCTGATCAGCCGAACCGGGCTTTGACCAGTTCACCTAAATCCGCTTCCGGACGGGCGCCAAAATGGGAGATCACTTCGGCTGCCGCAATAGCGCCGATGGTCAGACATTCTTCCATCGGGCGCTGTTCGACATAACCACTGAGGAAACCGGCAGCGAAAAGGTCACCGGCGCCGGTCGTGTCGACAATGTGACCCACGGGTTCAGCCGCAACCGCGTATGTCTTGCCATCCCGGACTGCAATCGCCCCTTTTTCGCTTCGCGTAACAACCAGCGTTTCGACCTTGGCAGCCGTTTCCGCCACCGCAGCGTCAAAATCTCCGGTTTCGGCGAGCATCATGATTTCCGTTTCATTGGCAAACAGGATATCAATCTTGCCGTCATCGATCAGACCGACAAATTCTGCCCGGTGCCGTTCCACACAAAATGTGTCGGACAGGGTGAAGGCAACCATCCGGTCGTTTTCCTTCGCGATCTCGATCCCGAGCGCCATCGCAGCCTTGGGTTCAGCAGCATCCCACAAATAGCCTTCGAGATAGAGAATCGCGCCACTGGCGATCAGGTCGGCATCGACGGCAGCCGGGGGCAAAAATTGCGATGCGCCGAGAAAAGTGTTCATTGTCCGCTGCGCGTCGGGCGTGACGAAAATCAGGCAACGCGCGGTCGGCGGCTCCTTGCCCAGCGGCGGTACGTCGAAATCAATTCCCGTGGCGCGAATATCATGGGCAAAGACCTCACCCAGTTGATCGTCAGCGACTTGCGCGATCAGCGCGCATTGGCGCCCCAATGTGGACGCGCCGGCCAGCGTGTTGGCGCCTGAACCACCGCTGATTTCCCGTGCAGGGCCCATATCGCGGTACAACTCCTGCGCACGCGTGGCATCGATCAGGGCCATGCTGCCCTTGACCAATTGCTCCTCATCGAGAAAATCGTCGCTGGCCTGGGAGATTACATCGACAATCGCATTGCCGATGGCAACGATATCATAACGGGCTTCGGTGGTCATAAAAATCCTTCTGGAGCAGATTGGCTTCTTCGGGGGTGCGTTAGGGGTTTGGTCCTTTACCATCAAGTAGAATTGACGCTGGACGGGCAATCATGACATGAAGCGCTCATGATTCAAGCGTTCACCCGCTCACTCGCCCAGCTCGGCGACCGGACCATATTAGCGATTCTGCTAAAGGTCATATTGCTGAGCCTCCTGTTGTTCGCCATTTTCGGGGTGGCGGCATATTTCGGATTGGTCTGGCTCTTTGCCTGGCTGGGCTGGACCGGCGGTGGCTTTGCCGCCGCAGCGGCTGCGGCGATCATCGCCATATTGACCGGGCTCTTATTGTTCCGGATTGTCGCCATTTTTGTGCTCAACATCTTCTCAGACGATATTGTCGATGCCGTAGAACGGCGATATTATCCGGATCGTGCGGAAACCGCGAAACCGCCGGGCTATGCGCTGGGCATTAAAATGGGGTTCGCATCCGTCGGGCGCGCGCTGGGTTATAATATTCTCGCCGCGCCGCTCTATGCCGTGCTGCTGGTGACCGGCATCGGCGCTCCGATCGCCTTTTTTGCGGTCAATGCAATATTGCTGGGACGCGATCTTCAGGACATGGTTGCCGCTCGCCATATCACCGATTTTCAAAATCCCGACGCATCGTGGGCGCTGCCCAAGCTTGAGCGTTTCTTGCTCGGATTGATCGCGGCGCTGCTGCTGGCGATTCCCTTTGTCAATTTTCTTGCGCCGCTATTGGGAGCCGCTATGGCTACCCATCTGGTTCATCGGAAGAAGGAAATATGATCCGCATGAAAGCCAAATTTCTTATATTGCTTAGCCTGCCCGCACTCGCTGCCTGCGCTTCGACGACGGCAACCAAAAATACAAGCCTGCCGGCTGCGCCGGCGTCCCCACTCAAATCGGTGGCGGGACTGGATATTGTCATGGGCAAGACTGCCGGGCAGTTGACCCGCCTGTTCGGCAACCCCCAGCTGGATATATCCGAACCACCGGCCAGGAAACTCCAATTCGCCAGTGGTGCGTGCATATTGGATGCCTATCTCTATCCACCCGAGAACGGAGGAGACAGCAGAGTTACCCATATCGACGCACGGCGTAGTGACGGCGCGGAAGTCGACCGGGTCAGCTGCGTCAATGCCCTAAGGTTGCGCTGACGCCAATTCTTCAAGCGCCCAGCCGGCCGCCTCGCGGACCGCATCATCGCCATCCTCCAAAAGTGCCTGAACCGGCGCGATCAATGCGGCATCTCCGCTATTGCCCGCCGCAATAAGAGCATTACGCACCATCCGGTCGCGACCGCTACGCTTGATCGGCGATCCCGAAAAAACCTGACGAAAGCTCGCATCGTCGAGCGCCAGAATATCCGCCAAGGCCGGGGCAACCAGTTCGGCGCGTGGCAGAAATGCCTTGTTCGCCGCGCCCGCCTGGGCGAATTTGTTCCAGGGACAGACCGCCAGACAATCATCGCAGCCGTAGATATGGTTGCCCATCGCCTTGCGATATTTGTGCGGGATGGGCCCTTTGTGCTCGATCGTCAGATAGGAAATGCAGGCCCGGGCATCAAGCTGATAGGGTGCGGGAAAGGCTCCTGTCGGACAAATGTCCTGACAGGCCGAACAGCTGCCGCACCGGTCCTTGCCCGGCGTTGATGGCTGCAGGTCCAGGGTTGTGTAAATCGCGCCAAGGAACAGCCAGCTGCCGTGATCGCGACTGACGATATTGGTATGCTTGCCCTGCCAGCCGAGGCCCGCGGCTTCTGCCAGCGGTTTTTCCATCACCGGCGCGGTGTCGACAAATACCTTCACCTCGCAGTCCGCCTGCTCGATCAGCCAGCGGGCGGTCCGCTTGAGCGCGCCTTTCACGACATCATGATAATCCTTGCCCTGCGCATAGACCGATATCCGGCCGTGATCGGACACGTCTGCCAGCGCAAACGGATCGCTGCCTGGCGCATAGCTCATGCCCAGCATGATGACCGAACGGACGTCCGGCCACAAATGGGTCGGGTCGGACCGTTCGTCGGCCCGGCTCTCCATCCAGATCATGTCGCCATGGCAGCCGTCCGCGAGCCATTGCTTCAGGCGCTGTTGCGTTTTCGGTGCCAATTGACCCGGAGCGATGCCGACCGCCGCGAATCCCTCCTCCTGCGCCTTTTTTTCAAGCGCTTTGTCCAATCTTAACTTGTCATCCGGCATAGGCTTTCCCTATCAAACACTACCGCCAGATATGAAAGCCGTAAATGCACGCGCCCCATTCCGAATTTGCCATCGAGGCCCGCAATATTGTCAAGAGATTTGATGGCGAAGCCGCCGTCGACGGAATCGACCTGACGATCAGGAAAGGCAGTATATTCGGGATATTGGGTCCGAACGGAGCGGGCAAAACCACGACGTTGCGGATACTGCTTGGCATCATCGACCCCGATGAAGGCGAGCGTTTCCTGCTCGGCTCCCCGGAACCGATTTCGATGGCGCATCAGGTCGGCTACCTCCCCGAAGAGCGCGGCCTCTATCAATCGATGAAAGCGTTCGACGCGATTGCCTTCATGGGCGCGCTGCGCGGGTTGCCGCTGGCGGAAGGCCGCAAGCGCGGGCGCGCGATGATGGAAGATCATGGCCTTGGCGGTGCAGCCGACAAACAGATTCGCCAGCTATCCAAGGGCATGGCTCAAACCGTGCAATTGCTCGGCACGCTTGTCCATGATCCCGATCTGATCATTCTGGACGAGCCGTTTTCCGGTCTTGACGCACTCAACCAGGGAAAGCTGGAGCGGTTGATCCGGGCCCAGGCCGACAAGGGTGTCACGATCATTTTCTCGACTCACGTGATCGCTCACGCCGAGCGCCTGTGCGAAGAAATCGCGATCATCGCCGACGGAAAAATCCCGTTCAAAGGCAAGGTTTCAACCGCGCGGGACCGGCTGCGTCCGCAAGTGCATCTCGAAACCCGCAATCTCGACGGTCCCTGGCGCACGGCCATCCCCGCAGACTGCCAGCCGCTGGGGCATAACTGGCATTTCACGTTGCCGGAAAGCGGCGTCGAGCCCTTGCTCCATGCGCTGGTAGAAGGCGGGGCCGGCATCGAATCCCTGTCAATCGAACGACCCGGCCTGCACGACGCCTTTGTCCAGATCGCTGGTGAAGCGGCAGCCCGGAAAATGGATGCCGATGCCGCGGCCAACAATCTGGGGGAAACCGCATGATCGAAATCATCCGCGCAGCCTTTGTCATTGCCCGCCGTGATTTCACCGCGATCATATTTTCCAAGTCCTTCTTTTTCTTTTTGCTGGGGCCCCTGTTTCCCTTGGGAATTGGCGTCGCCGCCGGTGGGCTGGGATCGCAGGTATCCCGGGATATAGACAATCCTGTGATTGGCGTCGCCATAAGCGCTGAAGAAGCCGATTTATTGCTCGCGACCCGATTGAGACTCGCCCGGAGTCTCGGTTCGAAAACCCTGCCGGAGTTGGTGATTCTGCAGGATTTTTCCGGGCAAGAGGCTGACATTGTCACGAAACTGAACAGCGAGAAGGCACTGACCGCGATAGTTTCCGGGACACTGGCTACCCCTGTGCTGACGGGTTCGGAAAGAGACGTCAAACGATGGCAGGGAAAGATTGCCTTGCTGGCGGAGACGTCTCTTTCGCAGCACACTGCGGTTGACCTTGAAACAAGATTTGTTGGTCAGACCGGCAGCTCCAGCGAACGGAATCAATTGCTGACGGCACAGGCGGGTCAAGCGATCCTGATATTGCTGACGATGATATTGGCAGGCATGGTTCTTTCCAATTTGGTCGAGGAAAAGACAAACAAGATCATCGAAATTCTGGCGGCCGCCATCCCCATGGATGCGATATTCCTCGGTAAATTGTTCGCGATGCTCGGCATGGCCCTGGTCGGAATTGCAGTGTGGAGCAGCATCGGATTTTCGGTGGCGCTTCTGGTTGGCGGGAACTGGAATGCATTGCCCTCGCCTGCAGTCGGATGGCCGATATTCTCATTGTTGATGGTTCTCTACTTTTCGATGGCCTATCTGCTGTTGGGTTCACTGTTCCTCGGAATCGGGGCGATGGCAACCACCGTGCGCGAAGTGCAAACTTTGTCCATGCCGGTAACCATGGGACAATTGCTGGTCTTCTTTCTCGCATATTCTGCGATCACCAAATTGGGCGAACCGATGGAATGGTTCGCGGTCCTCTTCCCGTTCAGTTCTCCTTTCGCGATGATCGCGCGCGCGGCCCAGATGGACAATATCTGGCAGCACGGACTGGCGCTGGTCTGGCAGGGTGTCTTCACGATGATCATCATCCGCTTTTCGGTGATGCTGTTCCGCCGCAACGTAATGAAGTCTGGACAGGCCGCCCGTAAAAAAAGCCTGCTCTCGAGAGTGACCGGTAAATAGTCTTGGAATTCAGGACATTTGCCGAAAAGACATTGACATTGCTGTCAATAGAGGCAGATTGAACGGGTTTTGAAACGCAACCGATTGCCGAAACCGGCAACGGCAGGAGAGAACTATGGCATCCGTTCCCCAAATCGACCTCAATAATCTGACCACATCCCCCACTGCCGATGAGGCCCTGGAAGGATGGTACAAGCGCAATCCTCCGGTTGCGGACAGCGATGCCAATCCCTGGGATGTCAGCCGGGCAGAATTGTACAGCAAGGATCTATGGCGCAAGCCATTCGCCGAAATGCGGGCAACGGCACCGATCAACAAGGTCGAGGGGGGCGTCCACGGAGATTATTGGAACATAACCACCTACAAACCCATCCAGCATGTCGAGGCGCTTCCGGACATCTATTCGTCCGATGTTTCCCATGGCGGCATCACCATTGCCGATCCCGAATTTGATCAGGATTTTCAGCTGCCGATGTTTATCGCGATGGACCGGCCCAAACACACCGGCCAGCGCCGCACCGTCGCTCCGGCTTTCACGCCGACAGAGATGAAGCGTATGGAAGCCGAAATCCGCCAGCGCACGGAGGAGGTGCTCGACAGCCTGCCGTGGGATGAAAAATTCGACTGGGTCGACAAGGTATCGATCGAACTCACCACCGGCATGCTCGCCATATTGTTCGGGTTTCCATGGGAAGACCGCAGGCTGCTTACCTATTGGTCAGACTGGGCTGGCGATGTAGAATTGTCGATTGCGGAAGATCTCACCGATCAGCGCCGCCAGATTCTCTATGAAATGGGCGCCTATTTCACCAAATTGTGGAATGAACGGGTGGATGCGGAACCGACACCGGACCTTATCTCGATGATGATCCATTCGGAGCATATGCG
>NZ_JBATHY010000164.1:0-10745 GCF_049667325.1 Parasphingorhabdus sp. | reverse complement strand
TACCACGGGTCATGGCTTGCGGAACTGCGGCCTCGGCATGATCGCCGCCCGTCTGGCGACCCGGTCCATCCCCGGCGCGCTGCTGGTCGGCGGGGCATTGATCGCCAAGAAACTCTATGATGACTCGAAGGAGGCAGAATTGCTTCCTGCATCCGAAGCAGTGATCGATATCGAGGGCAAGCCGGTGCCGGAGGAAAGCGAAACCGCATCAGATCCTGCGGCTTTACGACTTCCCGGGTAAACATTAGCGGGTGCCAGCCAATCAGCCCGAAATAAAATATCCTACATCGGCAACAATCTATCCAACATAACGCAAAATAGCGCGTCCTTGGCCCAAACTTTGACAAACTTTGGACCTGCTCCTGCGCTTGAGGCATGGTGACAAGCATCACCGCAATCCCGATTGATCTATGCTGACCGCCCAAAATCCGGCGAGCAGAATTTATCCCCCCATTTGCATTATTGATTGTAACTGACATTGCTGTAAGCTTGTCCGAAATCGTTGAAATTGGGCGGCACAGGAGAGCAAATTGGCGACGACCGCGCAATCAGGGCCAGCGCCCCGCAAATTCTATGGCTGGACCAATGTCGGGCTATTCTTCTTCATCCAGTTCGCCGCTTCAGGCTTCGTCTATTTCGCTTATTCGGTAGTATTCCCGGTGATGGTAGAGACGATGGCATGGAACCGCGGGACCGCGTCCATCGCCCAGAGTGTCGGGCTGATCCTGTTCGGGCTGTGCTACCCGCTGACCGGATTTCTGATCAGCAGATACGGGGTCCGCCGGACCGTTACCATCGGGCTCAGCCTGATGCTCGCCGGGCTGCTGCTGTCAGCGAGTGTGGTGCAGGAAATCTGGCACTGGATTTTGGTCTGGGGTGTGGTCGTCGGCATGTCCCTCTCGCTGACCGGGCCGATCTGTTCTCAAACCACCATGATCAACTGGTTCAAGGCGCGGCGCGCGACAACCATCGGCATAGTGCTGACCGGAGGAGCCGTCGGAGGTGCCATCGCACAGCCCGCGCTCTCTTCGATAATGACCTATTTTGACAGCTGGCGCGCGGCGTGGCTGGTAGCGGCAGCGATGGTCGTCCTCGCCATCATCGTGACCCAATTCCTCGTCAACCGCCCCGAAGAAATCGGACAATTTTCCGACAATGTCGATCCGGACAATGTCCGGGAAGCTGCTGCAGCGCGCAACAACCGCTCGAGGACCCACCGCACCGAGGAAGACTGGACGATGAAGGAAATCATCCGCCAGCCTGTGGTCCTTTGCCTGATGCTCGCCACCATCGCTTACCTGACCACTTTTTTCTTCCTGCTCAATCATGGCGTGTTGCATCTCACCGACAAGGGTGTTCCGGCGATCGAGGCGGCCTCGGTGATGGGGCTCGCGATTTTGGGCAGCGGCATAGCGCGCATTCCCGCCGGCTGGCTGGGCGACATGTTCGAATTGCGCTGGACGGTGTTCGGTTCGCTGTTGCTGATGGGTTTCTCATTGCTGGGATTCTGGTTTGGCGAGGGCGTTGTCCTGCTATCCGCGATGGGGATGCTGTTCGGTGCCGGATATGGCAGCATGCTGGTGCTAGGCCCGGTGGTCACCGGAAATTATTTTGGCGAGCGCGCCTTTCCGGTGATCAACTCGGTCATGGCACCGGTCATGTTGCCTTTTGCCGCGATGGCACCCGTCGGTGGTGGCTATATTTTCGAAGAAACCGGCAGCTATGATCTTGCCTTCACTCTGGCATTGGCTTTGATCGGGCTTGGTCTGATTGGCGCGTTTTTGCTCAAGCCGCCGGTTAAGCCGGCTTAAACATTGCCATCGCTGGAGAGCAGCGCCGCAATCGGCCGGGTTCCGGGCCGGCGCGCCAGCACGATCATCAATATGGTTGTAAAAGGAACCGCCAGTATCGCCCCGGGAATGCCCCACAGACTGCTCCAGATTGCCAGCGACACCAGCACCACCATTGGACTGAGATTGACCGACTTGCTGAGCATCTTCGGTTCGACAACATTGCCGATCAGCACCTGCGCCGCCGTCATCAGGCCAGTGGCGACCAGCGGTACGGTCAAATTGCCGAACTGGGCCACCGCAAAGAGCGCGGGGAAAGCCACGCCGACAAACGATCCGATATAGGGAATATAGTTGAGCAGGCCGATGATGATCGCCCACAGCGCGGCATATTCCACGCCCATGATCAGCAATATCGCCCAGCACACGACGCCCAGAATGATATTGATCAGTGTCTTGGTTGCCAGATAACTGCCGATATCATGGTTGATCCGGGTAAACATGTTGAGCGTGTCGGTCGAATCACCATTGGAACCGAAGGCACGGCGCACCTTCTCCGGAAAGCCGGTGATCTCGCTCAGCAGAAAGGATGCATATAATATCGTGATGAAGACAAATCCGCCGAAGCTGGTCAGCGAGGACAACACCGATTGGGCAAGCGCGGCGATATCGATCTCGGTAAAAAATCTGGTCGCAAAATCGCTAACCGCTTTGGCGACAGCTTCCGTGCCGCGGTCGAACATCGCGGACGGCGATGCCATGCGCTCGGCAACTTCTGGCTGGCCGCTGCCGGTGTCGGCCGGAGTCGGGAACCACGCGGCGAACAGATTTTCCAGATTGCGCTGATAGACCGGCAGCGACGGCACGAGGTTCTGCAGGCTCGCCACCAGCATCCGGGTCATCGCGAAAAGCAGGGCCAGGACCCCGATCAGCGCCAGCGTGGCACGCAGCCACAGCGGTGTCCGGCCAAGTCCCGGAATCCGGGCAACCGTGGCGCTGGCGGCATAAAGTATCTGCAGCAATATGATCGCAGTCACGATCGGCAAAATGATGTCCTTGCCGACGTAAAACAGCCAGCCCACCATAATGGTAATGCCGACCGCATAAAATATCGTGCTGATACGTCCCTGAACCATGATTTGGGAATAGCCGGAATTTATCAGACTGTCATCAGGATGATTGCACGGGGTCAGCAAGATGGAAAAAACATCGCGGCAGCATCTTGACGCCACGCGCCTTTCTCGGCCAATAGCCGCTATGGCCGACAATATTTCTTCCCAGACAATCGATAATGATCACCGAGAGTTGAGCCGACGCGGTTTGCTGTTCGTGCTTTCTTCCCCCTCGGGTGCGGGCAAATCGACGCTAGCGAGCATGTTGCTTGAAGCCGATGAGGAGATCGCCATGTCCGTTTCCGTCACTACGCGCCAAAAAAGGCCCGGAGAGGAACACGGGAAAGACTATTATTTTGTCGACGGCGATGAATTCGAAGAAATGGTCGCTGACCACAGCTTCCTGGAATATGCCACGGTATTCGGAAACCGCTACGCTACGCCCGCCGCACCGGTCCAGCAAAGTCTCGCGGATGGACAGGATGTGCTTTTCGATATCGACTGGCAAGGCACCCAGCAGCTCTACCAGCGCGCGGGACAGGATGTTGTCCGGGTCTTTATCTTGCCGCCCACACTCGACGAATTGCGCAAACGGCTGGAAAGCCGCAACACCGATGCTCCCGACATCATCGAGAGCCGGATGCAGCGCGCGACCAGCGAGATCAGCCATTGGGACGGCTATGACTATGTTTTGATCAACGATGATCTCGACGCCTGCTTTGCCAAGGTGAAACAAATATTGGCGACCGAGCGCATGCGCCGTTTGCGGCAAACCGGACTGATTGGCTTTGTTCGCGATTTGATGGCGGAATGATCAGCCCGCCGGCGTCAGAGCCTGCCTGACATAGAGTCCGTCGAAAACCGTCGACCAGCTTGATCCGTCATCGGACGATGCCTGCCAGTGCTGACGGACGCTGCCGTCGGTGTTCGGCGTCCAGGTGACCCGGTTGATCACGGTGCCCTCCTGATAATAAGGCGTGTTCCGGTTGCTGAGGACCATTTCACCATGATCATTGAGCCCGCCCTCGATAAATAAGGCCGCACCATCGAGGCCCATCCAGGTCTGGTGCCATTTTTTTCGGGCAGCGTCATAAAAGCTCATGCTCATGCCAGAGTAGCCGCCCGTGGTTTCATAATCTTCGCGGATCACGCAACCGGCATGATCACGCGATATCCGGTTCATTGCCGTGGGCTGATTCTGGCCGACCGCCGTCACATCCCATATTCCGATCCAGAAATCGAAAGCGCGGTGATCAACGGTGGCGCAGGCCGGAGGAGGACTAGTGGCGGGAATCGCCACTTGCTGCGCATGGACCGGCACAAGCAAAGGGGATGGCACCAGGAGCGTTGCAAGGATCACGCCCAATAGGGGTCGGACGCGAAGCCAGCTGACCCGGGAATCGGAGCTTGCCCATGCGGTAGGCAATGTTCCCCGGCCCGCCTTTTTGCGATACCGCATCATGACACCATCCCCCCTGATTGAGCTTCGATGCGACCCGAAAGCTTTGCGCTATTTCCGGACCGTCACTCAGCTGTCTGAAGAATAGCACAGGAGCGCACCGCTCCGGTCTCGATTCGACCAACGGCAATTGCCCGTCGATGAAAGGGGAACACTTCTGCCTCCGGTGGATTGGCCGGAACGTTTGCTTGAAACGCCCGTCAAACCGAAAAGAGCGTTGGTATTGAGGCCCCGACCGTTTACCAGAAGCAACAGCGGCGGATCGCTTCGGGGGACATTATGGTGCAAGCGCGGGAAATTGATGTCCTCATCGTCGGTGGCGGATTTTCGACCATGCCGCTGGTCCGCGAACTGGATGCAAGCGGGGTCAAATGGCTGATGGTGTCGGAAATGACCCCGATCTGGCAACAGCTCGAAGCTGCCGATGCGCTGGATTTCGATCTGGTAAGTTCGCTGCAGAGCAGCGTCTATTCGTTCGAACTGGTCGAGATGCTCAAGGAGCAAGGCGAGGGTTTCACCGACGGATTTCCGACCGCCCGGGAATTTTACGCCATCCACAAGAAATATGCCGCGCGCTACGCTGACAGGATCCATCAGGGACGCGTCGACAGCATCGACAATCATCCCGGTCACAGCATTGTGCATCTGGACAGTGGTGAACAATTTCGCGCGCAGCATGTCGTTATCGCCACCGCGTTCCGGCGTCAGATGAACGCCAATCTCAAGCAGATCAGGATTGACCAGAGCTATGCCGGAAAGAGCGTGGCGGTCACCTCGACCGGTGACAGTTCGAATCTGCTGATCGCCAAGCTGGTCGCCTATGGGGCCAAGGTGCATCTGGTCACCAATGGCTTCATCATGCTCGACAAGATGTTCGCCACTTTTTCGCCATTCGACGATGGCCCGCGCTTTGTGCCGCTCGACCAACTCGAATGTCACAATTTTGCCGAATTCAGCAAATGGAGCTACCGCGCGTTCATCGACGGCGGCTATATCCACGGCCTGATCCACCATTGGTTCGCGCGGGTTTTCGATCGCAACAGCCTTGGCGTGCGCCATCCCAAAAGCATCCGGCCGCACGCGGACATCCGCAGCTTTTTCAAGGCAAAGGCACCGGTCGAAAATGGCCATATCGCGATCAAATACTGGCCGATCGACGTCTATAAACTCTATTGCGGGGAAACGCTCGAGCAGAAGATAAGCGATGGCTATTTGATCAACGACCTGCCGTTTTTCCTCGAACATGGTCATGTCAAACTATGGGACAAGGCCAGTACAACCATCGACCGCGAAACCGGGACGATCAGCGAAAAGGGCGAAACCACCCGCTTTGACGAAATCATCGACGGCGACCAGGAAGTGCCCGCAATCCCCGAAATCCGGCTGCGCAGCGATGGTGCGTCCGAGCATTTTTTCTACAAGACACGGCAACAGTTTCTGGGCGTGGTGTCGCCCCGGCTGCGCAACATCTATACCATCGGCTTCACCCGTCCGTTTACCGGCGGGCTCAACAATATAAGCGAGATGCAGTGCCTGCTGGTCCACCGTATGATCACCGAACCGGAGTTTCGCAAATCGATCCGCCGCAATCTCAAGGAACGGATCGCGCGCTATAACGATACCTATTTTTCCAATCGGCCGCATAAGAAATCCGACCATTTGGTCTGGTACGGCACCTATACGGACGAGGTCGCCAAGCTGCTCGAGATCCGGCCCAAACGCAGCGACACGCCGGGTCTCAAGGGTCTGATAAAATATTACATGTATCCCAATAACGTGTTTCGTTTCCGCGAGACCGGCCGCTATGCGGTTGACGGCGTCGGTGAGCTTCTTGCCCATACCGCGAAACAATATCATGATTATAAAGTGCTGGCGCTGCTCGTCATCCGCTATCCGTTTTTCGAGCTGCTGGCGCTCGGCACGATCCTGCTCGCTCCGGTGCCGTGGTGGATCAAGATACCAGCCGCGATAATCCACAACCGCCTGCCCTTCACCTCCACCCTGGTTGGAAAATTTGGCCTGCCGACAAGAGAGAGCAAGGCGATTTTCAATTACCGCAAGATCATCAGTTTCCCTGTGCTGGCCTATCCCGTGATCGCAACGGCTATCTGGGCGACGGTGGGGATGGAAACGGCCTTCGTGTTTTCTGCGGGGTTGCTGGCCTATGTTTACGCAATGATCCACCTCGGCACCGCGAAGGGCTGGAACCGCAAATTTTTCTGCGACATGAAGAGCAAGAGATCGCCGGAGATGGTCGGGTTTTTCGAGATATACCGGGCGGTTTTCGGGCGGGTCACTACCAAGAAATAACCTGTTACTAGATCGTGACCACCGTCACGCATAACTCATCCTCGCCTGTTCTATCTCTATTCCTCATGAATTGGCGATTCTTTGAGAACCGGCAATATTGTGTTACAATTCACAAAATCAAAAAAATGGTCGCTTTTGGAAACAATGGATTGGGGGCAGTCTATGAAGCGGCTATTTTGTTCCAGAATTTTGAGAGTTCCAGTTTTGGTGGTTGCACTCGGCGCCATTGGATTGAGCGGGTGTACGACCATGAGGGGTGCGCCTGAAAACGTGCTAGACATGCCTGAATCGTCGCTGATTGTCAGTGGGAGTAAAGTTGCAACACGCGAAGAAGTCATTGCTCATTATGTCCGCCAGGATGTCGTTGGGAAGCAAGAATTTCGAAATCGGGTCATCGACCACTATATGGGGTTGATAGACAAGCAATATGACAAATATTCTAGTCGGCTTTTTTCCGAGGGGATCGAGTTGGCGCTGGGGTTTGACGCAGCGATAATAGGATTGTCCTCGACTGCCGCTCTGTTTGAAGAAGTGGCAGATGATTTGGCGACAGTGATAGCAGGATTTGCAGGTATTCAGTCTTCCATAAACAAGAATCTCTATTTTGATCGCACTTTGCCGGCGCTGATTGTCACCATGGATGCCGAGCGAGCAAATGTTGAAACAGAATTGTTACGACAAAAAGGTTCACCAGTGACCGAATACACCATTGAGGCCGCAATCCGGGATCTCAGAAGATATCAACAAGCCGGCACCTTGATGCGGGCGATCACCAATGTAACCGAGACAGCGAGCGAAGAAAAAGCGATCGCAGAACGAAATGCAAAGCTGGCAAGATTGGCGGTATTTGGCTGTACGCCAGATGCGGAGTTGATCAGGGCGGGCGATAATGTTCGGGGATTTGTTGTCGACCAGATGGGAATATTATCAGAGGAAACGTTCACAACAGCGCAAAAACAAAAAGCAGCCAGCGGCATCGTTGTTGTGGCGATCGAATTGAATAGAAAACTTGAAGATCAGTTGGACATTTCAAAAGAAGCTGTCGAACTTGGAGCAGATGTTGCCGATGTGTTGCGCGGAACCCAAGGGATATATTGCGATGTATCCGAGCTCAACGCTCTTCAACAGCGTCTATCACCATTTTTGAATAATTGATCGAATCCACGGGAGAATTTAGAATGGGGAAAGTAGCTCATCACCTGGCCGAATATAATTTGACCAAACTGGAATTAAGCTTGGAACTGGCAGAATCGTCATATGGCGCCACAAATGCATTGCGCGTCGGAGAATCCCGTATTGATGGCGCTGAGCCGACCGAGGTTACGGTCAGTGAGCATAAATGGAAACGTGTGCCTCCGCTTTCACTTCGACTGATGCTTGATCCCGAACACGATCTGAAAGCTCCTGAAGGAACGACACTCGTTGTTCGCGGAACTGCTATTGTAAAGGCTGGAGACAAGTCAGAACAAAAAAAAGTTGCTCTTTTTCGAGATAACACGGACGAGGACTAAACAATCCGATTAAAGTTTGCGGGAGCAAGTTGATCCGATTTTTCTTCATTTAGATCTGGTCTGTCGCTGCTGCGTCCATTCATACTTTGGTGTGGATAGTAAATGGACGATTTGTGCAAATACATATCGGGCAATTCTCCCCCTTGCAAAAAGAACAAACATCGAACATATAGCCCAGTCCACCCTGTCCTTTCGACCCGCTGGACTCTCTCCGGCATCTTCGGCAAAGCACCCGCATGAGTCTGACCCACATCAAAGTAAAAGGCGCCCGCGAGCATAATCTCAAGGGCGTCGATATCGAGCTTCCGCGCGAGAAGCTGATCGTGATTACCGGCCTGTCCGGTAGTGGCAAATCCAGCCTCGCCTTCGATACGATCTATGCCGAGGGGCAGCGGCGCTATGTGGAATCGCTTTCCGCATATGCGCGGCAATTTCTCGAGATGATGCAGAAGCCCGATGTCGAGCATATCGAGGGATTGTCGCCGGCGATCTCGATCGAGCAGAAAACCACCTCGCGCAACCCGCGCTCGACCGTCGCGACGGTGACCGAGATTTACGACTATATGCGCCTGCTCTGGGCGCGCGCCGGGGTGCCTTATTCGCCGGCGACCGGCTTGCCGATCACCGCGCAGACGGTGTCACAAATGGTGGACCGGGTGATGACCTTGCCCGAGAAGACCCGCTTCTTCCTGCTCGCCCCGGTCGTGCGCAGTCGCAAGGGCGAGTATCGCAAGGAATTGCTTGAGTGGCAGAAGGCGGGCTTCACCCGGGTGCGCGTCGATGGCGAGTTTTACGATATCGAGGAAACGCCGAAGCTCGACAAGAAATACAAGCATGACATCGAGGTGGTCGTTGATCGCCTGGTGGTGCGCGAAGGCATGGAACAGCGGCTGGCGGACAGTTTTGAAACCGCGTTGCGGCTGGCCGATGGCCTGGCTTTTGTCGATCTGGCTGATGGTACAGTTGAAGAGGCGTTGGCCGGGAACGCAGTTGCCGAAGCCAGCGCGAACTTCACACCCGAACCGGCTGTTGCGACACTGACCACCAACAAGATGAAAGGCACCGGCCTGCCGCCGAACCGGATCGTCTTTTCCGAACGCTTCGCATGCCCGGTCAGCGGCTTCACGATCGAGGAAATCGCCCCGCGCCTGTTCTCGTTCAACGCCCCTCAGGGCGCATGTCCGTCCTGCGACGGTCTTGGCGAGAAGCTTCACTTCGACACCCAGTTGATCATTCCCAATCCGGCGTTGAGCATCAAACAGGGCGCGGTGGTGCCGTGGGCAAAATCCAACCCGCCTTCGCCTTATTATATGCAGGTTCTGGGTAGTCTCGCGCGGCATTTCGATTTTGATCTCGAGACCCCGTGGAGTGAACTGAGCGAGCATCACCGCGATGTTGTTCTCAACGGTACGCAGGGTCTACCGGTCACCCTGCGGTTCCAGGACGGGCGCAAATCCTACGAGGTGAAAAAGCCATTCGAAGGCGTCGTCGGCAATCTCAAGCGGCGGATGTTGCAGACCGAAAGCGCCTGGATGCAGGAAGAACTGGCAAAATTTCAGGCCGCGGCGCCATGCGAAACCTGTCACGGCGCGCGGCTCAAGCCCGAAGCGCTGGCGGTCAAGATCGCGGGCGAGGATATTTCGATTTCGACCCGGCGCAGCGTCGGCGATGCCTTGGAATTTTTTGAAGGTCTCGGTGCACAGCTCAACAAGACGCAGAGCCAGATTGCCGAACCGATCCTCAAGGAAATCATCGAGCGGCTCGGCTTTCTCAACAATGTCGGGCTCGATTATCTCAATCTCGACCGGACCAGCGGGACGCTTTCCGGCGGCGAGAGCCAGCGTATCCGTCTCGCCAGCCAGATCGGGTCGGGCCTCAGCGGCGTGCTCTATGTTCTCGACGAACCGAGCATCGGCCTGCACCAGCGCGACAATGACCGCCTGCTGACCACGCTCAAACGCCTGCGTGATCTCGGCAATACGGTGATCGTGGTCGAGCATGACGAAGACGCGATCCGCACAGCGGACTGGGTCGTTGACATGGGTCCAGGCGCCGGTGTTCATGGTGGCGAGGTCGTTGCCGAAGGAACGCTCAAACAGATTTTGAAATCGAAACGATCGCTGACCGCCGCCTATCTCAACGGCACGCGGGAGATCGAGGTTCCGGCCAAACGGCGCAAGGGCAATGGCAAGAAGCTGACCGTGCACGGCGCCACCGCCAATAACCTCCAGAATGTGACCGCATCCTTTCCGCTCGGAACCTTCACCTGCGTCACTGGCCTGTCGGGTTCGGGCAAAAGCTCGCTGACCATCGACACGCTTTATGCCGCGGCAGCACGGACCCTCAATGGCGCGCGGGTGATTGCCGGCAAGCATGACAAGATTACCGGCCTGCAATATTGCGACAAGGTCATCGATATCGACCAGTCGCCGATTGGCCGCACACCGCGTTCGAACCCCGCGACTTATACCGGTGCCTTCACCAATATCCGTGACTGGTTTGCCGGTCTGCCCGAGGCGCAGGTGCGCGGCTACAAGCCGGGCCGGTTCAGCTTCAACGTCAA
>NZ_JBATHY010000163.1:0-4428 GCF_049667325.1 Parasphingorhabdus sp. | reverse complement strand
GTCTGCCGCCCCGACGCAGGATCATCGCAAATGTCGCACGCAAACAGATGGCCAGATAACTTTCTGTACCGCCCAGAAAGAGCAGGCCGGTCGATAGGCATGTAGCAAGGACTATCGTCCATGCCTTGGACGCTTCCGGCAAATGTCGATAGGACATGACGCCGGCGCTCATTTTGCCCGCGCCGATCACGGCTAGCAACATCAGCTGGGCGGGGCTGGAAATCGGCAACAGATAGGCGACGCCAACGCCCCAGACATGGGCAAAAATCACGGCGTTGAGGGTGATACGTCGCTTCGTTCGCAACATCTCGCCAGACGACAGTCCCGGGTCACACGACATATTCCCCAGCCGGAGCCGATCTGCCGTCGCCAGGGCAAAGACAGCGCACCACACAATGAGTCCCATGGCAGACACGTCTTCAAAAAACAGCGTCAATATGATCGCAGCATTCACTAGATTTGCGATAACGGCGGAACGCACAATCTTGCTGTGTTCGGTAAGCTGTTTTCTGGTTACCAGATCCCGTTCCGACTGATCAAGATAACGGAGATTGTTCCGAGATTGCATTATTGTCCCCAATCGCTTCGATTGAGTAATGTTCAAAAGTTTATATTTTGTTGTTTTGCCTATCTTTCAGCCTGTAGAATTGGCGAAAAACAGACTTTTCTGTTGCCGAACGCGCGCAGGCACACCTCAAGCCTATGCCAGATCGACACAAAGCGCGAACAAGGCAACGAATTGGTTAGCAATGTGTTAGGTACAGCACAGATAATTAAAGGAAATCAGATGACCGATGCGAAGGACGTTCCGCAAACTCCTGACTATAACGGCCTCAAAGCGGCCTTCATCAATTGTACATTGACGCCATCACCGGCGTTCAGCCACACCGAATGTTTACTGGATGTCGTGCGGGACATCATGGAAGATGCTGGCGTGACGGTAAAATCCTTTCGCAGTGTCGATCATGACATTGCTCCCGGTGTTTATCCGGATATGACCGAACATGGTTTCGACGCCGACGCATGGCCCGATATTTCGCAAGCGGTGATGGCCAGCGATATTCTGGTCATCGGCACGCCAATCTGGCTGGGAGACGTGTCATCGGAGTGCCGCAAGATAATCGAGCGGCTCTACGCCCATTCTGGCGAGACCAATGATAAAGGCCAGTATATTTTCTACGGCAAGACCGGCGGTGTCGTGGTCACCGGTAACGAAGACGGCGTCAAGCATTGCGCGATGAGCACCCTCTATTCCCTCGGCCATATCGGCTATACTATCCCGCCACAGGCCGATGCAGGGTGGATCGGACCGATCGGTCCCGGCCCTTCCTATGGTGACAAGAAAGATGATGGCGGTCGGGTCGGCTTTGACAGCGACTTCACCCAGCGCAACGCGACGTTTCTTGCCTGGAACCTGATGCACATGGCGCACCTGCTGAAACAAGCAGGCGGCATTCCCGCCTATGGCAATTCGCGCGAAGCCTGGGATGATGGCACACGATATAACCATCCCAATCCCGAATATCGGTGATTGCCTCTCATATTTGACGCGCAAATGGCGCAGGCTTGCTCGTGAAAAAACTACTCAATAGTCGGGTTCACCGCCCCTGAAAACCTTGTCGGTCTGGACTGTCAGCCAGTTCATTGCCGCAGCCCAAGGCTGATGCCCGTAACTGATTCTGGCGACGCCCAAGCCAGCCAATTCCGCATGGCTCGGGCCATCCGGCGAGCGCAAAATATTGACCGGCAAAGGCGATGCATAGCAAATCGCACCGATGCATTTGGCGTCGCTGAGGAATGGAACGAACAAGCCGCTTGCTCCGGCATCGGCATATAACCTTGCCCGCTCGAGCGCCTTCTTGACCAAGGCGTCACCATTGACCTCTGCCGACTGACCGCGAAAGACGTCGCATCGCGCGTTCACCCATATCCCGGTCGACGAGGCAGCCGCCACGCGTTCCGCAGCAATCTTGGGAGAAATCAAATTGTCTTCACCCGGCATCCGATCTTCCATGTTAATGCCGCTCGCGCCCGCATCACAGGCGCGTTGGACCGATTGCCGAACCCCGTCTGCATTATCGCCATATCCCGCTTCCAGATCGATACTTACCGGCAGATCCGTCACCGCGACAATATGTTCGAGATTGGAAATTGCATCATCCAGAGAAAATTTTTCGCCGTCGGAGATTCCCTGCGCGCCAGCGACACCATAGCTTCCAGTCGCCAATGCCTTTGCGCCGGCCGCAGAAACCGCTTTCGCACTACCCGCATCCCAGATATTCACCAATATGAGAGGATCTCCTGGAACATGCAGATCGCCAAAGGCCTTTATGTTTCTGCTCATTTCGCTTCCTTCTCCAACAATCGCTGCTTGATCTCCAGCCCATAAGCATAGCCGCCCATCGTTCCGTCACTCCTCACCACGCGGTGGCAGGGGATCAGGACGGCGACATTATTCGCACCATTGGCGCTGCCGACGGCACGGACGGCTTTCGGCTTGCCGATAGCGGTGGCGATATCGGCATAGCTGCGGGTTTCGCCTTCGGGGATCTTGCGCAATTCCTGCCACACAGCTTCCTGAAAAGCAGTGCCCTGGACATCGAGCGGGATATTGTGCGTGCGGCCCGGCGTTTCGACTTGTGCGACCACTTGCGCAAGCAATTTGGCAAACGCATCGCCGCCGGGTTGCAGTTCCGCTTTCGGAAAGCGCCCGCGCAAATCGTCTTCGCCCTCGTTGAACGACAGGCAGCAAACGCCATTGTCGGTGGCAGCGACCATCATAGCGCCGAGCGACGTTTCGACATTCGCCCAGCGCACCGTCACGCCTGCCCCGCCATTTTTCCAGACGCTTGGTTTCATCCCCATTTTCTGGTCCATTTTCTGTTCCTCGTAAAAGCGCGATGCGGATCCGTAGCCTGCGTCGTAAATGGCTTCGGTTACCGATGCGCCGCCATCCAGCGCATCCTTTACCCGTTCGGACCGCAAGGCCCGAGCATAGGCTGCAGGTGACAATCCGGTCTCGCGTTTGAATATCCGCTGCAGATGCGCGGGAGAATAGGCGGTCAGGTCTGCCAGCTCATCAAGCTTTGGCACTGCTTCAGCCATGCGAATTGCGTCGATCACCGCTTTAACCGCCGCTTCGTCACGGGCGACATCATTGGGGAAGCACCGAAGACAGGCGCGGAGACCTGCGGCCTCGGCCTGCTCCGCTTTCGCGAAAAAACGCACATTTTCGCGTTTCGGGTGGCGTGCAGCACAGGACGGCCGACAATAGATGCCCGTACTCAAAACACCGGTTACAAATTTGCCATCGTATGACCGGTCGCGGTCCGACATCGCCTGCCATGCTGTTTTTTCATCGACCATATTTTGCCTCAAGATTCGCGGTTGCTGGTGTAGACCATTTGGACGCATCCGCACAGGACCGCTTCCCGTATCTTGCGATCAAAGCAAATATTACGCAGCAGGTAATTGAAAGCGGCGCGGTTCTGGTGTTTTTGACTTTCATGGAAATGATTCCCAAAGCCATCTTGCATCGCAGCAAAATGGTTGCTAGACGCCGCGCATCCGTGGGCGGAATCGCAGGATTTCCGGCCATTAAACGGACCATTTCATGAACGGTTTTCAGACCTTATTTCGGTCAGGGAGTAGCAAACGCGTGGATCATTCCAGCGGCATCAGGGCGAGTTTAGCGGGGCGTTACGCCACGGCTTTGTTCGCGCTTGCAGAAGAAAATAATAGCATCGACGCGGTGCAGGCCAGTCTCGCGACATTGAGCGCAGCCATGGCCGAATCGGATGACCTCAGGGCGCTAACCAGCAGCCCGGTCCTCTCCCGCGATGATGCCGGCAGAGCAATCGCAGCCACCGCCAAGAGCCTGGGCCTCGACAAGCTGTCGACCAACGTGCTCGGCGTGCTTGCGGCCAATCGCCGTCTTGACAAAATTCCCGCCGTCATTCGCGCCTTCACCACTTTGGCCTCCAGCCATCGCGGCGAGATAAGCGCAGAAGTCACATCGGCCCATCCGCTGGATGACAAGCAGATTGATGCGCTCAAGGCGCAGCTCAAGAAACGTGTGGGAAGCGATGTTAGCGTTTCCACCGCAGTCGATCCGTCCATATTGGGCGGGCTGGTCGTGAAAATCGGCAGCCAGATGATCGACAGCTCGATTAAAACCCGTTTGAACACCCTATCGCAGGCCATGAAGGGCTAAAGGAAGATACACATGGATATTCGCGCCGCAGAAATTTCAAAGGTCATCAAGGACCAGATCGCCAATTTTGGCAATGAAGCCCAGGTTTCCGAAGTCGGAACCGTGCTTGCAGTGGGTGACGGCATCGCCCGTATCCATGGCCTCGATCAGGTCCAGGCCGGTGAGATGGTTGAATTCTCCAACGGTATTCAGGGCATGGCGCTGAACCTCGAAGC
>NZ_JBATHY010000162.1:0-7703 GCF_049667325.1 Parasphingorhabdus sp. | reverse complement strand
GCGTTATGCCACAAATTACCGCGTGATCGACAATCCCCGTGCCTACCGGCTGTCCAATGCACCGCGCGGCTACCAATGGGTCCGGTCAGGCAATGATGCTGTGTTGATCGGATTGACCAGCGGCATTATCGGAGCAGTAATCGGCAACGCGATTGCTCGTTAAACCAAACGATCAACCATTAAACAAAAGCCCCCGGAAGCAATTCCGGGGTCTTTCCTGTCCGTTCAGCCCGCCATGAAGCCCTTGAGCCGCTGATTGATGATCTGATCCGCTTCGGCCATGATACGGTCGATCAATTCCTTGCAGGTCGGGATATCGTTGATCAGGCCGGCGACCATTCCGCAACTCCACGCGCCGATGTCCATGTCGCCTTCGAGCATGATCTTGGGATAGACGCCCGCGACCTGTTCAATGACGTCGCTGAATTGCAGGTCGGCGCCTTTTTCCTTTTCGATTTCGAGCAATCGCTCGACCGCCGGGTTGTTGAGCACGCGTTCGGTGTTGCGGAGGGGCCGCATCACGAGGCGGGTATCCAGTTCGCTTGCCGCGACAATCGCATCTTTCACATTCTGATGCACCGGTGCTTCCTTGGTGGCGATGAAGCGGGTGCCCATGTTCATGCCGTCTGCGCCCATTGCCAGCGAGGCGACAAGGCTGCGACCGTCAGCCTGACCACCGGAAGACACAAACGGAATATCCAGCTCGTCGGCGGCGCGGAGCAGCAGGATCATGTTGGGGATATCATCTTCGCCGGGATGACCACCGCATTCGAAGCCGTCGACGGACACCGCGTCACAGCCGATGCGCTGGGCCTTCAGCGCATGGCGGACGGCGGTGCATTTGTGGATCACTTTGATGCCCGCGTCGTGCAGCGCGGGGAGCACTTGCACCGGATTATTGCCAGCGGTTTCGACGACCTTGACGCCGCCCTCGATGATCGCCTTGACCATGCCTTCATAATCGGGCGAGTTCACGACCGGCAGAAACGTCAGGTTCACGCCGAAAGGCTTGTCGGTCATGTCGTTGCACTTGGCGATTTCGTTCGCCAGCGCTTCTGCCGACGGCTGGGTCAATGCGGTGATAATGCCAAGGCCGCCAGCGTTGGATACGGCCGCTGCCAGTTCGGCAAATCCCACATAATGCATACCGCCCTGGATGATCGGGTGCTGGATGCCGAACAGTTCGGTGATGCGTGTTTTCATGGGATTTGGTTCCTGTGGTTGGAAGGATTGGAAGCATGTTCACCCGATCCAGAAGAATCGGTTTAATCGCGCGATTAACTAGCAGCCCATTTGCCGGTTGTCACGCCTTTCCAGATCTGGTCCGGAGACACTGCTGCAAGCTCCGCTCCGAGCAATTTCGACCAGTGATGTTCGTTGCCCAGCGCGTCGCGCCAGGCCCAGAGGCGGCGGGTATAATGGTGCAGATCATATTCCTGGGTATAGCCCATCGCCCCGTGCACCTGATGGAACGGCACGGTGACCGCCTCGATGCTATGGCCGATCTGGACCTTGGCAATCACCGCCTCGTGCCAGGCCTTTTCCGGATCGTCCTTGTGACGGGCAATGCTGCTGGCGGCCTGGGTCGCGGCCATGGTCGCGGCAGCGCATTCGGAGGCGGCAACCGCCAGCTGGTGCTGGATTGCCTGGAATTTGGACAAGGGCCTGCCGAATTGTTCGCGCTGGGAGACATATTCGATCGACAGATTCAGTGCCATTTCCATGGCCGCGGCCATTTGCACTGCGCGGACGGTCAGAATCAGCGCTTCCACTGCCCGTCGCGAAAGTTCCGTCTTCGCCGAATGTTCCGCCAGATGGCCCGAAAATATGAACTGGGTCATGCCATCGGGTGATAGCGCTTGTTCGGGCGACCGGACGCCTTCGCGATTGTCGAACAGGGATATTTCCTGATGAGCCTCATCGAACAGGACAATCTTGTCGGCGTGCATGCCAAAGGGGATGTCGGCGCTGGGTGTGTGGCCGCTGAGGGCAAAGCTGGCGCTGCCGTCGGCTGGTGCGAGCCCTGCCCGGTCGAGCATCCAGTTGGCGATCAGCGTCTCGGCAAAGGGTACCGGCGACGCCGCCTGTGCCGAAGCCCAGATCGCGCCGAAAACCTCGTCATAATCGGCGCCAAAACCGCCATTGGCTTCGCCGGTCCAGGCGAGCGGCAGGCCATTTTGCGATAGAGCATCCCAGAGCGCCTGCGGATACTCCCCGGCCTCCGCCTTGTGGGGAACGTCCCGGCCGCACAGGTCGGTGTAGATTTTTGCGGCTGTGTCGGCGACCATGCCTTCGGTGTTGATCATCAGCGTAACCCCAGTTGCCGCGCGGTGATGCCGCGCATCACTTCGGTCGTCCCGCCGCGCAAAGTGTTGGGCGGCGCACGTAGTACGCCGATATTCATGATCCGCCGCATGTCCGGGCTCCAGTCTTCGGACGGCAGATCATTGAGAATTGCACGGACTTGCTGGGTCAGGTCATTTTCCAGCCGGTTGCCGAGATCCTTGACCAGCGCCGCTTCGGTTTCGGGCGACACGCCCTGATGGAGCAGATTGGCGATACCCCATGACATGCCTTTCAGCGTGCGCAGACTGGCGATCAGCTTTCCGAGCCGGGCATGGCTATCCGAGCCCATTTTTCCGCCGAGCTGGTACAGCGCGGTTTCCAGCGTGATATAGCTGGAGAGAAAGCGTTCCGGTCCGGACCGTTCCATCGCCAGTTCGCCGGTCACCTGCTTCCAGCCGCCACCCTCTTCGCCGAGCAGGCAGTCATCGGGGACGATCACATCCTCAAAATAGACCTCGTTGAAATGGGCGTCACCGGACAGGTCGACAATCGGCTTGATGGTCACGCCGGGCAGGCTCAGATCGATCAGGATCTGCGAAAGACCGACATGGCGGTTTCGGCCATCGGCGGGCGAGGTGCGGAGCAGCGCCACCATATAATGTGAGATCTGGGCGCCCGAGGACCAGATTTTCTGGCCATTGATCTTCCAGCCTTTGTCCACTTTTTCTGCCTTGGTCTTGACATTGGCGAGATCGGAACCCGCACCCGGCTCGCTGAGACCGATCGCGAAATAGCATTCGCCTGCGGCAATACGTGGAAGGATGTCGAGCTTCTGTTCCTCGGTGCCGTGCTCAAGCAACATCGGGGCATGTTGGCGATCCGCGATCCAGTGAGCGCCGACGGGCGCGCCGGAACGCAAGGTTTCTTCGGTGACAATATAGCGTTCCAGCGCGGTCTTGTCGTGACCGCCATATTTTGACGACCATGTCAGGCCGATCCAGCCGCGCTTCCCCATTTTTCGGGAAAATTCAGGATCAGCAGATGCCATCCAGCATTCCGGCTCCGGTCTGAAATTGCCGCTCCTTCTCTCTTCGCTCAGGAACGCCTGCAATTCGGCGCGCAATTCTTCAAGCGCCGGTTCGGGCTGGACGACGGGGAAATTAAATCGCTGCATGCGCGTTGCCTCTCAAGGTGTGACGATATCAAATTGCGGATTCACTTCGTCGAAAGCGCCAAACATCGCGGCCATCAGGGCAACATTGCCAGTGACGACCATGTCTTTCTTCTGGATCAGATCCAGCGCATCGGCTTCGCGTATGAGCAATTTTGTAAACAAGGCCCGGCTGATGGTAATCTGGGTATCAGACCCATCGGCAGTGACAGTATAAATCTCCCTTCGAGGAAACATCACGCTCTTGCCGAGGTCGATGCTCACTGCCTCTTTCCGGTCCGGGAACCAGAAGCGGATGATTCCGCCATCACCTTGCATCTTCGCCGGGTTGAATCGGGTCGCCATCGCGTCAAACAGGTCGACTGCGGGAATACCGCTGAGCACCTTGGCATTGGCGGTGCTGATCGAGTCTTTGACAATATTGCCTTCGCGCAGTTCCTTGGCGCCAACCAGATAGATGTTGCGCCACGTTCCGGCCTCGGCCTGGAATCCCAGCTGTTCGTAGGTGGAAGCCAGCCATTTTCGGGCTGTCTCGCTGGCGGAATCGGCAAATACCAGATGGTTGAAGACCGTGGCTGCCCAGCGGTAGTCCCCTGAGGCAAAGGCCTTCTCGCCAATTGCCAGCGCCTTTGCGGCACCGCCCATCGCCGCGACATATTTTTTCGAGGCTTCAACTGGCGGTAGTTGGTGATAATGCGCCGGGACCGCGTCCCACCAGCCGAAATAGCGTTGATAGACCGCTTTGCTGTTGTGATTGAGTGTCCCGTAATAGTCGCGCACGCCAAAATCGCTTTTGGCGAAATCCGGTTCGCCTATATTCTCGGCAATCTCGTGCATGGTCGCGCCCTGATTGGCCTGCCGCATGGTCTGGTCATGGACATAGCGATAGATGCCGCGCTGGTTTTTGAGGGCAGTGCG
This sequence comes from Parasphingorhabdus sp., assembly GCF_049667325.1. GTDB lineage: Bacteria > Pseudomonadota > Alphaproteobacteria > Sphingomonadales > Sphingomonadaceae > Parasphingorhabdus. The sequence goes on along the minus strand of NZ_JBATHY010000162.1, from coordinate 3,328 downwards.
GACATTGCCACTGCCCCAGGTCGGCCAGTGATGGGAGGCCAGCATGACGTCGGATTTGCTGCCATATTTGTCCAGCATCGCGTCGATCACTTTGCTCCATTTCAGCGTATCGCGGACCAGCGCGCCGCGCGGGGTCAGGACATTGTGGAACGTGCGGGTCGCGACTTCCGCGGTGTGGAGTGCGTTAAACTGTGGCAGATAGAAAACCAGCTCGGCCGGCGCTTCGGTTTCGCCGGCATCCATGAAGTCGAAGCTGATGCCATCGACGAGCAGGGTCTCGCCATCCTTGCTGATCGATCTGGTCGGCGGGATCAGCGCGACATCTCCGCTGGATATTTTCTGGCCCAGACCGCCACCGACATGGCCTGTTTTGCCCGCCGGCAATGCGGTGCCAAATTGAAACTGCACCCGCCGGTTCATCGCGGTTCCGGCGATCACACTTTCGCCAATCGCCTCGGCGAGAAAGCCGTGCGGCGCGATAACCTGGACCTTGCCCGCCCGGATATCCTCGGGCGAAGCGACGCCCGCGACGCCACCAAAATGGTCGCCATGGCTATGGGTGAAAATCACCGCCACAACCGGCCGGTTGCCGAGTGTCTTGTTGGCGAGCGCAAGGCCAGCCTTGACCGGGGCGGGCGTAGTCAGTGGATCGACGACAATCCAGCCGGTCTTGCCGGCGATCAGCGTCATCTGCGCCAGATCATAGCCGCGAATTTGATAGATGCCGGGTACGACCTCGAACAGGCCGTGGATGCTGTTGAGCTTTGCCTGCCGCCACAACGACGGATTCACGGTATCGGGAGCAGCACCCTCGATAAAGTCAAACTGGCGCGAATCCCAGGCGACGGAACCGTCTTCGTTGAGGATCTCGTCCCCGGCGATTTTGGCGAGAAAGCCGCGCTTGGCATTTTCGAAATCTGTCTGGTCGGCAATCGGAAGACTGGCGGCGACCTCGGCATTGGCGGTCCTGGTGGCTTCGGTTGCGGTGCCCTCGGGCGGAGAGTTGGCAAGGAGAAGGGGAAATGCGGTTGTCAGAACCAGTGCCGCGCGAAATTTCATAATATGTCCCCTGCTCCTGTGTGCCCCCGCCTCAGCAAGCGCATATTTTCCATATTTCTCCGCCAAACCAATCTCACGCTCCCTTGAACACCGGTTTACGCTTCTCCAGTATCGCGTCAATCGCTTCGCGATGATCATCCAGTTGCTGCAACACGCCCTGGAACAAGGCCGCCTGATCAAGATTTTCCTTGAGCGTCACGCTCTGCGCGGTGCGCACCAGCTCCTTGGTCTTGCGGATCGCCAGCGGCGGTAGCCCGACAACCATTTCGGCCAGTTCATAGGCGCGCTCGAGCAGTTTTTCGTTCGCCACGACTTCGGACACCAGGCCATAGTCCAGCGCCTTGGCGGCATCGATAAATTCGCCGGTGAACAGCATCTGGTTGGCTTTCGCCTGGCCGATGATCCGCGGCAACAGCCACGCGCCGCCATCCCCGGGGATGATCCCGACGCGGAGGAAGCTTTCGGCAAATATCGCATCCTCGCCGGCAATGCGGATATCGCACATCGTGGTCAGGTCATTGCCAGCGCCGATCGCATGGCCGTTGACCGCAGCGATCACCGGAACCGAGATTTGGGAAAAGGCCAACGGGATGCGCTGGATGCCCGTCTTGTACCAGTTCTCGATTTCCAGCGGAGTCATCTTCTGCTCGGCGGTCATCGCCTTTATCTCGTGGAGATTGCCGCCCGAGGAAAAGCTCTTGCCGTTGGCGGCGAGGACGACACAGCTGACACCGGCATCGGCATCTGCCTTGTTGATCGCGTTGACCAGGGCCTCGCACAGATCCTTGGACAGGGCGTTGCGGCTCTCAGGCTTGTTCAGCGTGATCGTCACGACCCGGTCATTTTTCTCATAGAGTACGACGTCAGCCATCGAAAATTCCTTTGCCCTGCGTTTCTTATCTTATCCCGCCGTCATTGCAGGGGACGGCGGATTCTGCAAGACTCGCTCCGTTCAAATCGCTAAATGGATATAGATGATCCGGCAGAACAATCCAATCTCTGGCCACGACGCTGCGGGCTTCACCCTGGTGGAATTGATGGTCGTGTTGCTGATCATCGGGCTGATGGCCTCGGTGGCGATATTGTCCTTCCCGAGCGGCAACAGCGCATTACAGGAAGACGCCCAGCGCTTCGCGGCGCGGACGGCGGCGCTGCGCGACAACGCGATCCTGCAATCACGGCCGATGGCGGTGCAGGTCACACCCTCCGGCTACAGTTTTCTCGAGCGACGCAAGGGCAGCTGGTCGGTGATCGAGGACAAACCGTTTGTGTCGACCAACTGGTCCGGCGGTGTCCGCGCGAAAATCGGCGAGAATGGACCGATGATGATCAGCTTTGAAAGCACCGGCCTGCCCAGCGATCAGGCGGAACTGGTGTTGCAGGGCGAGGGGCAAAGCCGCAACATCCTGATCGCACCGATGGGCGATGTGAAGCTCGCCGGAAGCGCGCAATGATGAAGCCTGGCGCAAAATCTGACCAGCGCGGCTTTACCCTGATCGAAATGCTGGTCGCCCTGTCGGTGTTCAGTCTCGCCGCGCTCGCCTTGATCCGGCTTCAGGCTTTTACCACCCATAATGCCGCCGAACTGGAACTGCGGGTGGTCGCGCAATCGGTGGTCCGCAACCGGGCGGTCGAAATCCTCACCGATCCGCGCCCGCCCAGTCTCGGCGACAGCAGCGGCGAGGAGCAAAATGGCGGTCTCGGCTGGACCTGGACGCAAAGCGCGCAATTGACCGAGGAAGGCCGGTTTATCCAAGTTGATATCACGGCCCGGGAAAAGATCAGCGGGGCACCCGCGTCGCTGACGATATTGCGGCCAGCCGGGATGTTGATCGAAGCCGAGGCTCCGTTACAGGCGAACTAGCCCGTTCAGAACGGTGCTATCGAAACACCACTGTCCGGTTGCCGTTGAGCAAGATGCGACGTTCTCCCACCCATTTTACCGCCTTGGCGAGAACCTGCGCCTCGATGTCGCGTCCGATCCGGATCATTTCCTCGACACTGGCGCGGTGGTCAACCCGTTCCACCGCCTGCTCGATGATCGGACCCTCGTCGAGTTCCCCGCTGACGAAATGGGCGGTCGCCCCGATCAGCTTGACGCCGCGCTCATGCGCGCGATGATAAGGTTTTGCCCCCTTGAATCCGGGCAGGAAGCTGTGATGGATATTGATGCAGCGGCCGGCCATTCTGGCGCTCAGATCGTCGGACAATATCTGCATATAGCGCGCGAGGATCAGATAATCGGCCTGTCCCCGCTCCATCACGTCCA
>NZ_JBATHY010000161.1:0-1942 GCF_049667325.1 Parasphingorhabdus sp. | reverse complement strand
GGGGAGAAGCATTAAATGAAACTGGGAAGAATGAACCATATCGGCGTCGTGACGCCTTCGATCACCGACAGCATAGCCCATTGGCGCGACGTCATGGGTGCTACCTCTTTTTGCGAGCCTTTTGATCTGCCCGCACAGGGCGTGAAAGTCTGCTTTGTCGACACGCCCGCCGACGGACCGACCAACGGCACCCAGATCGAATTGATCGAACCACTCGGCGAAGACAGCCCCATAAACAGCTTCCTCTCCAAAAACCCGCTTGGCGGCCAGCATCATATCTGTTTCGAAGTGCCCGACATTCATGCCGCCAAGGCGGAATTTGAAGCGATGGGCAAGCGAGTGCTTGGCGAACCACGGATCGGAGCGCACGGCACGCTTATCTTTTTTGTCCATCCCAAGGATATGGGCGGGATGCTGACCGAGATCATGGAAACACCCAAGGGGCATTAAACTACTCCCGTCATGCTGAACTCGATTCAGCACCCAGAGCGGCAATCACTGCATTCTCGCTCTGGATTCCAAATCAAGTTTGGAATGACGGTCATAAAGGAACGATAAATGGAATTCGGGAATATCAAGCTGGACATCACCGATCAGGTGGCAACCATCACGCTAAACAAGCCGGAACGGCTCAACGCCTGTTCGCTGGATATGGCCGATGATATCTTCATCGCGCTCGACAAACTAGAAGATGCGCGCGCTCTGGTGATAACCGGCGAAGGCCGCGCCTTTTGCGCCGGTGCTGATTTGCAGGCGAAGAACGACAGCGCTTTGTCCGGCGGACAAGGCAGCTACGCAGCGCTCAATCAACATTATAACCCGTTGATGCTGAAACTGGCCAAGCTGAATATTCCAACGATCACGGCGGTGAACGGTCCGGCAGCAGGCGTGGGCTGTTCCATAGCTCTGGCAAGCGACTTCGCGATTGCGGGGAAATCTGCCTATTTCCTGCAGGCGTTCGTCAACATCGGGCTGGTGCCGGATGGCGGGGCATCGTGGATGCTGACCCGGCTTGTCGGCAAGGCCCGGGCAACAGAAATGATGTTGCTGGGCGAGAAAATCCCGGGCGAAAAAGCCGCTGATTGGGGACTGGTCTATAAATGTGTCGACGATGATTTATTGATGGATGAAGCCAACAAACTGGCGAAACGTCTGGCTGGTGGTCCCACCGTGGCTCTGGGCGTGATGCGCCAGAATCTGGCCGCTGCGCTCGAAAGCGATTATGCCTCTTCGCTGGTTCGCGAAGCCGAAGGACAACGGATCGCCGGTAACAGCAAGGATGCGCGGGAAGGGGCGATGTCGTTCCTCCAGAAACGCAAAGCCGAGTTTAAGGGGGAGTAGAAATTTGTCACTCCAGCGAAGGCTGGAGCCGAAACCAATATTCGTTCATAACAGAACGGCGGGATAGACCCCAGCCTCCGCTGAGGCGACAAGTGAGAATGATATGACCTACAAACCGACGATCAAGGAATGGCAGGAACTGGCTGACAAGGAAGTCAAAGGCCGTGACCTGACGTGGCAGACGCCAGAAGGTATTGCCGTCAAGCCGCTCTACACAGCGGAGGATGCCGGTGATCCGGGACTGCCCGGCTTCGGTCCTTTCACCCGTGGCGTCAAGGCGTCGATGTACGCCGGGCGTCCCTGGACGATCCGCCAATATGCGGGCTTCTCGACCGCCGAGGAATCCAACGCTTTCTATCGCCGGAATCTAGCGGCTGGCCAGAAGGGGCTTTCGGTCGCCTTCGACCTCGCGACCCATCGCGGTTATGACAGTGACCATCCCCGCGTCGTCGGCGATGTCGGCAAGGCTGGCGTGGCGATCGACAGTGTCGAGGATATGAACATCCTGTTCGACCAGATCCCGCTTGACGAAATGTCGGTATCGATGACGATGAACGGCGCGGTTATTCCGTGCCTGGCTTTCTATATCGTCGCGGCAGAA
>NZ_JBATHY010000160.1:0-4137 GCF_049667325.1 Parasphingorhabdus sp. | reverse complement strand
GCTGACAAATGGTCTCTGGAGGCAAGGTCGACGCTATACCATCCGCTAACCGACGGGGAAATAGGGATAAAATACGGACATTGCTTGCGAAGAGCGAGACGTTGAAAATTAAGGAAAAAGGTGGTGCCCGAGGGCGGATTCGAACCACCGACACAGCGATTTTCAGTCGCTTGCTCTACCAACTGAGCTACTCGGGCATCTGGGCCTGCGTGATGCGCGGGCCCCGTTAGGAAGCGACGCTATAGGCGGGAGGATTGCCGCTTGTCCAGCCTAAAAATGGCGGTTTTAAGACCCCTGCTCAGTCCTCGCTATCGCGGCCGGAATCACCCGCGAAATGATCGGCTAGCTGATCCGGTGAAACCGCCGGTCCGGGTATTTTATAGCCATCGCCCAGCCATTGCAGCAGGTCGCGATCCTTGCACCCGGCGCTGCAAAACGGCGCCCATTGTTTGGACCCAGGATTGCGGCAGACCGGACATTTCGGAGATTTCATACCGGCCAATAGCTATCCCTGCCCGACCAGATTCGGGAAAACCGCGAAAACAAATATCAAGGCCACCCCGATCGGCGAAAGCCAGGCTACCAGAAAGCGCCAGATTCCGAACATCGGGCCTTCGAGGCCGGTTTCGGCTTCGATCAGTTTCTTGTCCGCTCGCCAGCCGATGAAAACGGCGGTCAGAAAGGCGGTTACCGGCAGCAATATTTTGGACACGAAATCATCGATGGTGTCGAAAATATTCTTGTCCTCGAACAATGGCCAGAAACCCAGTGGCCGCACGTCGCTCCAGACGTTGAGCGACAGCGCACAGGCGACGCCGATCAGGAAGATGATCCCGCCAATGAACCACGAGGTAAAAGCACGGCCCCAGGCAAATTTTCGCATCGCCCAGGCGACGACGCCTTCGAGCAACGAGATCGAACTGGTCAATGCGGCAAAGAAAATCAGGACGAAGAACAATAATCCGACCAGCGAACCGGCCGGCATGGTGTGGAAAGCGATCGGCAGAGACTGGAACACCAGAGTCGGTCCGGCGGCAGCATCCAGACCAACGGCGAACACGATCGGGAAAATCATCAGCCCGGCGAGAATGGCCACGCCGGTATCGGCAAAGGCGATCATGCCGGCGGTCGGTGCGAGCTTGGTTTCTTTCGACACATAGCCGCCATAGGTGATCAGGGCGGCTGATGCGACGCTCATCGAGAACAGGGCCTGCCCCAGCGCATTGTTCATGACCGCGGGTGTCAGCTTGCTGAAATCCGGGGTGAACAGAAAGGCGACCGCCTTGGCAAATTCGCCGGTGAAAGCGCCGTAAAGGGTGATCAGCACCAGCAACACGAAAAAGGTCGGCATCAGATAAAATGCCGCTTTTTCAATGCCGTCCGTTACGCCACGGGCGACGATCCAGATGGTCATGACCATGAACAATGTATGCATGCCCAGCAGCATCGGGACATTGCCAAACAGGTCTGTCATTCTGCCGGGAATAGACTCCGGGCTTTCCGAAGCCAGTGCGCCCGCGAACGGGTTGCCGGAAAAAAGAGCGCCAAGAAAATCGCTGCTCATCACCCCGACATAATAGAGCACCCAGCCAGCCACGACGCTGTAGAAGGTCAGAATGAGGAAAGCGTTGAGAATACCGATCCCGCCGAAAACACCCCAGTTTTTGCTGACACCGGAATCTTCGGCAACCTTGACCACGCTATGATAGGCATCGCTGCGACCGTGGCGGCCGATCAGGATTTCGGACAATACCATCGGCAGACCGATCAGCAGGATACAACCGATATAGACAAGGACGAAGGCTCCGCCGCCATTTTCACCGGCGAGCGTGGGAAAGCGCCAGATATTGCCGAGGCCAACCGCCGCGCCAACCGCTGCCAAAATGAATGCTGTTCGCGAGGACCAGCCCTCGCCGCCCGGTGCTACTGCGCCTGCCATATGTCATACTCCCCAATATTCCCGACCGGTTGCGGCCTTGTTGCCATTGTTACTAGCTGCGCATCAGCATCGGGCCAAGCGGTTTTCCAGCAAAAATATGGACGTGCAGATGGGCAACTTCCTGATGGCCGTTTCTGCCGATATTGGCGAGCAGACGATATCCCGGCTCCACCATCCCCGCCTCGCGGGCGACATGGCCGACAGCACGGACAAATCCGGCGATTTCCGCTTCGTTTGCCGTCGCCGAAAAATCATCCCAGCTGACATAACGGCCCTTCGGAATCACCAATATGTGATCGGGAGCCTGCGGGTTGATATCGTGAAAGGCGAGCACCCACTCGTCTTCATAGACGGTTTTATTGGGAATCTCGCCGCGCAGGATTTTCGCGAATATATTGTCGTCATCATAAGCGAGGGTTGGATCGATCGCCATCAGTCTGCTCCTCTTGCCGCTTTTTCATCCAGGCCGGACAAGCCCTCCCGGCGGGCCAGTTCTGCGGTCACATCATCGATCGACAGGTCCATGTCGCCAAGCAATACCATCAGGTGGAAAAGCAGGTCAGCCGCTTCTCCTGTCATCGCCGCCCTGTCGTCCTGCACAGCGGCAATCACGGTTTCAATCGCCTCCTCTCCCAGTTTTTCGGCCATTTTGGCACGGCCCTTGGCGCGGAGGCTGGCGACATAGCTTTTGTCCGGCTCCGCTTCGCGGCGCTCCAAAATCGTGCGTTCGAGAGATTTGAGGATATCGTTCATCGTCGGAGGTTTGCGCGACAGATCGCCTGTTCGTCAAGTGCTAGTGGCACAGTTTTATATTGTCCAAAAAAGAGGACCGCCAGATCCCCCTCTGACGGCCCCATTCCGGCCACACCGCAATTGGAAGGCGGGCGGCGCTGGAATAAGCGATGATCAGTGTTTTTTGCGGCGCAGCGCAACCATGCGGCCGGCGATCAGGCCAGCGAGGCCTAGACCGAGCATCAACAGGTTGGAAGGTTCGGGAACCGCAGTTCCACCGGTTGACGATCCGCCCGAAGCGGTTTTGCCGGGGTTCGCATTTTTCGGTGCCCGTGGCGGTTCGGATATGCTGTCATCACCGGATGATCCCCAACCAGAACTCCCCCAACTCTCGACGATCCCGCGATTATCGGAATTTTGTGCGGCTTCAATGGGAGCGCCGGCCGCGGTTGTCATCGCTGCGGTACATACCAGAATTACATATTTCATGCGTTGCACGATCGATTTCCAGTCCCATGATAAAAAACCTGTGGGAATAGTTAAGCAAAACTCCTGCCAAATCGCGGAAACGCTTAGCTTGGGGGCTTTAGAATGGTTAACCGCAATTGGAAAAAACGAAAGCTGTAAAGGAGGCCGACGATAATTGCCGGTCACGGAGCCAAAATCTTGAAAATCATAAGTTTTTGAGCGGTATCAGGCCCGGGCGGGCAGCCTGGCAGCGCGCAGCGCGGCATGGGCATCGGCGATACTATGCTCGCCAAAGTGGAATATCGAGGCGGCGAGCACCGCATTGGCATGGCCCTTGGTCACACCTTCGACCAAATGGTCGAGATTGCCCACTCCGCCGCTTGCCACGACCGGGATCGATACCGCATCGGCAAGCGTTCGTGTTAACTCCAGATCATAGCCGTCGCGGGTGCCGTCGCGGTCCATCGAAGTCACCAGCAACTCCCCCGCCCCCAGATCAGCCATGCGGATAGCATGTTCCAGCGCATCAATACCGGTCGGGGTACGACCGCCATGGGTGAATATTTCCCAGCGCCCTTCGGCCACCCAGCGGGCGTCGATCGACGCAACCATGCACTGGCTGCCGAAACGGGTTGCAATATCGCTGATCACTTCGGGCCGGGCCACTGCGGCGCTGTTCACCGCGACCTTGTCCGCTCCGGCCATCAGCAGCGCCCGCGCGTCCTCGGCAGTGCGCACACCGCCGCCGACGGTCATCGGCATGAAGCAGACCTCGGCGGTGCGACGGACGACATCGATGATCGTATCGCGATTTTCATGGCTGGCGGTGATGTCGAGAAAGCAGAGTTCGTCGGCACCGGCCGTATCATAAGCCTGCGCCTGCTCGACCGGATCTCCGGCGTCCTGCAGGTCGACGAAATTGACGCCCTTGACCACCCGGCCATTGGCGACGTCAAGGCAGGGAATGACGCGGATACGGACGGTCATGACAGATACCT
>NZ_JBATHY010000159.1:0-7772 GCF_049667325.1 Parasphingorhabdus sp. | reverse complement strand
TCAGCGCCACGATCGCCCAGAATATCGGTCCTGTGCCGATGGTCGGTGCAATCGCAAAATAGGCAGTCAGTCCGATGATCGCCAACAGCACGCCAAGATTGATGATATGCCGCCCGGGCAGCGTGATCGGCGCGCCGGACATATTGCCGTTAAGCTTGAGAAAAGCGATGACCGAACCGGAGAAAGTAATCGCACCAATCGCGACGCCAAGACCCAATTCAACCCGGCTGACCGTCAGGATTTCATCCGTCGCATCCAATATGCCAAAGGCGCCGGGATTGAGATAAGCGGCGACTCCGACCAGAACCGCGGCCATACCGACCAGACTGAGGAAAGCGGCGACCAGCTGGGGCATATCGGTCATCGCGATACGACGCGCGATAACGAAACCGATCGCGCCACCGATGGCAATCGCTCCGGCGATTTCCGGCAGGCTGGCGATGCTGTGGGTCCATAGAGTGGTGACCACAGCGATCAGCATTCCGACCATACCGAAACGGTTGCCGCGTCTGCTAGATTCGGGCGACGACAGACCGCGCAATGCGAAGATAAAAAGAACGCCCGCGATCAAATAGGCGGTCGCAACCCAGGGGTTGACCGCTTCACCGGAAGCGGCGAGCGCTGGTGAACTGGCAAATACCGTCATCCCAGCGAAGGCTGGGACCCAACCCAATCTTGATGCGACACGACGCCCTCGGTTTAGACCCCAGCGTGCGCTGGGGCGACAAATTTTGTCGTCGACAGAAGCACCCATTATTTGCGCTCCTTCTTCTTGTACATCGCGAGCATCCGCTCGGTCACGGCAAAGCCGCCAAAAATATTCACGCTGGCCAGCACGACGCCAACCAGACCCAGCCACTTGGCGGTCTGTCCACCATCAGCCTGCGACCCCGCCGCCGCCGCGATCAGCGCCCCGACGATAATCACCGAAGAGATCGCATTGGTCACCGCCATAAGCGGCGTGTGCAAGGCCGGGGTCACCGACCAGACGACATAATAGCCGACAAAACAGGCCATCACGAAGATCGAAAGAATTGAAATAAAATCCATAGCTAACCCCTATTTCGCCAGAAGGCGCTCGTTCACAACCTTGCCATCCTTGGTCAGGCGTATGCCAATCGTTACCTCGTCATCATCGGGCAACACTGGCCGCTTGGCCTCTTCGTCCCAATAAGCGCTGAGGAAATTATAGAGATTGCGGGAGAATAGAGCGCTACTGTCCGCCGCCATGCTCGACGGCATATTGTTCGCGCCGATGATCTTGACGCCATGCTTCACGACCACTTTGCCGGCAACCGCGCCTTCGACATTGCCGCCTTGCTCTGCTGCCAAGTCGACAATCACGCTGCCGGTCCGCATCGTCGCAATCTGGGCGTCGGAAATCAGGCGCGGTGCAGCCCGTCCGGGGATTAGTGCGGTGGTGATGACAATATCCTGTTTGGCAATATGGCTGGAAACCAGTTCGGCTTGCGCTTTCTGATATTCCTCGCTCATTTCGGTGGCATAGCCACCGGTACCTTCACCCTCGATGCCTTCGACCGATTCGACAAATATCGGCTTCGCGCCGAGCGATTGAATCTGTTCCTTGGTCGCTGCGCGCACATCGGTGGCGCTGACCTGCGCGCCCAGTCGCCTCGCCGTGGCAATCGCCTGCAATCCGGCAACACCGACGCCCATGATGAAACAGCGCGCCGCCGAAACCGTGCCGGCTGCGGTCATCATCATCGGAAAGACGCGGCCGTAATGGGCGGCGGCTTCAAGGACGGACTTGTAACCCGACAGATTGGATTGCGAAGACAGAATATCCATCGATTGGGCACGGGTGATCCGCGGCATGAATTCCATCGCCAGCGCATCAATGCCCAGCTTGGCATATTCATCGACGCGTTTGCGCTCGCCGAAGGGATTGAGGCTGGCAACCAGCCATGCGCCTTTCTTGATGCCCTTTAATGAGAGTGGGTCAGGACCTTGCACGGCCAGAACAATGTCCGCATCTTTCAATACCGCTTGCCGGGTATCGATTGTCGCGCCCATTTCCTGATAATCTTTGTCGGCAACAGACGCAGATTCGCCGGCTCCCTTTTCGACGGCCAGGGAAGCGCCGAGAGCGATGAATTTCTTGACCGTTTCTGGCGACGCGCTGACGCGCTTCTCGCCCTCGGCGAGTTCCTTCAAAACCGCGATTTTCACAAAATATTCCAATCAGTTAGGATATGAGAATAATCACCAATATGGCGACTACAACAGTCGCGATCGTCCCGGTTTTCAGCAGCGACAGGAAGCGAGCATATGATTCCTCAGCTGCGCCCAAATCATTATCAGATGTCATGATATCCCCTTACTTTCGTTCAAAACAGGCGCGAGGTGTAACCGTATATTACCTGCTGCTCAAGCCCTTCGCACCGTCATTCTATATAGAAAATTTATTCGCCCCTTAATCGGGTCTTTACCGGTTGCCGCTAAGGATATGCCTCATTCTGGCACAATCGGGATAAAAATGGTACAAAACGGCACTAAATTACTGCTGCTGATCGATGATGAGCCTGCCCAGTGCCGGTTGATTTCCGCGCTCGCCTCGCGGGCGGGATTCCGCACGATCTATGCCCGCGACGCAGAAACCGCGATTGCCACGCTAGGCACGCAGGACGGGATGATGCTCGACGCGATCATTCTCGACCATTGGGTGCCGGGCTCCGAAGCGACGGAGCTGATCACCGAACTGAAATCCCGTCGCCCCGCCTTGCCCGTGCTGATGCTGACCGCCGTCGGATCAATTGCCGAAGCCGTCGACGCCGTGCGCGCCGGCGCTACCGACTATCTGATCAAGCCGGTTGCCCCCGAACTGATGCTCCAGGCGCTCAACGCCGCTGTCGAATCGTCCAGGGATGACGGCGAGCTACGCCCGCTCAGCGAGAAAATTTCGGTGCCGCTCGAATTTGAAGAAATTGTCGGCGCTGCGCCGGCGTTTCGCGCGGCACTGGCGATCGCGGCCAAGGCAGCCCGCGCCCGCGTTCCGGTATTGATCGAAGGCGAAGGCGGAGTTGGCAAGGAAGTTATCGCCGATGCCATCCACGCCGCCAGCCCCCGGTCCAAATTGCCGATGCTCAAGCTCAATTGCGGGGCAATTACCGGCAACCTGCTCGATTCGATCCTGTTCGGCCACGAAAAAGGCGCTTTTACCGGCGCGTTCGACCGCAAGATCGGACTGCTTCAGCAAGCCGAAGGCGGCACGATTTTCCTCGACGAGGTCGACCGGATTCCGCCGGAGACCCAGGTCCGCCTGCTGCGCTTCCTCAAACATTCCGATATCCAGCCGCTTGGCAGCCCGAACAGTTTTCAGCTGGATGTCCGGATCATCGCCGCAACCAATCGCAAGCTGCTGCTCGAGGTCGAGAAAGACAATTTCCGCGAAGATCTTTTCTACCAGATGAATGTCGTCCAGCTGACCATCCCTCCGTTGCGCGACCGGACCGGCGACATTCCCGCGCTGGCCCGCCATTTCCTTGCCCGCCTCGCGCTCCAGCCGGGTCTGCGCAGTCTTGGCATCACCGACGAAGCGCTCAATCTGCTGCGCAGCTATCGCTGGCCGGGCAATGTCCGCCAGCTGCAAAGCGTGCTGTTCCGCGCCGCGGTCATGTGCGACCGCAATGCTCTGACCTGCGATGAATTTCCGCAAATCGCGTCCTTTGTCGCCGAATCCGGCGACGCCAACCCGCATCTCGTCAGCAGCCCGGAAGGCATCGGGATCACGCTTTATAGCGAAGATGGCAATTTGCGACCGCTGGAAGAAATCGAAGCCGATGTCATCCGCCTCGCCATTGGCCATTATCGCGGCCGAATGACCGAAGTCGCGCGGAGACTGGGCATCGGACGCTCAACCCTCTATCGCAAACTGGCCGACCTCGGCATTGATAACGCCGCGTAAACACACGGTATTTTTGTTGGATTTCGTGTAGGATCATGTTGGATTTGACGTTTTCGGCCAAAACCGAATCTGCAAAATTCAACATCGCCATTGATGTTTCCCACCGCTGGTCTTAAGTCTCATCTCATGAAAAACATGCTTCCAAACCTTCCATTCGGCGCGGCCCTGACGCTTGCGCTGCTTCTCTCGGCCTGCGGAAAACAGGAAGCGGTGGGCGACGTTCCATCCAGCGAAGAACTGGCGCAACAAGCCGATGCTGCAAGCCAGGCGATCCGCGACGAAGCGGAAGCTGCAGAAGGCGAAGGCACAACCACGATCGATCTCGCCACCCTCGACAGCTATGCCAACGCCTTGCGCGGTTACACCATCATGGTGCCTGGCGGCTGGACCGTGGACAAAGCCGCCAGCGACGACAATGGTCGAGTCTATACCGATGCTGAAAGCGGCGCAAAGCTGGCGGTCAGTTGGGTAGAGAATCGCGAAGACGCTGCATGGAGCAAATCCGTTCAGGCGGTAGAGGATGGCAGCGACGCCATGGAGGGCGCGCCGGTCGGCAAGAATGAATATCGCGCCTCCGGGATTTTAACCAATGGCCAGAAATCCAGCCAGCGGCTGCTTCGCAAGCCCGATGGTACAATGGTGCAAGCGGAAATCAGCTATGCTGCTGACCAGGCCAAGGCAACGGACCCGCTGGCTTCAACGATCCTCGAAAGTTTGACCCTGCAATAGCCACAATCTAGCGGTTGAGCTTGGCGTCCAGAAAGCTGGGCATCGGACCGTTCCAGCTACCTTCTGCATCATCGTCACTCGCGTCCTGAACAACCGGCGGCTTTTCCGCCTTGACCTTTGCAGCGCGTGCCGGTTTCTTCGGCACATCATCGTGCTGCGGCCGTTTCGGCGCATCGTCTTGCCGGGGCTTCTTTGGCCGATCTTCTTGCTGTGGCCGCTTTGGCGCTTCATCGCGCCGCGGCGCGTTTGATTTTACCGCACCAGGCTTTTCCGAAGCAGGTTTCGCCGGCGCCTTGGCGGCTGGTTTGTCGCTAGCCTTGCCCTTGCGCTCCTTGCGGACGGCAATTTTCATACCAGTCAGTTTTTGGATGCTGTCGACATGTTCCGCATCGCTGCGGGTTACAAAGGTAATCGCGACGCCGGTGGCACCCGCGCGACCGGTTCGGCCGATCCGGTGAATATAGTCATCCGGGTGCCAGGGAATATCATAATTGATCACATGGCTGACGCCCTTGATATCCAGCCCGCGCGCGGCAACATCGGAGGCGCATAAAATATTGATTTCGCCGGACTTGAACCGGTCCAGCTCGGCCAGACGCGAACTTTGATCCATGTCACCGTGAATCTGTCCGGCATCAAAGCCGTCCTTGCGAAGGCTCTGGCAAAGATCACGAACCTCGGTTTTGCGATTGCAAAATATGATTGCGGTATCGACGCCTTCATTGTCCAGCAGGTCGACAATCAATTTGCGCTTGGCCTTGGGAGCGACCTCGATCAGGGATTGATCGATCGAGGTGTTGGCCGTTGCCGGGCGCGAGACTTCGATATATTTTGGATTGTTGAGAAACTGATCCGACAATCTCTTGATCGGCGGCGGCATGGTCGCCGAAAACAGCATTGTCTGGCGCGTCGCCGGCAATTTCGAGCAGATCGATTCGATATCCGGAATGAAGCCCATATCGAGCATCCGGTCCGCTTCGTCGATCACCAGCAATTCGCAGCCCGACATCAAAATCCGTCCGCGATCGAACAGATCCATCAGCCGCCCCGGTGTCGCGATCAGAACGTCTACTCCTTTTTCCAGCGCCTTGATCTGGTCGCCCATGGAAACGCCGCCGATGAGCAACGCCATGCTGAGATTATGGTTTTTGCCATATTTCTCGAAATTCTCGGCAACTTGAGCCGCCAATTCACGAGTAGGCTCCAGGATCAGCGATCGAGGCATCCGCGCACGCGATCGGCCATGTGCCAAAATATCAATCATCGGCAGCACAAAACTTGCGGTTTTGCCTGTGCCGGTCTGGGCGATGCCGATGATATCTTTCATCATCAACACGGAAGGTATGGCTTGGGCCTGAATCGGCGTCGGCTCATCATAACCCGCTTCAGCGACGGATTTGAGCAGTTCTTCAGACAGGCCGAGATCGGCAAATTTCATAGCGGTTCCGGAAAAATATAGGATGCACCCTTGCATCCTGTCTTAGCCTCTTGGGCTATGCCGGGCAATGATCTCATATCCCGGATTTGTCAAGCTTTCTCGCTTGATCTAGCGTTCCGGGACAAGTT
This sequence comes from Parasphingorhabdus sp., assembly GCF_049667325.1. GTDB lineage: Bacteria > Pseudomonadota > Alphaproteobacteria > Sphingomonadales > Sphingomonadaceae > Parasphingorhabdus. The sequence continues at coordinate 1,552 of NZ_JBATHY010000159.1, read as the reverse complement.
CGCGAAATCGTTCAATTTCACATTTGGCGCCGGTACGCGAGTGCAGGATATCGCGTCCTGCGCACATTTTGCCGTCCTTCGATTTTTCCATATAAAAACCGGAATAAAAACTGCGCGCCTGGCAATTTTCTTCGAGCTGCGCCCTGACTCGCCTGCGATCCTGTGTCACCAGATCGAGATATTGATCTGAAAACATCTGCACGCCCAAAATATTGTTCATCGGCAAGCATTTGCCCATTTTCTTTTCGCGAAAGGTCTGCTGCGGGATATCCTGCGAAAAATCTGCCCTTGGCGCCAATTGACTCGGCCGACGTCGCGGCACCCGGATGATCACCCGTTTTTCGATTCGGACCTGAGCATAAGCAAGCGGACGCGCCGGTACATAGTCCCTGACCGTATCGGTAGACGAAACATCCACCTGCTGTATCCCGCGCGTTTCCGGCACGGAGAGCAGCAATATCGCGATAAGTGACAGGCTCACCAAAATCCCTTAATTAATCCTTGGCTTTGCTATACCAGCGACGATTGAATATTGCATGAACTGACAGATTGCCACTTAATGATCGTCTTGCGGCACATTATCGGCCCTGGCTTGCCTGCGAAAGCGGACTCGGCCGTAAGACGACGAAAAGCTGGCCCCGGAACGCAGGAGCGAAGACATGCCGAAAACGACAAATTGGCGAGAACAGATGCAGTCGGTTGTGGGTGCCAAGGGTTACACCAGCGACGACGATGATATGGCTCCGTGGCTCACAGACTGGCGCGGCCGTTATACCGGCGCGGCATCCGCCATGATCTCTCCCGCCAGCACGCAAGAAACCGCAGAGATACTGCGGATCGCGAACGAACATGCCGTTGCCGTTGTTCCGCAAGGCGGCAACAGCGGGATGGTCGGGGGGGCAACCCCCGATGCCAGCGGACAGTCGGTCATCCTGTCCCTCCGCCGCATGAACCGGATCCGGACGATAGAATCCGAAGACCAGCTCGTGGTGTGCGAGGCCGGTGTGATTCTACAGAATCTTCATGAAGCTCTTGCAGCAGAAGGACTGAGGTTTCCCCTGACGCTCGGCGGCAAGGGTTCCGCCACGGTCGGCGGGCTCGTTTCCACAAACGCCGGCGGCACCCAGGTATAACGCCACGGAACGATGCGCGCGCTGGTGGCCGGGATTGAAGCCGTGCTCCCCGACGGCAGCATCCTGGAAGGCCTGGTGTCGCTGAAGAAAGATAATCGCGGCTATGATCTGAAGCAATTGTTTGTTGGCGGCGAAGGCACATTGGGCGTTGTCACCGCAGCAACGCTGAGAACCGTGCCGGCTCTGGTGGATCGCTGCGTTGCATGGGCCGCGGTCGACAGCACCGACGAGGCCTATCAGCTCTTCCGGTATCTCAAAAGCCGGACGCCGCAATCACTGGAAGGCTTTGAGATTATTCCCGCAACATGTCTGGATTCGGTTCTGCACCACATTCCCGGAACCCGCCCGCCGCTTGCAGGCACGCATCGCTGGCATGTGCTTGTCGAAATCGTGCGTGATCAACCCGATGCGCAAGACCC
>NZ_JBATHY010000158.1:0-11294 GCF_049667325.1 Parasphingorhabdus sp. | reverse complement strand
TGGAAAGGTTGGTTTTGACAGTTCTGGCCTGACTGTCCCGCTATATAATATTTTATGATACATCTTTCCTCCCTGTTGCGAAGCAATGGAGAGGTGGCGCGCCGAAGGCGTGACGGAGGGGCGATTGGCGCGAACAACCAGAAAAGCGGTCCTGAAGGCGAGGCAGTTGCGCAAGACGATGAGCAAACCGGAAGTCATGCTTTGGCAGCTCTTGCGCAAGAAACCGCTCGGCATCAAGTTCCGCCGCCAGCATCCAATTGGGCCCTATATCGTCGATTTCTATTGCGCATCGGCCAAGCTCGCGATCGAAGTCGACGGGATGGCTCAGGATATGGGCGATCGCCCGGAGCGAGATGAACGGAGGGAAAGGGATTTGTCTGTCCGAGGCGTCGAGACCATCCGGATATCCGCGCGAGAAGTCTTGCATGACCCGGTAGATATTGCTGATCGCATATCGCGATATATTCAGAGTTTGCGCTAGGCCCCTCCGTCATCGCTCCGCGATGCCACCTCCCCATGCCTGTGGCACAGGGAGGAAATTCCTCCGTTTCAAGAGCTTCCAGATAGCGACATTTATGATATTTCCTCCCTGTTGCGAAGCAATGGGGAGGTGGCGCACCGGAGGCGTGACGGAGGGGCGATGCCGCATGGAATGATCATTTGACCGGAACGCAATCTATTTCACCAGGCTATTGAAACCGTCCTGACATCGGCGCAGGGAGGATCAGACATGCCCGACATCCTACAATTCACTCTCCATTACGGCGGCCATTTCCTCGTTCCCTTCGCCATCGGCCGGATCTTCTGGCGGGAGCACTGGTGGAAGGCGGGGCTGATCATGGCCGCGACCATTGTCATAGACCTCGACCACCTGCTCGCTGTCCCGATTTTCGATCCGGGCCGCTGCAGTATCGGCTTTCACCCGCTGCACACGGCATGGGCCGCACTCGCCTACGCCGCCATGCTGGCAATCCCGTCCTGGAAATGGCGCGCGTTCGGTCTGGGCCTGCTCTGGCATCTCGCGGTCGATGGCGGTGATTGTGTCCTGCAGACTTTGTAACCAATCCGCCCGTCAGGCGTTACAGAAAAAATGGCAGGAGAAAGATCATGACCGCAAGCTATTCGGGTACCCCGCTCGCCAAGAAGCTTTCGCTAAAGGACGGCATGCGCGTCTGGTTTCCGGATATGCCGGACAGTGTTCGGGCGGAAATCTGGGAGTGTGATATAAAGCTGTCGGAAGAGAAACTTCCCACGCCCGGGCTGAATGCAGCCCATATATTCGTTGACCGGCGCGCTGTGATGGAAAAGCATCTCGCCATCCTGCGCGAAAATATTGACCCCGCCGGTCAGGTCTGGGTGAGCTGGCCAAAAAAGGCTTCCGGCGTCGAAACAGACATCACCGAAGACACGATCCGCACCGTGGCGCTGCCAATGGGCTTTGTCGATATCAAGGTCTGCGCCGTCGATACGGTCTGGTCCGGTCTGAAGCTGGTGATCCGCCGGGAGTTACGATAGCCGTGCTCCGCATTTGATGCGGACTTCCGCGCTACCAAGCGGAACGCCTGAAGAAGCTCCGCATCGAGTGCGGTCCACCCTGTTTCGTATCTTTAGGCCGGTTGCGCCAGCATATTATAGGGATCTATTTCCTGTGCGCGGAACCGCGCATGGGCCTCGTGATAGAAATGCGGTGCCTTGATATGCAGCCGCTCGCGCAATGCATCCAGCGGCTGGGCGAGCAGATCGGTGATCGATTCTTCGTTGATCCGGGGACAGGCCTTGCCCATTTTCTGGGCTTCGCGGATCGCCTTGAATATCGGCGCCTTGCTCTTTACCTGCTTCTTCATATTCAAACCGGCGGCATAGGCAATGAACACATTGGCCAGAGCCGGGTTTTGGCCATAGGTAAATGCCAGCACGCAGGCCTCACCTAGCGCGTCGCGGCCATAGCCGGTCAGGATGTGGAGCAAATCATGGGTGTCGCGTTGGCGGAAACCATACCATTCGACCAGGTCACCATATTTTTGCGGACTGAACCGGTCATATTCGGCGATCAGTCCGGCAGCGCTGAGACCTTCTTTTTCCATGAAATCGCAATAGGCGTGGGCCAGGCTGCCTTCGGGCATCCGGCGGAGACGCTCGTGATCGTCGAGCAGACCGGACAGATTGGGTTCGCTGACCAGAAGCGCCTTGCCCTTGTCGCTTTCGACAAAGGCTCTTGCATCCTTGCGGAATCCGGGACGCGGTAAGGATTCAAAGATATGAAACACCTGTTCTGTGTCTTCCTTGTCTTTGATCAGCTCGCGAAAATGATGGAGCGCCTTGAGCGGGCGAAAACGCGCTGCCGGGCGTTCGGGATGGATGAACGGTGTTTCCGAATCGCTTGATGCGGGAAAGTCATGTTTGATTTTCATGCGCTATCTATATTTCTTACTAACATTGGTGTCAATATGGTTTTGACTTTCCTGCGCACTGATGCTGCGCTATCCAGCCGCTCTACCCATTTTGACCTAATAAAAGGTTTCTTGGGCCCTGACTGAAACAGGTTCGGCACAGGCGGTTGACCCACATTGACCTGAGGAGACAGAAGTTTGAAGCCGCATGAGACTCTGCCCTATACCGAACTGCCGGACTATTCCGACGCCGAACGCATCGCGCGATCACAGGCTTTTTACGACGCGATGAAGAGCCGCCGTACCTGCCGCTATTTTACCGATGAAGCCATACCCCGTGCGGTGATCGAAAATGCGATTCTGGCCGCTGGCACCGCCCCCAATGGTGCCAACCACCAACCCTGGCATTTCGCGGTGATCGAGACGCTGGAAAAGAAAAAGGCATTGCGCGCTGCTGCCGAGGATGAAGAACGGGCTTTCTACGAGAGCAAGGGCAGCGCAGAATGGCTGGAGGCGCTCGCGCCGCTGGGCACCGATTCCGACAAGCCGTTTCTCGAAACCGCGCCCTATCTGATCGTCATCTTTGGCCAGCGCAAAGGCGGTATGAATCCCGGCGAGATGAAACAGAATTATTATGTCAACGAAAGCGTCGGCATCGCCACGGGAATGCTGATTACCGCGCTGCATGATGCGGGCCTCGCTACCCTTACCCACACGCCCAATCCGATGAAGTTTCTGAACCAGCTGTGCGAGCGCCCGAGCCACGAGAAGCCGATGATGGTGCTGGTGGTAGGGAAACCGACCGCAGACGCGACGATTCCGGTCCACGCGACAGTCAAAAAACCGCTGGACGCTATTTCCTCATGGCTGTAGTATGTGAATAATACAGCGGGAGTATTTGGAATGGGCGCGTCTCAACGCTATCTGGAAATGGACGCGCTGCGCGGTTTTGCGGTGATGGGCATTTTGCTGATGAATATCATCGGCTTTTCGATGCCCGAAATGGCCTATATTAATCCAGCTGTTTATGGCGGCACCGACACTCCCGATATTATCGCCTGGTTTGCTTCCTTTCTATTGGTCGACGGGAAGATGCGCGGGCTGTTTACGTTTCTTTTTGGCGCCAGCCTGATCCTGATTTGCGAACGGTCCGAGGCAAAAGGGGAAAGTCCGGCCAAAACCCACTTTTCCCGCATGTTCTGGCTGGCATTATTTGGCCTTGCGCATTTTTTCTTCCTCTGGTGGGGCGATATTCTGTTCCTCTACGCGGCCATAGGTTGCGCTGCCTATTTCTTGCGCTTGTGGCCAGCCGAGAAGCTGATACGTTCGGCGATCATCCTCTATTTGCTCGGATTTGTGATCTACTCAGGCTTCATGGGCAGCTTGATCTATCTGCAACATGCCGCAGAGGCAGCAGGCGCTGGATCGGATCCGGACAAGCAATATCAAGACGCGATGATCGGAATCGCGCCGTCGGCCGGTGAAATCACAGAGGAAGTATCACGCTATCTTACCGGCTATGCTGAGCTGGTACGCTATCGGGTTGCCGAGCAATGGTTTGCGCCATTGGGCGTGATTGTACAAAATTTTCTGGAGACCTTGCCGTTCATGATGTTTGGCATGGCGCTTTACAAAAATGGCTTTCTGACCGGTAGCTGGGAGGCAAGCCGGTACCGGCGGGTAGCGACCATATCGCTGTTGATCGGATTGGCAATCCTGATCCCGATTGGTATATTGATACTCAGTCAGAATTTTGAACCGCTGCTGACACTGAACGCGGTCATGGCATGGTCGATGCCGTCGCGGCTTTTGATGACCATCGGCTATTTGGCGCTGCTCGTCCTGTTCATCCAAAAATTTGCAACCAGCCGGTTGATTCATCGTGTCGCCGCTGCAGGACGCGCCGCCTTTTCCAATTATCTGGGCACCAGCCTGCTCATGACCTTCATATTTTATGGCTGGGGCCTGGGCTATTATGGATCGGTCGGCCGGGCAGAACTATATCTGTTTGTCCTCGGCGCATGGGCGCTGATGTTGCTCTGGTCACAACCCTGGCTGATGCGCTTTCGCTACGGACCGCTGGAATGGCTGTGGCGGAGCCTGGCCAAGGGGCAGGCCCAACCGATGCAGATCGATAAAACCTGAAAATATTCCTTTTTGCTATTGCGATCTATTCTCATTAGCGATATACGAGTCGCAGTGAGGAGCCGATATGGTTGTTTGTGTTTGCAATGCGATAAAGGAAAAAGACCTGAGAGCCGCGGTGCGCAGCGGTGCGGACAGGCCATCGCAGGTCTATGCGCAACTCGGCCGCAAGCCCAAATGCGGGCAATGCCTCTCCTTTGCCCAGACGATTATCAGGTCCGAAATTGCGACCGCTTAGCATTCTCGTTAGCAAATCATTGAAATAATTATATTTTCTAAAGAAGCGGCCCTTTCGCTTGAAGGCGCAATACTGTATAGGATCAGGCAATCCATTTGCTGAATACCGGGAAGGACGCTGCCATGAAGGGCGATACAAAAGTCATCGAGTTTCTCAACGAAGCTCTGAAAAACGAACTCACCGCAATCAACCAATATTGGTTGCACTATCGCATGCTCGACAATTGGGGTGTGGCAAAACTGGCTGAATTTGAACGCCAGGAATCAATTGACGAAATGAAGCATGCGGACAAATTGGCCGAGCGGATTTTCTTCCTCGACGGACTGCCCAATTTCCAGTTGCTCGGACGCCTGAAAATTGGCGAAACAGTCGAGGAGATCCTCAAGGCTGATCTGGAACTGGAATATGAAGCCTTGCCGATGCTCAAGGACGCTATCGAGCATTGCGAGAGCGTGCGCGACTATGTCAGCCGTGACCTGTTCGCCGAAATCCTTGAAAGTGAAGAAGACCATGTCGATTCACTCGAGCAGCAGTTTGACCTGATCGAGCGGATGGGGATCGAGAATTATATCCAGCTGCAGTCTAAAGCGGTCGAGTAGCCGATAGCGACCATCTCAGCCGAACAGTCCGCCATATTTGTGCGGCTGGCGCTGGCGCTCGACCAGCGGGCTGGAATCCTTCTCCAGAATCGCCAGGGTTTCTTCGAACATCGGACGCAAGCCGGCTACCAATTCGAGCACTTCGTCCGGCGTATCGTGATGCTCGACGCAGGAGCGAGCAGTCAATTCGATCATTTCCGCAGTAGCGCTTAGTCTCCGGGCGCCAAATTGGAGCGACTCTCCCTTGAGATTATGCGCGGCGTTGACCATCGCTACGGGATCTTTCGCGCGCATGGCCTCTTCGATCTTGCGAACGGACTGGGTGCCATCTTCACGGAAATAGCCGAGTATCCGGACGAAATTTGGCCCTAGCGCCAGACTGGTTTCGGTGCAGACCGTCCAGTCAATCAATTCGCTTTCCAATGGCGACACCAAATGCTCCCGGTAAAAATAAGTGAGAATGGGCGATTGCAGGAAAGCCTACGACCAAAGCGGTAAAAACTTGGTTACCGGGACAAGTAAACAAAAATCCGAATTAGTCCTCGATTTCTCTATGTTACGGGAAAATCATTCTTTTTCGTGATAGGGATTTTTGGGAGCGCGAATAATCAGGCGCACCGGGACACCCCCAAAGCCTAACTCGCGGCGGATTCCGTTGATCAGATAGCGTCGGTAGCTTTCGGGCAGATCATCGACGCGCGTGCCGAAGATCACGAACGAAGGCGGCCGCGTCTTGGCCTGAGTGATATAACGCAATTTTATCCGCTTCCCGCCCGGTGCTGGTGGCGGATTTTCGGAAATCGCATCTTCGAACCACCGGTTGAGCTTGCCGGTCGAAACCCGCTGCGACCATATCCGGCGGGCCTGGAAGGCCGCTTTCATCAACTGGTCGATACCCTTGCCGGTAAAGGCAGATACGGGAATCAGCGGCACATCACGCACCTGCGCCAGCCCGTCATCCAGAGCCGCGCGAATTCCGTTGAACAGCTTGCTGGGTCCTTCGGCGACGTCCCATTTGTTGATCGCAATAACGACGCAGCGGCCTTCCTGGATCGCGTGGTCGGCAATCCGCAGATCCTGCGCTTCCAGACCTTTGGTCGCGTCGAGCAGGAGCACCACAACTTCGGCGAAATCCACTGCATGGCGGGCATCGGCAACCGCCAGCTTTTCCAGCTTGTCATTCACCTTGGCGCGCTTGCGCATACCAGCGGTGTCGATCAGCCGGACCCGGCGATCAGGCTCGATACCATCGAGCTTCTCCTCCTCGGTCAGCGCATCATCATGCCAGACCCATTCAACCGTGATACTGTCCCGCGTTATGCCCGCTTCGGGACCGGTAATCAGCCGGTCTTCATTGAGCATCTTGTTGATCAGCGTCGACTTGCCCGCGTTGGGACGGCCGACAATGGCCAGTTTCAGCGGCGCCGATTCATCGGTGGGTTCTTCGGATGCTGCGGCCTTGAAATTCTCGACATAGGGCTGAATCGCCTGAAACAGGTCGGCCATGCCATCTCCGTGCTCTGCGCTGAACGGAATGGGATCGCCAAAACCGAGCGAATAGCTCTCCAATATACCGGATTCTGCCGCCTTGCCCTCGGCCTTGTTGACCAGTAACACGACCGGTGTTTTGGCACTTCTGAGCCAGCGTGCGATTTCTTCGTCAAGCGGGGTAAGACCGGCACGACCGTCAATCACGAATATCGCCAGTTCCGCGCCTGCAACCGCCATTTCCGTCTGCTTGCGCATCCGTCCCGGCAGACTCTTGGCATCCTCGTCCTCATAACCGGCAGTGTCGACGATGTTGAACTCGAGGCCCAGCAGATTGGCGGCGCCTTCCCGCCGGTCACGCGTGACACCGGGCGTGTCGTCGACCAGCGCCAGCTTCTTGCCGACCAGACGGTTGAACAGCGTGGATTTGCCGACATTCGGTCGACCTATAATTGCAATATTGGGCAGCATTGCGCCAGTCCCGTCCTTTTGATTTAGATCCTCAGCGGAACGCGGAAATCCGTCCGCTGTCGTCGAGAATATAGAGCATGCCGCCCGCAACAATCGGCGGTAGCGAAACGCCATCGTCCAGTTCGAACAGGGTCTGGCTCGTACCGTCGCCGGGCGAAATCGACACGACATCGCCTTGCGTGCTGGCAACGATCAAGCGATTACCCGCCAATATCGGACCGGTCCAGTTAATCGGATTTTTCTTTTTCTCTTCATTCTTGAAAGCGGCAAGCTGGCTCATCCAGCGAACTTTGCCACTCGGTCGGGCGATACACAACAGCTTCGCGTCATCGGTCAGCACGAACACCCATTCACCCGCCACGACCGGAGTAGCGATTCCGGCAATATTCAATTCCCAGATCCGCTGGCCGGTGACCAGTTCGTAAGCCGCCATGCGTCCGCCCTGGCCAAGTGCAAAAACACGGCCGCGATCAATCACCGGATCGGCGTCAATATCGGACAATGTTGCCACCGAAGTCGTAATACTGGTCCGCGCCAGCGCATCATTCCAGAGATTGCGACCATTTTCATAACGATAGGCGGTCAACTCGCCCGAGGAATAGCCAGCGACAATCGTACCTTGCCCCGCCGCAGGAGCTGCCACACCGAAAATCCCGGCCAGACCAAGCGTACCCGCCTCGTTCCACTGCACAGATCCATCCACCAGGTTAAGCGCATAGATCTGGTTATCCTGGGTCATCACATAGACATTGCCGTTGGAAATCGTCGGCGACCCGCGCAACGGGCCAGCCGGACGCACTTTCCAAATCTGGCTGCCGTCTGCCACGTTCAGCGCAACAACATCGCCGACGCCATTGGTTGCATAGACGATATCGTTGAATACGCTTGCTCCGCCGCCAAATCGCGACGATTCTCCGTCTCCCTTGACCTCGATCCGGGTGGTCCAGATTTTCGCTCCCGATGCCGCGTCAAAGGCATGCACCATGGCTTCGGTATCGATGACAAAAAGCCGTCCGCCGGATACCACCGGCGCGGCCGCCAGCCGCTGCCGTTTTGTGGTGCCGCTGATATTGGCGGTCCAGACTCGTCCGAGATTACCTTCTAGCGCGACATGGCCGATTGATTTGCTCGGATTGCCGCCCGATTGTGCCCATTCGCTATTGGCCACCGGGGCTGGCAGGATCACCGCGATGGAGGCCAATGCCGGATCGACTTCCGCGCCGCTTTCACCGCTCAATATCGGCGTGCGTTTGCCGAGCGTCGGGGTGTTTTTCTTGTCCTCGCCATCGCCGCCGCCCAATATGCCGCAGCCAGAGAGCAAAGACAGGGCCAGCAGGCTGGCGATCAGTTTCTTACCGGAAATCATTCCTTAGCTTCTCCCTTAGCCGCGCCCGCATTCAGCGGTGTCGCTTTTACTTCATCATCGTCCAGTTCCACTGCGTCTATGCCTTCGACACCCGCCATTTGCAGAGCACGCGACCGGATCGTGGCCGGGACAGAGTCGTCTTTCGCAAGCTGCGCAAAAAGCGGCCCCGCGAGATCGGATTTTTTCATGTTCAGATAGGATAGCGCAACCATTTCACCCGCGCTGCCGAACCAGGGGTTGCCGGGAACGGCAAGCGACTTCAACCGGTCAACCACCGTCTGGGGCTTTAATGTGTCAAATTCTGTGGCAGTCTGGCGGATCAACGCCAGATCGCGAAACGGTTTCGGCAGACTGGTATCCGCAGCGACCTTGGCGTAGCCCGCAATCGCCTTTTCGGGATCGTTTTTTTCCAGGGCTATATTGGCTTGCAGCAATTGCGCGGCTGCCCGATAGCCGTCCTGATCGGCTTCCATCAGAGATTCAAGCGCGGTCGCCGCGCCGTCGAGATTATTCTGGCGGACGCTGTCTATCGCAGCAACATATTCCTCGCTGCGGAGACCGGAGTCCTCGTTCTGGCTGTTCTGCCAGAAGATCCAGCCAGCCAGCGAACCCAGACCAATGACGATCGCCGCGACAATCACCAATCCGTAACGGGCAGCAAAACTTTTCAGCTGGTCCTCGCGCACCGCTTCATCGACTTCGCGCAAGAACACCTGTTCCTGGCGATCCGGCTGCTCTTCTGGTGCTTTGTCTTTGTCTTTGGCCAATGTGGCTTCCTCAAATCTGTTTCACGTACCGCGTTCGCTGTTCAGACGAGCGCGCTTGGCAATCGGCTGTCCTTTAGCGTCCGCAATAGCAAATGTAAAAGTCTATTGACCATTTCCACAGGCTGAACGGAGGATAGAGTGAAAGTGAAAATTTTCGCTATTTTTTCGGTTGATAGAGCTGGTCGGGGCCCGGAAAGCTGCGCTCCCTGACCTCTCCGGCATATTGCTCTGCGGCCTGATCAATTTGCTCGGCAATATTGTGATAGCGTTTTACAAAACGCGCGGTGCGGTCGAACATGCCAAGCATGTCTTCGGTGACCAGCACCTGACCATCGCATTGCGCCGATGCGCCGATGCCGATTGTTATCGCATCCACCGCCTTGGTCGCTTCGATCGCAATCGGCTCCAGCACGCCTTCCAGTACGATCGCAAAGGCTCCAGCCTTGTCCAGCGCTACCGCATCGCCGACGATTTTCTTCGCTTCCGCGTCGCTGCGCCCGCGGGCGGCATAGCCCCCCAGCACGTTGATCGCCTGAGGTGTCAGGCCGACATGGCCGATCACCGGTATGCCGCGCTGGACAAGAAAAGCGACGGTTTCGGCCATCACCTCACCGCCTTCGAGCTTTACCGCCGCAGCGCCGGTTTCTTTGAGAATATAGGAAGCGCTCTCAAAAGCCTGTTCCGGCGATCCTTCGTAGGAACCGAACGGCATGTCGACGACGACAACGCTGTGATAGCTGCCCCGGACCACCGCTGCGCCGTGGTTACACATCATCTCGAGCGTGACCGGGATCGTGGAATCAAGCCCGTAAATCACTTGCGCCAGCGAATCGCCGACCAGCAGCATGTCGCAATGCGCATCGAGCAATTGCGCAGACCGCGCGGTATAAGCGGTCAGCATGACCACCGGCTCCGCCGTCACGCGATCGACCTTGCGCCCCTGGATTTTGGGAACAGACAACCGTCGCATCGGCTGCGGCCTCGGATTGGCGCGGCTGGTGGAGGTATCGAGTTTGAATGTTGTAGACATGAATCGACTGATAAACGACGTTGAAAGATAAGGCCAGCATTGCTGTTAGCGCCTGAACGCGCCGATAGCTCTGCCGGGATTGTCGTTGAACAGCGCATCCACGCCAGCCCCGAAAAATGCGCGAATTTCTGCCGTCAGATCGCTGGTCACAACCATCACTAGCCGACTTCTACGCCTTTCCAGAACGCCATCCGTCCCGCTATCTCGGCGGCCGCTTCCTTCGGCGCGGGATAATACCACGCCGCATCTTCGTTGGTTTCACCGTCGACGATCAGACTGTGATAAGACGCATCGCCCTTCCAGGGGCAATGGCTGGTCGTGTCGCTGTGCAACAGATATTTCGACCAGACCGCGTCGCGCGGGAAATAATGATTGCCCTCGATCACCACCGTATCGTCGCTTTCCGCAATTACCGCGCCATTCCATTTTGCTTGCACCATCATCATATCGCCTTTCGCCTGAACCTGACTGCGCCGATGCCGATTGTTAGCGGCATCCGGTCATTTCCGGACGAAACGTCCGGAATCAAAGGCTGGGAATATATTCGATGTCGGTGACTGGCGATACGGCAATCGGGGCGATTCTCCCGCAACAAACTGGCTGATTTTTGTGCTGGCAAGCAACGATCAGCTGTTGCGCGCTGCCAGTCCTGCCGCTTCATAATCCGATGCCTTGAAACCGACGACCAGCTCTTCACCATGTTCCAGAACCGGGCGTTTGATCATGCTGGGATTCTCCATCATCACCATTACCGCGGTGTCGTCGCCGATATTTTCCTTCACCATGTCGGGCAGCTTGCG
>NZ_JBATHY010000157.1:0-1620 GCF_049667325.1 Parasphingorhabdus sp. | reverse complement strand
TCATCATGGCACCGTCGCTGGCCTATATGGACCGAGCCTATCAGGATGCCCGGGAAAATGGCTGGTCACGCAAGCCGGTTGTGGAAATGCTCATCCCCAGTCTTGTCGACGACAGTCTGGCACCCGCTGGCCAGCATGTCGCAAGCCTGTTTTGCCAGCAATTTTCTCCGGAACTGCCGAAGGGTCGCCAATGGGACACTGAACGCGATGCGGCGGTTGAGGCGATACTGGACGTTGTCGAAGACCATGCGCCGGGTTTCCGCAATCTGATCCTCGGGCAGATGGCCTTGTCTCCCCTCGATCTGGAACGCAAATTCGGCCTGGTCGGTGGTGACATATTTCATGGTCACATGACATTGAACCAGCTGTGGACGGCGCGACCGGTGATTGGCGCTGCCGGTTACAAAGGACCGCTGAAAGGACTGTATATGTGCGGTTCGGGAACCCATCCGGGTGGCGGTGTCACCGGCGCGCCCGGTCACAATGCGGCGAAAGTGATTCTGCGGGAACGCTCGCTGGTGAACCGCATATTCGGCTGACGTTACGGCAATCAGGATTGCACGCCGCTGCTTGCCTTGATGTCAGTAACAGGATAGCTTCCCCACAAAAGGGAGAGGGAACCACCATGCGCAAAGCATTGTTACTCGCGGTCTGCAGCACTGCACTGACACTATCCGGATGCAAATATGTCGGCGATGATCCGGACAGATCAGGCACAGAGGTGGAAAACACGGCCTATCCCGAGCAGGTATTCTGGGGTGACACCCATCTCCACACCGACAATAGCATCGATGCTTTCGGGTTCGGCAACCGGCTGGACGCCGAGGCAGCCATGAGATTTGCCCGCGGCGAAGAAGTCACCGCGACCAAGGGCGCCAAGGCAAAATTGTCCCGCCCGCTCGATTTTCTGGTGATCGCCGATCATAGCGACGCGATGGGTGCGACCAAGGCGATTATGGAAGCTCCGCGTATCGCATTGCTGGGTAATAAATTCCTGCTCCGCTGGCACGATATGATGAACGAGAGCGACGAGGGATCGCTGCGCGTAACCGGAGAGCTGATCGACGGAGCGGCCAACGGCACATTGCCGACATCGCTGACCGACCCGGCAGAAACCAAGGAACGCACCACCGATCTCTGGACGAAGCACGGCAAGACCGTCGATCAATATAATGAACCCGGAAAATTTACCGCCTTCATGGGCTTTGAATATACACCGATGCCCGATGGCGACAATCTCCACCGGGTTGTCATGTTCCGCGACGGTCCGGGGAAAATGGGTGATACCATTCCTTTCGGTGCGCTAGGTTCGCAGGACCCGGAAAAGCTCTGGTCCTATATGGCCGCCTATGAGAAAAAAACCGGCGGCAAGGTGCTCGCCATCCCGCACAACAGCAATGTTTCCAACGGCCGGATGTTCGCGATGAACAAATTTGACGGCAGTCCGATTGACGCGGCCTATATAAAAACGCGCGCGCTGCGCGAACCGATCGTCGAGGTCACCCAGATCAAGGGCGACAGCGAAGCCCATCCGTTTCTCTCGCCCAACGATGAATTTGCTGACTTTGGTGTTGCCGGCTGGGACAAGTGCAATTTGAGCTGCACCAAGGACATGCCGCC
>NZ_JBATHY010000156.1:0-2676 GCF_049667325.1 Parasphingorhabdus sp. | reverse complement strand
TGTTCTGGTGGTGTTGCGGGCGGCAGCTTTGCGGATCCAACCGTAAGCGGCACCCTGTCGGACATTGCTGCGGGCACAAACCGCGCCATGATCTTCCGCGTAACGGTAGACTAGGGCACGACGGAATTTGGCGGCAAACCGGCACGTTTCGCTGGTTTGCCGCTATATTTCGCTGGTATTTGTGAGTCTGCTCCCCAACTTTCTCAGGTCAATCGGCCTAGCATTTGCTGCAAGCGCATTAACCGCGCCTGCCTCTATGGCACTCGCGCAACCTGAATTTGCCGAGGAACAGCCTCAATCGCATAATTTTCCACTGATCACGAATATTGCACAAGCGGAATGGGATATCGGCGGCCAACGGCTCCAAAAACCGTCCAATCGCATTGATATTCAAGTCGTTCCGCCACCGAATACGCCGCCGAAAATCACGATTCTTCACCTTGCGGACCCGCCAGGGGCTGACAAGGTCCCGATTTTGGGCACGACGTGTCGGGGTTCGGGAGGCAATATCATGATCGAACTCGGCGGTGTTTTCTCGGGCACGCCCAAAAATCCGGCCTCGGTCATGCCGACCGACACGATAAGGGCTGGCGAACCGCTGATTATCTCGATTCTCGCTCCGGGCAGGAACCTGAATCCGCTGGCAATCGACAATTTCGACATAATCCTGACGACACCCAGCGGTGACCGGGAACAGATCAACATTGTCGAAACCACGCCTGATAGCGGCCGGTTTGTCGGCATGATCAATACCGCCGCAGTGCCTCCTGCTCCGGTCCAGGGCGATTGCATATTGTCGGTCAAACGCGGTGACACGGTCGATATCACCATCCAAGAAATCAACGGCACGCCTATCGGAACCGCCAATGTCGAGATACTCATAGATCCCTTCGGCGAGGTTTTCGACAGCGGCGATGGCACCCCTGTTTCCGGAACGCGCGTCACCTTGATCGACGTCGCAACCGGCCTGCCGGCTGAGGTTTTTGGCGATGACGGTGTTTCCATCTTCCCGAGCACCGTGATTGCAGGCGGAACCGCTACCGATAGCGGAGGAAACGTCTATGATTTTACCGACGGCTTCTATCGTTTCCCCTTTGCGAGGCCGGGACAATATCGCCTGCTCATCGAGCCACCGCAGCCCTATAGTTTTCCGTCAGCGGCCACGCCGCAACAATTGACCGCATTCCGGCGGACAGACGGTCTTCCATTCACCATTGTAGACGGGTCATATGGCGGGATCATCATATTGGAAAATCCGGCGCCGGTGCGCGTGGATGTTCCGCTGGACAGGCCCGGGACGCCCCTTGTGCTGACAAAGTCGGCTTCGGTTGCACTCGCGGCACCGGGAGACGCGATTCAGTATCGAGTGACGGTGCAAAATACGGATCCGGTCCGAAACACGGGCCAGATTACGATTTCTGATCAGCTGCCTGGAGCAATGCGCCTGAAAACCGGCACGGTGCGCTATAATGGTGACCTGATCACACCCGATATCCAGCCAAATGGCCGCGATTTTACCGTCGACGTACCGCCCCTGCCCGCTGGGGGAAGCGGTTTGCTGACCTATATCGCCGAAGTGCGTCAGGATGCGCAGCCAGGAGACGCACTCAACCTCGCTTCGGCCCAAGACGATCGCGGCGCGACCAGTCCGACCGTGGATGCCGCGGTTCGCATTGAACGCGACGGAATTTCCGAAAGATTCACCCTCATCGGCCGGATTACGGACGGTGGTTGCAGTATCGATCCCCGGGAAGCCTCGGGAATTGGCGGTATTCGCGTCATGTTGCAGGACGGAACCTACTCGGTAACCGACAGCGACGGTCGCTATCATTTCGAAGGGCTGCGGCCCGGTCTGCATGTGGTTCAGATCGACCCGTCGACCTTCCCCGCCGACCTCGCACCGGTCGATTGTGCACAAAACACACGGACCGCCGGCAGCGATATCTCCCGCTTTGTTGAAGGCCGTGGTGGCGCGCTGAAACGCGCGGATTTCCGGGCCAAAAAGGTTGCACCGAGAGAAATCCGTGAGCTTGATACCTACCGGAAGCCCGATGTTTTGTCGGATCCGGAAGCGGCCGGAGCAGGTCGTGATTGGGTATCGAACCAGGAGCCCGGCATTGCATGGCTCTTCCCCGAAGAAGACCATAACCCGCGCGTGAAAGCGCTGCGCGTCGCAATCAAACATCACGCCGGGCAGAGCGTTGAACTGTCGATCAATGGCAAAGCGGTTAACCCGCTTGCCTTTGACGGGACCAAGAAAAGCGCGAACGGTAAAATCCGGGTCAGCACGTGGCGCGGAATCGAAATCGGTGACCGGACCAATGTCTTTGTCGCCCGCGTCGTTGATCGCGACGGTAAATTGGTTCAGCAGCTCGAACGGAAAGTTCACTATGCAGGCAGCCCGCTTCATGCGGAATTGCTCAAGGATCGTTCGATCCTGATCGCCGATGGTGTTACCCGCCCGGTGATTGCAGTCCGGCTCACGGACCGTGCCGGCAAGCCAGCCCGCAACGGCATGGTCGGCGACTTCAGTGTCCCTGCCCCTTATGCACCGGCAATTGAAATTGATGCCCAGCAAGCCAATCAGCTCGCCGGTCTCGAACGGGGTGCGCCAGTATGGCGGGTCGAAGGCGAGCAAGGCATCGCCTATATCGAACTGGCGCCAACCACGGCTTC
>NZ_JBATHY010000155.1:0-2178 GCF_049667325.1 Parasphingorhabdus sp. | reverse complement strand
AGAAAAAGCGGCTTAAGCGGCTTTTTTCAGTTCCTTGCGGATTTCGCTGATGCGATCAGCAATCGGCTGATAGGCTTTGCCGGCGAGCTTCACGACAGCGTCGGCGTTGTTCGAAGTCTGGTCCTTGACCCGGTCCAGACCGCTGCGCACATAGTCAGCCTGCTTTTCAAACATGTCCTTCGGCGTCGCGACGCTGAACAGACCCTGCAGTGCACGGCTGGCTTCAACGAAATTCTCGCGGGTATATTTCACGTTTGTCTTGCCGATTTCCTGAGCGCCTTTTGCAGCGATCTTGCCGCTTTCGATCAGGGTTTCAACATTGCCGCGGTTGAATTCAACGGCATTCTTCGACAGTGCAACCGCACGGTCAGCGGCTGCTTTGGCGCGAACCTGGGCGTCGGATGTCAGCTTTTCAAAGCGCGAACCGAGCTTGTCAGCGGTTTTCTTGGCAGTGTTGGCGGCCTTGGTGTTGGCTGCTTTGGTGTTTTTCGCAACGCGCTTGGTTGCGGTGGTTTTCGTGGTTTTGGTGGTAGCCATTTTTTTCGTTCCTTTAGTCTTTTTGTTCAAAGAGGTTTTGGCAACCGGCTTTGCAGCGACTTTACGCTTCGCTGCGGCCTTCTTTGTTGCCGGCTTGGTTGCTGCGGTTCTTTTGACAGCAGGCTTTGCCGCTGTTGCCGGTTTAGCAGCTTGAGCCACCGGCTGTGGGGTTTCGGTCTTCTCGACAACGGCAGCTTTCGAAGCCGGTTTGTCGGTGGCAGCAGCCGCGGAAGCTGCTGCAGAATAAGCGGCATCAGCAGAGAGCGAGCCGTTTTCCTTTGCTGCCGGAGCAGCGGATGTTTCGTTTTTCATTTCAGTCATCGGTTATCTCACTTCTTTGTTGCAGTGCACAAATAGTAGATGCGATGGCCGATGTCAAGAAAAATGGTGCAGTGCACAATAAACTGAATTCGCGATTATAAAACGCGGTGATTCAATGAGATAGCCCGAGGTGCGAAAGCTATCGTTCGCTACATGGTGAGATTTTCCTATATTTGTGCCGCAGCAAAGTTCGTGACCTTCGCAGCAATATAGCTATGTTGTATGGCCCGCCCGATTGATCTGCGATGCCATGGCATCCGTTTCTTGACCTTTGTCATACCGCATTTGGTGCAATGTGCCAGATTTCAGTGTCTCACTGCGGCATCTGCTGTAACAGGACCATCATTATGATTGAATATCTCCCATGCCCATATTGAAATCCATCGCCACCGCCGTGCCGGATCACCGGATCACGCAAGCGGAAGTGCTGGCCGTGCTCGCGAAGGCGAGGGGGGCGGCGCTGCCCGCCCGGCTGGAACAGATCCTTGGCAATAGCGGTATTGACGAGCGCTATCTTGCCTGCGACGCAGACTATTATTTGAAGCCGAGAAGCTGGACCGATCGGGCGGCTATATATGATCAGGTCGGCACCCGGCTGGCGCACCAGGCGGCCGGGGATGCGCTCGACAAAGCCGCGCTTGCTCCATCCGATATAGACGCGATTGTCCTGATCTCGACCACCGGCACGATGACGCCCTCCATTCCCAGCCGGATGATCGAGGCGATGGGTTTCGAAAGCTCGACCCAGACCATCCCGGTGTTCGGCTATGGCTGCGCCGGCAGCGTGCTCGGGCTGCGGCTGGCCAATGATCTTGCTGCGGCAGGCGGTGGCCAGAATGTCCTGCTGATCGCGCTCGAACTGTGCAGCCTGTCCTATGACTATAGCCAGTTTGACAAGAAGAACATGATCGCAACCGCGCTGTTTGCCGACGGCTGCGCTGCCGCGGTGATCAGCGGCAAGGCAGGGCCGGCCGGCGCGCCCAGCTTTCGCGCCTTTGACCAGAAGACCTGGCCCGATACCACCGACATGATGGGCTGGGATATCGGCAACACCGGCTTCGATCTCGTGCTGGCCCGCGATATCCCGACCTTTGTTACCAAGGATTTTGCGCCTTTCTGCGATGCCTTTCTCGAGGTTCAGGGTCTTGCCAAATCCGACCTGTCCGAACCCGCTTGCCATCCCGGCGGGGGCCGGGTGGTGGAAGCCCTGGAAGCATATTTTGCTCCGGACCTTGCCGGGATCCCCGCGACCCGCAAAGTCCTGCGCCATCATGGCAATATGTCCTCGCCGACGGTGTTGTTCGTGCTTGAACAATTGCT
>NZ_JBATHY010000154.1:0-3152 GCF_049667325.1 Parasphingorhabdus sp. | reverse complement strand
GATGCGATGCTCGACCAGCTGCTGCGGATCGGCCAGCAGGCCTTTGTCAGCTTCCCCAATTTTGCCCATTGGCGGGTGCGCATGTCCCTGCTCGTCGGCGGCCGGATGCCGGTCACCAGGCTGTTGCCACAGACATGGTACGACACCCCCAATATCCACCACGTCACGATCGACGATTTCCGCGCGCTGGTGCAGGATGGCAAATATGCGCAGGAAGGCCAGTGGTTCCTGAGCGGCGACAAGCAGACCGGACGCGGCCTGGCGAACCTGCTGGCGGAGCATGCGGTGTTTTTGTTGCGACGCTAGCCTGTCATCCCAGCGGAGGCTGGGATCCAACTCAATGGTCGTGAAGTTCGCGAACTTGATTTAGGCCCCAGCCTTCGCTGGGGCGACAGCTATATAGGTTACGCGATCTGAGACACCCTCACTCCCCCTGCACCTCTTCCAACCCCAAAGCCGCCAAAATCGCCAGACCGCTCATCCCGGCCATGATCGCCAGCACGATCTCGCCGCCAAACCAGTTCGCGACCAGGCTGAAAACCCCGCCGGCGAGCAACAGCAGGCCGATGATCGTGTTCGACAGCGCCGTATAGGCGGCGCGCGTGTCCTTGTCCGCCATGTCGACGAGATGGGTGGACCGTCCCAGCCGCACGCCCTGATAGGCGATCATCAGGCCGAACAGCAGCACCGGCAGTATGTAGCCGCCACCCAATGTGCCGGCGTAGGCCAGCCAGCTGGTCGCGGCCAATATGACCGCGCCGACCATCGCCGAGAAGATCAGCACCTTGCGGCTCGACCGGTCCGACAGACGGCCCCAGACGAAGCTGCTGCACAGGCTGGCGAGAGCCGAGGCGAGCACCAGAAAGCCGAGCCTGTCATAGCCTTCTCCGGCCTCGCTCCCGACGGCGATCATGAAAGGCGGGGCCAGCGCGGTGGCGGTCAGCAGCCCGCGGGTCAGGATGAAGCGGCGGAGTTGCGGGTCGTCGTGCAGATAGGCAAAATTGCTCCACGCTGCTTTCAACGCTGACTTCCCGCCTTCCGTTGCACCGGCCTGTTCATCGAGCGTGGCAAACAATAGACCGGCCAAGATCCAAGCCCCGCCAGCCAGAAACAGGCCGCCGGTAACCAGCAACATCCGGTCAACGAGATTGAAAGACAGCGTGAGCGCATAGACGATCACCGTCACCGACGCGATCGAGCCGGCCAGCCCGGTTGCGGTGCCGCGCCGGGCCTTGTCGATGGTCTTGCCGAGCACGTCCTTGTAGCAAACCGAGCAGACGCTGCGCGCCAGCGCCAATATCGTGAGCGCGATGACTATCGCCCAGCCGGCGGCAGCCCCGGTCAGGCTGATCGCGATCAGTCCGATGGCAGCTGCGGCCAGACCCTGAACCACGGAACCGGCTGCCCATGCCCATTTTCGGCGCTGCAATTTTCGCAAATATCCGGCGGTTATCAGCTGGGGCAGCAGGGCGCCCGCTTCCCGGACCGGCACCAGCAACCCGATCAGTGCCAGCGGTGCGCCAAGCGAAGTCATCAACCAACTGAGCACCAGCTTGGGATCGATCAGCCCGTCGGCGCTCTTCGACAGAGCAAGTGACCCGACATGCCGGAAGAAATTGCCCGGCTCCTGCTGGCAGGCGCTTTCCGGAATATCCGCACAGGCACGGCCTTCGTCATCGATGATGATCGACTGAAAGGCTTTCTTGGTGGTTGAACTGCTGGCCATGACCGGTAATTACCGGACTAGCGCTCCCGTGTCGCGCTGAACTTTAGGTCAGGATTGCGCTCTTCCTGATAACCGACATCCCACGCGCTTTTCGCCAGAAATACCAGATTGTCATCGCGGTCCTTGGCCAGAGCGCTCTGGTTGATATTGGCAAAGGCGTCGACCTTCGCCTCGTCGCCGCTGATCCAGCGGGCGGTTTCGAATGGAGCCATTTCGAGATAGGCGTCGACCTTATATTCCGCCTCCAGCCGGGACACCAGCACCTCGAGCTGCAGCTGACCGACCACGCCGATGATCCAGTTGGCACCGATTTCAGGATAAAAGACCTGAACCACGCCTTCTTCCGACAGATCATCCAGCGCCTTGCGCAGCTGCTTGGTCTTGGTCGGATCGCGGAGGATCACCCGGCGGAGGATTTCGGGGGCGAAATTGGGCAGACCGGTGATCCGGACCTGGTTCTTTTCGGACAATGTATCACCGACCCGCAATGTGCCGTGATTGGGGATACCGATGATATCGCCCGGTTCGGCGGTGTCGGCAATCTCGCGGTCCTGCGCGAAAAACAGGATCGGCGAGTGGATCGCAATCGGCTTGCCGAGACCCGAAGGCGTCAGCTTCATGCCGCGCTTGAACTCGCCCGAGCACAGCCGCATGAAGGCAATCCGGTCGCGGTGCTGGGGGTCCATATTGGCCTGGATCTTGAAAATGAAGCCGGTGACGTCGTCGCTCTCAGGATCAATCGGAGCCGGGTCGGCGGGTTGCGGGCGCGGAGACGGCGCATAGTCGGCAATCGCGTCGATCAATTCCTCGACGCCGAACTGCTTGAGCGCAGAGCCGAAATAGACTGGCGTCAGATCGCCGCTTTGATAGGCCTCGAGATCAAAGCCGCTATATCCGCCTTGCGCCAGTTCGCCCTCGCTGGTGAGCCGTTCGAGGGCGCTTTCGCTCAGCACATCGGCCAGTTTCGGATCATCAAGTCCGGAAAATTGCTGCGTCACCCCGTCATATTGTTTGCTGTCGCCGGTCGGCTGATGGAGCTGGTTGTTGACCAGATCATAAACACCTTCAAACTGGCCGCCCATGCCGGTGGGCCAGCTCATCGGACAGACGTCCAGCGCCAGTTTGTCAGCGACTTCGTCGAGCAGATCAAACGGATCGCGGCCTTCGCGGTCGACCTTGTTGATAAAAGTGATGATCGGCACATTGCGCATCCGGCAGACTTCAAACAGTTTCAGCGTCTGCGATTCAATGCCGCTGGCGGCATCGATCACCATGATCGCGCTGTCGACCGCCGTCAGCGTGCGATAGGTGTCCTCGGAAAAATCTTCATGGCCCGGCGTGTCAAGCAGATTAAAGACAATACCGTTGCGCTCGAAGGTCATCACCGAGCTGGTCACCGAAATGCCGCGCTGCTGCTCGATCTTCA
>NZ_JBATHY010000153.1:0-1631 GCF_049667325.1 Parasphingorhabdus sp. | reverse complement strand
GCGATATTGGTGGCGAGCGATGTCTTGCCCATGCCCGGACGACCCGCAAGAATGAGCAAATCGCTTCGGTGCAGGCCACCCATTTTGGCGTTCACATCGGTCAGACCGGTGGTGATACCGGAAACCTTGCCGCCGCTGTTGAAGGCCCGTTCGACATTGGTCAATGCTTCGGTCGATGCCTGCAGGAACGAGCGGACGCCGCCTTCCTGCGCTTCGCCTTCGGACACGCGATAGAGCGCGGTTTCCGCTTCCTCGATCTGTTCTTTCGGGTCCACTGTCTCGCTGGTATCGAGCGCGCTCTCAACGAGAGTACGTCCGACGCTCACCAATTCGCGTAGCAGCGCCAGATCATATATCTGGTTGGCAAAATCGCGGGCACCGATCAGACCGGCGCCATCTCCGGTCAATTTCGCCAGATAGGACGGTCCGCCAAGCGCCTTCATCGCTTCGTCCGATTCGAAATAGGGCTTCAACGTCACCGGAGTGGCCACCATATTCTTGTCGAGCAGTTTTAGCGCCTGTTCGTAAACTCTGCCGTGCAACGGTTCGTAAAAATGTTCCGGACGCAGCCGGATTTGCACGTCTTCCGCAACGCGATTGTCGATCAGCAGAGCACCAAGAAAAGTAGCCTCTGCCTCAACATTGCGCGGCAAGCGATGTTCTTCATGTTCATCATTTTGGAAACGCATCAATTCGGCCATGGCGCTTCATCGACCCTGAATCGATTCAGGGCAAGAGCCCGAACGAAAATTCTCGTAAAGTTCGGGGGACAGTCCTGTGGAAAAATATTTGGCTGTCATGCTGCACTGCAAAAACCCTTGTCCTGAGACCGGTGCTGCGGCAACAGGGCGCAATGCCAGATCCGCGCATCATATCCGTCTCTCTCGACGAAGCCACGATATTGTGGCGCAATGCCGACATCGAACAGGAACGGCGGATCGCGATCTTCGATCTGATCGAAGAGAATTATTTCAAACCGCTCAAACAACATGATGATGACTATGGCGGCCCCTATCAGCTCCAGCTTAGCGTCGAGGAAGGCCGGCTGGTCATTTCCATTGGCCGCGAAAACGGCGAACCGCTGGAGACGCTGATCCTTGCGCTTGGCCGGTTTCGTCGACCGATCCGCGATTATTTTGCGATTTGCGACAGCTATTATCAGGCGATTCGCAAAGCCAGCGCTGCCGAAATCGAAACCATCGATATGGCACGGCGCGGGGTCCATGATCAGGGCGCGGAATTGCTCGTCGAGCGGCTGGATGGAAAGATCGAGGTTGACTTCAAGACCGCGCGCCGGCTCTTCACGCTGATCTGCGTATTACATATCAAGAACTAAGTGATTCTTCCGCTGCGCATCAGGAAACCAGAGTGGCCAATCGAGACATTAGAAAAACACTGATCAGCCTGGTCACCATTGCCGTCGTGTTGCTGGTTATTGCGTTTATCCTGCGCAATATCGCGGTCGGCTGGGCGCCGGCCCGGGACCAATATCCGGTGCAGGGCATTTCCGTCAACCAGAGTCATGGCGAGATCATATGGCATGTTGCCGGTGCGACGGGCGTCGATTTTGCCTATATTCAGGCGACTGGCGGCGGAGCAAAGCGCGACGAAAACTTCGCCGCGAACATCAA
>NZ_JBATHY010000152.1:0-5168 GCF_049667325.1 Parasphingorhabdus sp. | reverse complement strand
AGCCTTTGGCATCGAGATGCGCGCGCAATTTGCTCTCGGCTTCGGCGCG
Organism: Parasphingorhabdus sp.; assembly: GCF_049667325.1. GTDB lineage: Bacteria > Pseudomonadota > Alphaproteobacteria > Sphingomonadales > Sphingomonadaceae > Parasphingorhabdus. The sequence goes on along the minus strand of NZ_JBATHY010000152.1, from coordinate 5,119 downwards.
GGTCTGGTTGGGGACCAGCCGCAGATCGATTTTGGCGACCGCGCGGCCGGGCAGCACGGTTTTGCCGCCGGGTCCGGTATAGCCGGCAACCAGTCCCTCGATATTGACCGTCGGTTCCTGCGCGAGGCGCTGGAGCGCCTGTTCGAACGGCAGGTCGTCAATCCATTTGTCGACCCCCAGGACCGCCTTGCGCTGGGCCTCGTCGGAATTGCGCGCGGTCTCCGCGATCAGGGCTTTCTCGCGCGCGGTCAGCGGCCGGACATTGTCAAACCAGCCCTCGATAGCAGGCGTATTGCCATCGGGCGTGACCAAAGTCTGCAGCGCCTGGACCAGCCGCCAGCTTGGGCTGTCGACCATCGCCTTGAGGCTGGAGTGGACATCGCCCCTGGGCCCACGGCCCCATTTTTCACCACTGGAGACCAGCTCCAGTTCGACAATGCCCTTGGAGCCGAGATTGACGCTGACATTGCCGCTCTTGTCCTGCCAGCTGGCGGGGATGAAGATACCCTCGCATTTCTTGAGCGCGGCCAGGACATTGGGCTTGGTGGCGACCTGCTTGAAATTGGGAGAGCCGATTTCTTCCTCGCCTTCGGCGATCAGAACAATATTGACCGGAAGTTTCCTCCCTGCAGCGCGAATGGCGTGAAGCGCCGCGAGAAAGGTCGCTTCCGGGCCCTTCTGGTTGACCGCACCGCGGCCCATGATCGCCTTGCCGAAGCCGGGACGGTCGACAATGGCCGCTGCCAGCGGAGGAGAAGACCATTCGTCCGCATCAAACTGTTTGACGTCATACATAAAATAGATGCCGAGCGTTCTTTTTGCGCCGGCGTCAAGAGTGGCGAAGACGCCGGGATGACCGTCGGTCGGCACGATCTCGACATGCTGGAACCCGGCATCCCTCGCGAGCGCGGCCATATAGTCCGCGCCTTCGGTCATGTTGCGATCTTCTGCCGCGATCGACGGCAATTTGATCCAGTCCTGGATCCGCTTGACCGATGCCTCGCGTCCGGCCTCGGCGGCCTTGCGGATGGCGGTCATATCGCCGTCGGCGGACAGGGCCATGGTCGGGGAAATGATCATCGCTCCGGCGCCGGCCATGGCCGCACCGCGCATGGCTTGACGACGATCAACGGTTAGCGGCTTGTCATCTGCGGTCATGTCGTGTTCCCCTCGGTATGAGGAAGCGAGAATGACCGCAGATCGGGTTAACTGCAAGTTAGAATCGCGATGGCGGAATTACGGCGACAGGGCACCAGTCCCCCTTTCCTACAACAGCCCATCGGCGCTATGCTCCGCGCCGTGATGAGTCTTTTGTGCCTCTTGCCCGCTTGATTACCGGCGCTTCCCGGCGCGCTGTTTCAAAGGTCACACTCGAAGCCGTGTTGGCGGTCATAATTTCCCCGTATTCCGGGGGTTCGGGGCAAAGGTCACAGAAAATAATAGGGTCGCTTTGTGTGAACCATTAATTTTTTCGGGTAAGTTTGAGTCCGCTCTATCCATCATCACGCAGAACAGGCGTTCGTAGGCCCCAACTTTGACAAACTTTGGCGGAGCAAGCCACTTTCCTGTCGGTTCCGCCTTCTGCTATGCCGAGCTGGAACTATAGAGGATCTTCGCCATGACCATCTCCGCCCTGCGCACGCCCGACGAACGCTTTGCCGATATTCCCGGCTTTGATTTTCCGGTCCATTATGCCGATGACCTTCCCGGTTACGAAGGCCTGCGCGCCGCCTGGATTGATACGGGGCCGGAGGATGCGGAGAAGACCTTCCTGTGCCTCCACGGCGAGCCGAGCTGGTCCTTCCTCTATCGCAAGATGATCCCCCACTTCACGGCCACCGGCGCGCGGGTGATCTGTCCGGATTTCTTCGGCTTTGGCCGGTCCGACAAGCCGACCGATCTCGATAGCTATACGTTCGATTTTCACCGCAATCACATCCTGGCGTTGGTCGAGCGGCTGGACCTCAAGAATATCACCTTGGTGGTGCAGGACTGGGGCGGGCTGATCGGCTTGACGCTGCCGGTCGACTCAGCTTTCAAGGCGCGCCTGTCGCGGCTGATCATCATGAACACCGCCTTGGGCCTCGGCACCGGTGCGGGTGACGGATTTAACGCGTGGAAGGAATATGCACTGACCGTGCCGGTGTTTGACGCCGGCCAGATTATCGCTCGCGGCACCCCCCAGATGACCGAAGCGGAGACCGCCGCCTACAACGCGCCCTATCCGGATGACAGCTATCAGGCCGGTGCGCGAAAGTTCCCGGCGCTGGTGCCGGTCTCGCCGGAGATGGACGGTGTGGCAGTCAGCAAGCAGGCGGCGGCCTTCTGGAGCGGCGAGTGGTCTGGGCTCAGCTTCATGGCGATCGGCGGTTCCGATCCGGTGCTCGGTCCGCCGGTGATGCACAGGATGCACGGCCTGATCAAGGGCTGTCCCGAACCGTTGCTGATCGAGGAGGCGGGCCATTTTGTGCAGGAGTGGGGCGATATTGTCGCACCGGCGGCGCTGAAGTCGTTCGGAGATATTCAGGGCGACTCGGCTTGACATCGCCAGCATCGCCTTGGGGATTGCAAATTGTGGCGCTGACGCCGCGGGGATTATATGGTAGCATTGATGGCATAATAAAATGGGGTCGCTTCTAACCGGAAAGGAAGAAGCCGCAGATGCCGCAATATTATTATCTCAGATATATCCCCAAAAGCGAGCGTCCGCGCGTCGTCGGCAATCTGGAACGCCTGATCGACCAGCTTGATCGGGAGATTCCCGACAAGGATAGCGAGCAGACTTTGCTGCTCGCGACCTGGAATATCCGGAATTTCGGCAAGGTCAGAAGGCTGCAGGAAAGCCTGATGTATATTGCCGAGATATTGTCCCGGTTTGACTTTGTTGCGGTGCAGGAAGTGGTCGATCTCGACGACTGGCGCGCGGTCATGGATCGACTCGGACCGGACTATGATTTTATCGCGTCGGACAAGACCCACCACAAGCTCGGCAGCGGCGGTGAACGGCTGCTGTACCTCTATGACAAGCGCAAGGTGCGGTTCCAGAATATCGCCGGAGAAATCGTCCTGCCGACCGACATGCTGATTACCGATGACACGATCGGTGAAGGCGGAGAGCTTTTTCAGGGCAAGCAGTTCAGACGAACCCCGTTCATCACCGCGTTCCGGTCCGGCTGGTTCAAGTTCGATATCTGTGCGGTGCATCTGTTCTACGGTTCGTCTTCGGGATCGAAACTGCAGCAAAGGGTGCAGGAGATCGATCGCGTCGCCGACTATTTCAGCGATCGTGCCGAGCATGCGCAAAAGAAAGGGCGGTCGCTGATCTTGCTGGGCGATTTCAATATCGTTCACCCGGATCATGAAACAATGACCGCGCTGAAGCGGCACGGATTCCGGATTCCCGATGCGCTCAACCGGCCGTCCAATCTCGATCTCAGCAAATATTACGACCAGATTGCGTTTATGACCGATGACGATACGCTGAAATTTATCGACCGCCAGACCGATGATCCCAAACAAGCCAATGCCGGCATATTCGAGATATTCAAATCGGTTTTCCGCGATGGCGATGCGCTGGAATATGAACGCGATATGCGCAAGAAGAAGGGCGGCAAGGACAAGCAGGGTGCTGCCCTGACAAAATATTACAAGGGTATCTGGCGAACTTACCAGTTATCCGACCACAAACCGATGTGGGTGCGGATCAAGTCAAACGCGGCAGCGGCTTATCTGTCGCGGTTGAAATCGGGCTGAACCCGCAGCGCGGTCAGGCGGCCATCGCCGTCTTGCTGAAATGTTCGGTGAAGCGCGGCTGCATCGGCTGGCTGGCCACCATCGCCAGCGGCAGAGCGGTTTCGCAATGCGCACATTCCGCGCTGAATCGGCCGACATGCCAGTTTGATTTTCCGCAGCCGGGGCAGCGGTTGACGATGTCGAGATGATAGAGTGGCTGATAGCCACGGGATTGTCCCTGTTCGGCCGATGCACGAGCAGGCTGATTGATGAATGATCTAGGAGATAAGTACATCGTTTCTTCCTTCTTGATTGCGCCAAACTTACTTCACTAACTTCGCACCAAATGACATTCCGTTGCTTTACCAGCGATGAACCGTTTGTTTTGGTAGATGAAATGATATCCAGTTCGTTCAGAATCGATAGGATGCATTCGCCATTTTGCGGTGATCGCGGTCACAATTTTGGTTAACTATATGATTTATCATCAAAAGAATTTTGAGGCTCGTGTACCAGATCGACACAATCGATTAAGGGAGACGGTTGAAGGACTGCGTTAACGCAAAGCACCGTCCAGCAATCGAGTCAGTCTTGCCCCCGAACGCTCGATCTGCAACCTGACAATGGGCACCAGGGCCGGGATTTCATCATTGTCGATCACTGCGCGTTGAGTCGAGGGCGGTTTGCAGGAAGATGCATCTTCGGCGGTGCGGTAACTATAGTCGCGCGATATTTGCCAGGCCTGCTCTGCCCACAATTCGGTGGTGCCGGTGGCAAGTTCCGTTTTTTCCGGTTCGCCAAAGCGCCGGACAAGTTCGGGTCCGTCGGTTATCGCACGTTCCGCCAACGGCCCGTCCCACAGCCGGTGGAGATTCATCCTACCTTCGATGATGCCATAGGCGGCGCTCACGTCATTTCCACCACGGTCAGACCGGTCGCCACTGTGCAGGGGCATATGCATGTCCCCGACAAAATGTACCAGAAAGGCCAGCGCCTCGAGCCGGACTTGTGCGGGCAGGCTGTCATCGCCTAGCAGCGCGGCGTTGCGATCAATCTGTGCCGAAACGCAATTGCCGTTCGCGCATGCGCTTTTGAGGTCGAAGGGCTGGCAGATATCGACATTCTGATAATGCCACGGTCCGGTATAGCCCCAGCGCAGTCGGTCGCGGCGGATGCAATCGGGCCAGACGCTGGCATCGCCGATATTCTTGAGATCGCATTGCGGTGTCCCGAGCAACCTTGCGACAGCAAACAGCCCGATCATCCTTGATTTTGTATCCGGATGGATATTGGCATCCGCAATTGCGGCGATCTGGCGATGGGCAAATTCACCCCAGGCCAAAGCGGGCGAGGGCAAAAGCAAAAGCAGGGCGAGAGTCCAGAACTT
>NZ_JBATHY010000151.1:0-11009 GCF_049667325.1 Parasphingorhabdus sp. | reverse complement strand
GTCGGGGGGGCGGTTAGCGCTTTTCTGCGGTCAATCTCTTGAGCATTCGCAGGGGCGCAAAGGCCCGCCGTTGCGGCAACCGTCGCTGAAATCACGCTCGCGAAGAACCATTTAGATCTAACCATTTCCGTTTTTCCTGTCATTCCATTCCATGTTCTGCGTGACATAAGCAATAGAAGCTACGGAGGCAATTCATTGTTGATCGGACAACCGCGGTCCGCCGAGTATCGAATCTCGAAACGGGAAAGCCGTGTCCGGAAGCGATTTTTGCACGTCTCAGACTGTGACAAAATAGTTACAATCTCTACAAAAACCGCCCTTTTCCCTGAACAGAAGCTTTACAGACCACAAGCCTTGTTGCAATTGACCCCCAACTCGGTGGTCGAATCCGTGCGTTTGGGGCGCGCAGATTGCCACCGGTCAACAACCGGGGACCGGCCACAATGGCCTACCTCTCCAGAATAAGGGACTGGATTAACATGAGAAATTATTCAAACCTAAAGGCGTCAGTGGCACCAATGGTGCTCGGACTCGCCATGGTTTCTGCACCTGCTTTTGCGCAGGATCAGGACATTCAGGAAGCTGACACCGCTAGCAGCAACGTTATCGTTGTTACGGGTTCGCGTATCAGCAACCCTAACCTGGAGCTTTCAAGCCCGGTTGGCGTTGTGACTTCCGAAGAACTCGAGCTTCGCCAGACCAACACCGCTGAACAGTTCCTTCGCGAACTGCCATCGGCAATTCCAACAACCGGTTCTGCAGTGAACAACGGTAACGGCGGTTCTTCCTTCGTTAACCTTCGCGGTATCGGTTCGCAGCGTAACCTGGTTCTGCTCGACGGACGTCGTTTCGTTCCTGCTGACACAACCGGTCGCGTCGATCTCAACAGCATCCCGCTGGCGGTTATCGAACGTACCGACGTTTTGACCGGTGGTGCAACCACCACTTATGGTGCGGACGCAATCTCCGGCGTTATCAACTTCATCACCAAGCGTGACTTTGCTGGTGTCGAACTAAACGTCTCCGAGCAGATCACCGAAGAAGGCGACGGCAATGTATTCCGCGCTGACATGACCATTGGTGCCAATTTCGACGACGGCCGCGGTAACGTGGTTCTGAGCGTTGGTTATCAGGACCAGGACGCGATCTACCAGGGCGACCGTAGCTTTGGCGAATTTAACGTCAGTTCCTTTAATGGTCAGGCTGGTGGCTCATCGAATGCTATCCCAGCCGTGATCGTTGGCCCAATCCCGGGCGGTTTTGGCCAGATTGCTCCCGACGGACAGACCGTGCAGAGCGGTGTGTTTGATCGTCCGTTCAACTTCAATCCATTCAACATCTTCCTGACTCCTTTCGAACGGTTTAACGTATTCGGTTCCGCTCGTTATGAAATCAACGAAAATGTCGAGCTATATTCGCAGGCTGCTTTCTCGAAGCAGACTGTTGCAACGATTATTGCTCCCGGCGGTTCGTTCTTCAACAACTACGACATCAACCTCAACAACCCGACCATTCCAGTGGGAATTGCGAACCAATTCTGTACCGGTCTTGGCCTGACGGCAGCTCAATGTCTTGCCGGAAGAACCACGCCATTTGGTCCAACATTGGCTGATGGTAGCGCGAACCCTGATTTCGTAAACATCAATACCCAGGTTCGTCGTCGTACCATCGAAGCCGGTACGCGTGATTCGATCTACGTTTCGACATTGTTCAACATGGTAGTCGGCGCGCGTGGCGACATTACCGACAATATCCGCTACGATATTTCGGGTACCTATGGTGAAAGTGAACGGATCCAGACCCAAACCGGTTTTGCCCGTCGCTCACGTCTGGATGACTCGCTATATGCCCTTCCTGATGGAACCTGTATTTCGGGTAACGCAGGTTGTGCGCCGATCAATCTCTTCGGTCTCGAAGGCGATCTTGGTTCGCAGGCAGCCATCGACTACGTGTTCAGCCTGAACCAGCAGGTGATCACTTCAACCTCGATTGCAACGGTTAACGGAAGTATCACTGGTGACCTTGGTTTCGGTCTCGCCGAAACACCGATCCAGTTTGCTGTCGGCGGCGAATATCGCAGCTTCACAGCATCGCGGGTTTCCGATGATGCATCGAAAACACCAGGTGCCGTTGTTGGTGCCGGTGGTGCGGCTCCGGATATTTTCGGTTCTTATGATGTTTACGACGCCTTCGGCGAATTGAGCATTCCTGTCTTCGAAGGTGAATCCTTTGCAGAAAGCCTGACCATCGATCTCGGTGCACGTTATTCCGATTACTCCACTGCGGGTACGGAATTCACCTGGAAAGCTGGCGGTAGCTGGGAAGTTATTCCTGGTCTTACCTTCCGTGGCAACTATCAGCGTTCTTCACGCGCACCTAACATTGGTGAGCTGTTTGCGCCGGTTTCTACGGGCCTCAGCAACCTTGCAAACGATCCTTGTCAGGGTCCTGTAGCGCCAACCGGTAGCCTGCTTGCAGCTTGTTTGCTTCAGGTTCCAGCTGGTTCGCCAGGTGCAGCCGCTGTCCAGAACGGTACGGTTCTTCCACCGGCCGCTGGTCAGATCAACATCACCGCTGGCGGTAACCCGCTGCTCGGTACCGAAACTGCAAAGACATGGACTGTTGGTGTTGCGTTCCAACCGGACGCCATTCCTGGTCTGTCTCTGACCGTTGATTATTTCAATATCAAGGTCACCGACGCGGTTTCTGCACCAACAGTTGGTGACGCGATCGCAGCGTGTTTCAATGCACCATCAGGAACCAACCCGTTCTGCGGTAGCGACTTTATTTCGCGTAACCCGAACACGGGTGGCCTCGACGGTGATCCGTCCAACACCAAGGGACTGGTTCTTCAACAGAGCAACCTTGGTAAGATTGCGACAGACGGTGTCGACGTGAGTCTCCGTTATAACACGGATCTTACCGATAATATCGGATTGGCTCTCTCCTTTGACGGTACCTGGACCAACAAGAACAAGTTCCAGGCTACCCCAACAGGACTGGATCGTGAGTGCGTTGGCTACTATTCAGTTAACTGTGGTTCGCCACAGTCTGAGTTTGCCTTCTCGCAGCGGACCTCGCTCACCTTCGAAGAAGATTTCACAATGTCTCTTCGCTGGCGTTATCTGAGTGCTCTGATTCAAGAGCCACAGGATGTGGTCGACAACGGAGCAGCCTTTATCGGTAATTCGCCACTATTTGGTGATGTTGACTTCACCAAGATCCCGGCGGAAAGCTATTTCGATCTGTCCGGCCAATGGGATGTTAGCGAAAATGTTCTGATCACGCTTACCGTGCAGAACCTGTTCGACAACAAACCTACGGTTGTCGGTTCGGACATTGGCTCGACATCGTTCAACTCCGGTAACGTATACCCGTCATCCTATGACGCACAGGGTCGTCGTTATGGTGCGAGTGTTAAATTCAAATTCTAATCGAACGATCAGAATTGAAAAAAAAGGGCGGGCCATTTGGTCCGCCCTTTTTCGTCGTGCGGTTGAGTTTTACAGCTTTTCATGATAGAAATCTCTCGACTGTTAGCGTGAGGTTCCAATGACATTAAAATATGCGCTGAGCTTTAGTGTAATTTCTATTGGTGTATTTGGCGCCATTCCGACTGTTGTTAACGCTCAGCAGCAGGGTTCTGATGAATCAATGGCTCAGGAAGACCCTGAAGGACTCATTGTTGTGAAGATACTTCCTGCTCTGGATGCAACGTCTTCGGAGATTAGCAATGCGCCGCGACGTATCACCGACAGACGTGATCCCGAATATGTTCGATGCCGGTTGGAACCCGTGGCCGGTTCTTATTTGAAAAAGCGCAAGATTTGTATGACAAACCACGAATGGACATTGGCGATCCGCAAGGGCAACCAATATGCGAGAGAATTTGTCGACGACAACCAACCGGGATTTATGCTGCAGTAGATTTTTTTGCTGGCTTGAATTTGACTGATGATTAGACAAAGGCTTGGAATAGCAATGAAAATTCTTATTCGAACACTGATAACCGGCTTGTTCGCAGCAACCGCGTTCACCGCATCACCGGCGATCGCCGCCGACAAGGACACCGTTGAAGAGCAGTCGAAAAAACCGAAGAAAATTGTTGATCGGCGCGATCCGAAATATGTACGATGCCGGTCCGAACCCATCATCGGATCGCTCGCCAAAAGGCGTCGCGTTTGCATGACTAACGAGGAATGGGCTGAATATACTCAGATCGGTTCACGCAATTCGAAAGAGTTTGTTGAAGATAATCAGCCAGGCTTTATGATAACACCAAATTAAGCCGGTTCAAATTTATGACGACGGGTTAAAATTGTAAAATTATGATTACAGGAGTTACTATGAAAATTCTTCTACCAACGCTTCTTATCGGAGCATTAGCTACAACAGCTCTCACGGTTTCGCCGGTGGCAGCAGCTGACACGAAGAATGAGAGTGAGAAGGCGAAAAAGCCCAAGAAAATCACCGACCGGCGTCATCCGGATTATGTGCGTTGCCGTTCGGAACCGGTCATCGGATCTCTGACCAGGAAAAAACGTACTTGCATGACCAATGCCCAATGGGTGGAATATACGCGTAAAGGTTCGCGTGAATCGCAGCAGTTCGTCGACGATATGCAGTCGGGTCTCAGCACCAACAACTAACGCGATTTTATGGCCGTTGGTCGAGAAGCCGGCTATCCATTTCCAACTGGATATGCTGGCTTTCGGCGACCGCCTGTGCCCACTGGGTAACCATCTCGATTTCAGCTCCGTGTAACGCGGCCATTTGGCTTTGTTCCTGCTGGCGGGCCTTCGCATCGAAAACGCCATCGGGCTTTGCCTGATCAAGTTTGGAATGGCTGTTAAAGGCAGGTCCCTCGAGTGTCTGGTTGATCTTGTTGTCATCCATCCCGAGGTCAAAAAACTGGTTGAGCGAGCGGAGCGTTCCTCTCTGTTCGGACAGGAAACGGTCGCTGTCGAGAATTTTGACCCTGTCGCGACCAACGGTCTCGATGATCTTTGCAAAGGCAGCATGCTGGGAAAGCCAGCCGATGGCCGCGATCTGTAGGTCGGTGAGTTGCAAAAGCTCTTCCTGGGAAAACCCGCCGATAGCATAGCCGTCTTTCATCGTTCCGATGAGCACGTCACGCACCCAGATCCGGCCCCACATTTCCTTTTTGGCAATCGACTGGAGATAGGATTCCAGCGGGGCGTATAACAATAACGCCTTGGCTTCGGGACGCAATTTGAGAGCGGGAATGGCAAGTGGTGTGCAGATATTCGATGGCTTGATGATTACGGCCCGATCATCGCCCATCGGCCGCGCGAGCAGGTCTAGCGACTTGTCCAATACGGCTGCCAGCTTCTGATTGTCGGCACCGCGCCGCCGCCAGCCGATCATGTCGTTGAGGATGACCGGCTCTTTCAGCCCCATCGAGACGCCCGGAATGTCAAAGGCGCGGGCCATCATCGTCGAGCAGCAATAAGCGGAATGGAAAATGAAGTGGACTGGTGCGGTTGGCAGCGGTTCTTGATCCAGATCCGCCCGGCCGATCAGTTCATAATGATCCACATCCGGCAAATGCTCGTCGGTAATGAACGTGCATGCGCGATGTGTCTCGCGCGTTACGTGGACAAAGCGAAAGCCATCGGCAACCTCGTCATAGCGATGTGCCAGATAGTCCGCATTGCTGATGATGGCTGCTTGGTTCGCGGTTAAACTCATCGATGCTATTTGCCCGTCAGGAGCAGATCGCGCAAGGTTAAGCTGCGGGCGTGGCAACCGGCTCCATCTTCAGCGCGCCATCCCCTTCGTCAATGTTGACGGTGCTATTATCCGGCACGTCACCGCGCAGGATCAGATCGGCGAGCGGATCCTGAAGATATTTCTGGATCGCGCGTTTCAGCGGCCTTGCACCATATACCGGATCATAGCCCACCCGCCCCAGCCAGCGCCGGGCTGCATCGGTGAGTTCCAGTTCGATCTTCCTGTCCTTGAGCAATTTCTGGACCCGCAAGACCTGAATATCGACAATCGGCGCCATATGTTCCTCGGCAAGCCGGTGGAACAGGATGATTTCGTCCAGCCGGTTGAGGAATTCGGGGCGGAAATGCGCGCGGACGACTTCCATCACCTGCGGCTCGACATCCTTGACGGTCTCCTTGTCCTTCAGGTTTGCCATATATTGACTGCCGAGATTGGAGGTCAGGATGATCAATGTGTTGGAGAAGTCTACCATCCGGCCCTGACCATCGGTCAGTCGACCGTCATCAAGCACCTGCAGCAATACGTTAAACACATCACCATGGGCTTTCTCGACTTCGTCGAACAGGATCACCTGATAGGGGCGTCTGCGCACTGCTTCTGTCAAAACACCGCCTTCGTCATAGCCTACATAGCCGGGAGGCGCTCCGATCAGGCGGGAAACGCTGTGCTTTTCCATGAATTCGGACATGTCGATGCGGACCATTGCCTGATCATCGTCGAACAGAAATCCGGCGAGCGCCTTGGTGAGTTCGGTCTTCCCAACGCCGGTGGGGCCGAGGAACAGGAAACTCCCCAAAGGCCGGTTGGGATCTTGCAAACCGGCGCGGCTGCGGCGCACGGCTGCGGATACAGCCGAGATTGCGTCCTTCTGCCCGATCACCCGCTCGCCGATCAATTCTTCCATCGCCAGCAGCTTTTCGCGTTCGCCCTCGAGCATCTTGTCGACCGGGATGCCGGTCCATTTCGAAACCACAGCGGCGATGTCTTCGGACACGACTTCTTCGCGCAGCATCGCTCCTTCGCTCGCGCCGGCGGCTTCTTCGAGTGCTTTTTCCAGGTTGGGAATGGTGCCGTAGCTCAGCTCCCCGGCCTTGGCGAGATCCCCAGCCCGTTCGGCCTGCTCCAGTTCGAGCCGGGCGTGATCCAGCTTTTCCTTGAGCTGGGCTTCGGCGTTGATCTTGTCCTTCTCGCCCTGCCAGCGCGTGGTCAGTTCCGCGGATTGCTGCTCGAGTTCGGAGAGCTCTTTCTTGAGCGTTTCAAGTCGTCCCTTGGACGCATCGTCACTTTCCTTCGAAAGCGCCTCGCGCTCGATCTTGAGCTGGATGATCCGCCGGTCGAGCGTCTCGATTTCTTCCGGCTTGGATTCCACTTCCATGCGAATCCGCGAAGCCGCTTCGTCCATCAAATCGATGGCTTTGTCGGGCAGGAAGCGGTCCGAAATATATCGATTCGACAGCGTTGCAGCGCTGACCAGAGCGCCGTCGGTAATCCGCACTCCGTGGTGCAGCTCGTATTTTTCCTTCAGTCCGCGCAGGATCGAGATCGTGTCCTCGACCGTTGGCTCGCCGATGAAAACAGGCTGAAACCGCCGCTGCAGGGCAGCGTCTTTTTCGACATATTTCTGATATTCGTTGAGCGTGGTGGCGCCGATACAATGGAGTTCTCCGCGCGCCAGAGCTGGCTTGAGCAGGTTGGAAGCATCCATCGACCCTTCCGAAGCGCCCGCACCGATCAAAGTGTGCATCTCGTCAATGAACAGGATGATTTCACCATCGGCTCCGCGCACTTCATCGAGCACGCTCTTCAGCCGTTCTTCAAACTCGCCACGATATTTCGCGCCCGCGATTAACGAGCCCATGTCGAGTGACATCAGCCGGCGGTCCTTCAAGCTGTCCGGGACATCGCCATTGGCAATGCGCAGCGCCATGCCTTCTGCAATCGCGGTCTTGCCGACGCCTGGTTCACCGATCAGGACCGGATTATTCTTGGTCCGTCGGGCCAGTATCTGGATCGTACGACGGATTTCCTCGTCGCGGCCGATCACCGGATCGAGCTTGCCGTCGCGAGCCGCCTGGGTCAGGTCGCGAGTGAATTTTTTCATCGCCTCATAAGCGTCTTCGGCGGTCGCGCTATCCGCCGACCGTCCGCCGCGCAATTCGTTGATCGCAGTGTTCAAGGCATCGGCGGTTACGTCAGCAGATTTCAACGCCTTGCCGGCCGCCGTATCCTTGGACAGAACCAGCGCGAGCAGCAAGCGCTCGACAGTGACATAGCTATCACCGGCCTTGTCTGCGATCTGTTCAGCCTGATCCAGCACCCGGACCGCGTCATTGTTGAGCCCAGGTGTTTGTTGGGCTCCGCCTCCGGAAACCGCCGGAATTTTTGCCAATACGGCATCAATTTCCTGATGCGCCTTTTTGGCGTCGCCGCCCGCCTTGGTGATCAGACCGGATGCCATGCCCTGATCGTCTTCGAGCAGCGCCTTGGCGACATGCGCGGCGGTAATCTGCTGGTGGTTCATCCGGATGGCGACGGTCTGCGCGGATTGCAGAAATCCTTTGGCGCGGTCGGTAAATTTCTCAAGGTTCATCGGTTCATCCTGTTTAATCTCAGTGTCTTGTCATAAATATGGTGTTGTAGTCGTGCAACACAACCATATTGATCACTTTTTCCGCTGGATTTATGTGGTAAGCGTCAGCAAGCGTGAAAATATGCGCAGCTTATGCTGCTGTCGGGAAGGGCAAAATACGTGAAAACACTTAAGCGTGCAGGCATTGGACTGTTGGTTTTTCTGGCACTGGTTGCAATCGGTCTGGCGGTCTGGGAACCGTTGACCATTGACACAGCCGCACCTCCGACGGGCGGCCCCTATGAAGCCCGGATCGTGCGCGATGATTTTGGCGTGCCGCATATTTTCGGCAAAACCGACGCCGATGTCGCTTATGGTGTGGCTTATGCCCACGCGGAAGATGATTTCTCGACGCTGCAGGAAGTGACCGCGATGACCCGGGGCCGGATGGCCACGCTCAACGGTGCGGACAGCGCGCCGATCGATTATATCGCCGCGTTGCTTGATGTGCGCGGTACAGTGACCCGCAAATATGATGATCTGCCGCTGGATGTTCGCGCATTGCTCGACGGCTATGCGTCCGGGCTCAATCAATATGCCAAGGAGCATCCAGAAGAGATTCAGCTGGCTAAATTATTTCCGGTCAACGGTCAGGATATTGCCGCAGGTTTCGTGCTCCGGTCGCCCTTTTTCTTCGGTCTCAACAGTCCGATCGAAGCGCTGGTGCAGAACAAGCCCCTGCCGCGCGAAGGCGGGCCGCGCTTGAACGATGAGCCGGCAAAAACATCGATCCATCCGTTGAGTCCGGACAAAATTGTCGAAGAAGAAACGGTCACGCCGGTCGGCCCCGATCCGGATGAAAATGGTTCCAACGCCTACGCGATTGCACCGGAACGTTCTCCCGAGGGCAAGACACGCCTGATCTCCAATTCGCACCAGCCGCTGCGCGGCAATGTCGCCTGGTACGAGCTGGTCGTGCACAGCGAACAGGGATGGGATTTCGCCGGCGCTAATTTCCCTGGTTCGCCGTTCCCGTTTCTCGGCCACAACAAATATCTTGGCTGGACCAACACCGTCAACCGCCCCGACCTGATCGATATCTACAAGCTAACGCTGAACGACAAGAAAGACGCCTACCGGTTCGACGGTGAATGGAAGCCGCTGGAGAAGAAGCGCGTCTGGCTGAAGATCAAATATGGCCCGTTTGTCATTCCCTATCCGCAGGTCGCCTATCGTTCGGTCCACGGGCCGGTGATCATCAATAACAGCGGCGCTTACGCGCTCCGCTATGCCGGTATCGACGAGCTCGATATGCTGACCCAATATTACCGCATCAACAAGGCGACCAATTTCGACGAATGGCAGGCGGCGATGGCGGGGCAGGGCGTTCCGGCGACCAATTTCGTCTATGCCGATGTTGAGGGCAATATCGGACTTTATTATAACGCAATGTTCCCCGACCGGCCCGACGGCTATGACTGGCGCACGGTTCTCCCCGGCGATACGTCCGCGACTCTGTGGCAGGGCGCGCTACCGTTCACCCGTGTCCCCGCTCTGGTCAATCCGGCGTCGGGCTATATCATGAACGCCAATAACACGCCGTTTATCGCGGCGGGGCCGGGGGATGAATTGAACCGCGATAATTTCTCATCGCTGCTCGGGGTCGAGGATGACCAGACCAACCGCTCGCGCCGCTCGATCGCCTTGCTCGAACGCGCCAATGCCGATGGCAAGCTGACCGATGACGAGCTGTGGAAAATCAAATATGACACCGGCTACGAGAAAGCGGGCTATGCGAAAAACTGGCTGGACAAGATTGCCGCGCTTGACCTGAAAGGCAGCGCGAAACTGCTTAAAGCGCAGCAATTGCTTGCCCAGTGGGACTGGGATCTCGATGGCAAGGGCGCGGCCGACGCGCTCGCGCTGATGGTCCTGCGTCCGGCAAACAAGTCACATTATAACCGCGGGAAAATGCCAGATCCGCGACAGATATTGGAGGAAACGGTCGACCATCTGACGAAATATTTCGACAAGATCGATCCACCAATGATGGATGTGCTGCGGATGCGGCAGGGCAAGGTCGATCTTCCGGTCGACGGCGGCAATGACACGATCCGGGCGTCAACTCTCTGGGATGTCGAGGACGACGGGCGGCTTTCGGTGCGCCACGGCGACAGCTTCATCATGTTCATCGAATGGGCCAGGGACGGCAAGGTCCACTCCCGCTCGATCCAGCCCTTCGGCGCCGCGACCACGCGGTCGAAGTCACCGCATTATACTGATCAGATGCAGCTGTTTGTCGACAAGAAGCTGAAACCGGTGTGGTTTGATCCGAAGGATCTGGAGAAGCACAAGACGAGTGATAAGGTGGTGAAGAGCGGCAAAAAATAATCTGCTCCGCGCTCGACGCGGAGCCCTGGAGGCAATCGGAATGGTAATTGAATGACCAGATCCGGCTATGTCTATCTCATGGCCAACCGTCGGCGCGGAAAAACCTATCTCGGCGTCACCAGCAATTTGGTCCAGCGCGCCTATCAGCATCGTAACAAGTTGATCGAAGGATATTCGAAGGAGCATGATTGCACTTTGCTTGTCTGGATTGAAGCGCACGACGACATCCAGGATGCACGAGCCCGGGAATGGAAACTCAAGAAATGGCGCAGGGAATGGAAACTGGCGTTGGTTG
>NZ_JBATHY010000150.1:0-1638 GCF_049667325.1 Parasphingorhabdus sp. | reverse complement strand
CGGCTGAACCGCGCTTGAAAATGCACGGGTGGTTAGCCGTCGGTTGCCTCGTTTTGTTAGACGGCGTTATCACGCTGCCGGGCGGACGGTAATTTCCAAACCGAGTGCTTTTGCCACTCTCACGATTGTATCGAGTTTGGGATTGCCGTCCTCCGATAAGGCTTTGTACAGACTTTCCCGACCTAATCCCGTCTCTCGAGAAATCTCGGTCATCCCTTTCGCTCGCGCAATATCGCCAAGCGCCTTTGCTACGAAGGATGCATCACCATCAGATTCGGCAATGCATGCCTCTAGATAGGCAGCCATTTCCTCCGGTGTTCGAAGGTGGTCAGCAACGTCGTAATCTTTGACTTTCGTCGCCATATCAAATCTCCAATTCATCAACCATTTCATAGGCCAGGCGAATGTCTGCACGTTGGGTCGATTTATCGCCGCCGCAAAGCAAGATAATTAAAATATCTTGACGGCGAGTGTAATAGACCCGATATCCGGGACCGACATCAATCTTTAGCTCAGAAACTCCGAGCTTCAAATTCCGGCATTGGCCGGGGTTGCCCGCAGCAAGGCGTTCGATCCTCGCCTGGATACGAGCACGACCCTTTCGATCTCTCAGGCCATTTAGCCAAACACTGAATTTTCGAGTGACTTTGATCTGAGCCGCCATCACTCATTGTATCCAATAGGATACAAAAAGCAAGCACAAGTAGGTCAGTTTGCGAAAAGACTTAGAAGCCGTCTAACGATTGAGTTCAGCCGCGGCTCGAGGCGGCATGAAGTGATGACCACTCGTCACCGTCGGTTGCAACGATTTATAGTAGGTCCGCAGCATAAAAGAGTTCCTGTTTGTGGGAACATGCACCTGCGGGTTACGACTATGCATCGATGTGTATTCCGATACCCATAACAATAGCGTCGAACCCGCAGGTGACTATCTGATTCGTGACGAACACTCAGGGCTTGCCGTGACATCGACTGCCTATAATTCCTTCGACGAAACAGACTGTTCTTCATTACTTTAGCAGTACGAGGTGTAATTATGAAGTCTTTTTCCATTGACCACTATGCCGCCTTTATTGGTCTTGACTGGGCCGATCGTAAACACGATATTTGCCTGCAGGAAGCGGGGAGTTCGCGCCTGGAATTCAGTGTCATTGAACATTCCCCTCAGGCGATTGATACCTGGGCACTGGGTTTGCTTGAGCGCTTTGGTGATCGGCCAATTGCCTTGAGCTGTGAGCTTAAAAAAGGCCCCTTGATTAATGCACTGATCAAGTACGCACACATTACTATTTTCCCACTCAATCCATCATCGGTCGCCAAGTACCGACAGGCGTTTGCTTCCAGCGGCGCCAAAGACGACCCCAGTGACGCGCAGCTGCAGTGTGATCTTCTGCAACGCCACTTCAGTCGCTTCACTCCACTGCTCCCGGACAGCCCCGAGATGCGAACTTTGCAACAACTGGTCGAGTACCGTCGAAGTTGCGTCGGTGATCGTGTGCGCATTACCAATCGCATCACCAGTGCGTTAAAAAACTACTACCCACAGCCCCTGGACTGGTTTGGCCGCAAAGATACACCTTTATTTTGTGACTTTCTGGAGCGTTGGCCGACGCTGCGCACCCTGAACAGGGTCCGCAC
>NZ_JBATHY010000149.1:0-18721 GCF_049667325.1 Parasphingorhabdus sp. | reverse complement strand
TCGCGATGCTCGCAGAATATCTGCCGTGTGGAGTGATTGGCCGCCAGTTTCAGCGCGCCGATCGCGTCGCGCGCGCCTTCGGCCGCATAGACTTTCTGATTTTCACTCAGCGCAAAGGTGAAGGTGCCCAACCCGGCGAACAGGTCGGCAACAAGCTTCGCGTCACCGACGGCTTCCAGCATCGCGGCAATCAGCATTTTTTGCCCGTCATGGGTCGGTTGCAGGAAACCGCTATGGGGAAAATTCACCGCGGTTCCGTTGAGTGTGACGGTCACCGGTTCCGGTTCCCATTGGGTTTCCGGACCGTAGCCGCCATCAACCGACAGGCGCGCCAAGCCGTTGGCCTTGGCAAAATCTGACAAGGCTTCGCGCTGCTCCAGGCCTTCGGGCTCGTAATTGCTGATCAACAGGTCGATGCCCTGATCGACCAGGGTCATTTCGATATTCATATCATGTTTGCGGCGAGACGCGTTTTTGAGGAATTTCCGCAAAGGTGCGAGCAGATCGAACAACTCGGGAGCCATGATCTCGCATTGTTTGAGATCGATGATCCGGTGGCTACCGGCACCGCTGAATCCGAGCTTGAACTGATCGCCCAGTTTTGCAGCGCGCAAGCTGGCGCGGATCCGGGTTTTCGGGTGCGAGATCTGGGGCGGGTGCATTAATTCTGCTTCCAAGCCCTGCCCTTCCAGCGCGTAAGCCACGCGGTCGGTGAGAAACTGGTTATAGCTCTCGGCATCCAGCTGTTGCAGGCTGCAGCCACCACAGGACTGGAAATGCTGGCAAGGAGGCTCGACATGATGCGGACCCTTGATCAGCCCGCCATCGTCATTCAACCGGTCCAGAGGCGCGGAAAAGGCAACATGCCGACCGTCGGAGGTCACGCCGTCACCCTTTGCGGCAACACGAATGATCAGATCGGGATCGGGAGTCGCGGTCATAAACATTCCTGAATAGAAGCGGGGAGCTGGTCGATGAGTAACTCCGGCGTAAAAGCGGGACCGGCCAAATGAGCGGCCCGGCTATGCAGCCATTGGCCCTCGCACGCCGCCCTATAGCCACTCACGCCGCTTGCCAAGCGGCTTGCGATGATCCCGGCCAATATATCGCCCGTCCCCGCTGTAGATAGCCATGGACAGGATTGGGCCGCTATCGATGTCTCGCCTTCGGGACTGGCAATCACGCTGTCGGAGCCTTTCAACAATATATTGCATCCCGATTGGGCGGCCAGTTTGCGGCTGTCTTCAATCTTGTCGGCCAAAGCGTCCGGCATCAGACCTGCAAATTCTCCCGCATGTGGCGTTGCGACTGTATCTGCCGAGCGTTTTCCTACCAGCTCGCAGAAACGCGAACCGGCAACCACCAGCGCATCCGCATCCAGCACCAGCGGGGTGTTCAAGGTGAGCGTCGCGTTCAGCACCGTTTCCGCTCTCTGACCCCGTCCAAGGCCGGGGCCGACAACAACCGCAGAGATACGGTCGTCGGCGAGTTTTTGCTCGAGATCCTGGATATCCTGCACCGTCTCGACCACGATGCTGGGAAGCGGCGCTTCGAAGCCGGGGGATGCAAAGATTTTGATATAGCCTGCGCCCGATTTCTGGGCCGCCATCGCCGTAAGCTGCGCGGCTCCCGCCATATCGCCGGCAATCACAGCAACAAGACCACGACTATATTTGTGATCTTGCGCGGTCGGGGCGGAAAGCCGGGGCTTTGACAATAGCCCAAGCTTGCTCTCTGCCACGATACCGATATCAATCCCGACCAGACTGCCCATTTTGCTCCGCGCCGGTTCGAGAAAATGGGACGGTTTGAAGGCACCCAGAGCAATGGTTGTGTCAAATTTCGCTATCTCGTTGAGACATGTTCCATTGTCGGACTCGACACCGCTTGGCAGATCGATCGCCACTCGCCGTTTTGCCCCGGCAAACAGGCGCGCGAAATCGTCAAACCATTCGTCACCAACCGCACGGGTGAGCCCGGTGCCGAACAAACAATCGACGAACTGGGCGGCGGGCTGTGCATCGGTCAAGGCGACCGTTTTGCCGCGCCACTGTGATTTGGCATGTTTGGCAGCTTCGGTTTTGGGTTCGGCTGGTGCCGCGACAAGAACATCGACGCCTTTGTCGAGCAACCACTGCGCGATGACATAGCCATCGCCGCCATTATTACCCGGACCGCAGAGCACCAGGGTAGGCATATCGGCCGCAATCCGCCAGATCATTTGCGCAGCGCCCTGCCCGGCCCGGCGCATGAGGTCCTGAACCGGAACCCCGCGTTCGATCAACGTCTGTTCCGCCAACTGCATTGCTGCAGCGGTCAGGATGTTTCCGTGGTTTAGCAATTATGCCTCTAGTTTCCGGCTGGTGCCGGGTTTTCGCTGGTCGCCGAAGACTTGATCTGCGCCGGCAGCAAATATTTATCAGGACCGATGCTGACCAATATCTTGCCGTCCTCGACAATCGATATCTTCGCTTTGTCGAACCCGTCGGCCGCTTCCAGCCCATGACCGTCGGTGAGAACATTGAACCGGCGAAACCCTCCGTCGGGATGCCGGATGATCATCTTCACACCGCCCTCGGCGCTCAACCTTTCGGTAAAGCAGCCCCGAGTGAAATCGCTGTCCCCGTCAAGCGCGCATTCGATTTTGCCGTCATCACTCGCCTGGTCGGTTGCCCGCTGTTCTGCTTCCGCAAGCACGGCATTATCCGGCCGGTTCTCACAGGCGGTGAGCAACACGGTCAAGGCGACGATGCTAGATATCCGCGTAGACATGTTTTTCCGCTTTCGCTCCCGGATGGGTCACCGCGCCCTTATAGGCAGGTCCGACATTTTGTGCGTAACGCCACAAAGCCCCAGAACCATAATCGGTTTCGCGTTGCACGAATTTTTTCCGGCGCCCGGCCAAGATAGCCTCGTCCACTTCCAGATCAATGGTTCCGGCTTCGGCGTCGATGTTGATCATGTCGCCTTCCTCGATCAGGCCGATAGGCCCGCCGTCGGCAGCTTCCGGACCGACGTGGCCGATACAGAATCCGCGCGTTGCACCGGAAAACCGGCCATCGGTGATAAGCGCCACTTTTTCACCCATACCCTGTCCATAGAGCGCGGCGGTGGTGGCCAGCATTTCACGCATGCCGGGACCGCCCTTTGGCCCTTCATTGCGGATGACGACGACCGACCCTTCCTTGATCTGTCGTTGTTTGACCGCAGCAAAAGCGTCTTCCTCGCACTCGAAAACCTGGGCCGGGCCGCGAAATTGCAGGCGCGCCATTCCGGCAACTTTGACAATCGCTCCTTCTGGCGCCAGCGAGCCCCTAAGACCGACAACACCGCCGGTTGCGGTGATCGCGTGCTGGACGTCATAGATCACCTTCTGGTCCGGGTTCCAGACGACTTCGTCGATATTCTCGCCCAATGTCTTGCCGGTCACCGTGATACAGTCTCCGTTGATCAGGCCGTTATCCATCATCGTCTTCATCAGCATGTAGACACCGCCGGCATCATGCATGTCCCTGGCGACATATTTTCCGCCCGGCTTGAGATCGGCGAGATAAGGCGTGGTCTTGAAGATTTCGGCAACGTCGAACAGATCAAAATCAATGCCCGCCTCGCTGGCCATCGCTGGCAGATGCAGGGCAGCGTTGGTCGACCCGCCTGTGGCAGCAACCACTCGTGCTGCGTTGATGAATGCATCTCTGGTGCAGATATCGCGCGGTCGTAAATTGCGCTCGATCAGGTTCATGATCTGACGGCCCGCGGCTCTGGCCATATCGTCGCGGGTTTCATAGGGCGCCGGTGCCATATTACTGTTGGGCAAAGACAGGCCAACCGCCTCCGCTACACAGGCCATGGTGTTGGCGGTAAATTGACCGCCGCAGGCGCCATGGCCGGGACAAGCGACTTTTTCCAGTTCGATAAGCTCCTGTAGCGGGCAATTGCCGGCGCTATGCTGTCCCACCGCTTCGAATACGTCGACAACCGTTACGTCCTGGTCATGGAACCGTCCGGGAAGTATCGATCCGCCATAGACAAAGATCGACGGCACATTGAGCCGCAGCATCGCCATCATCATCCCGGGCAGGCTCTTGTCGCAGCCGGCGTAGCCGATGACCGCGTCATAGCAGTGACCCCGGACACTCAGTTCGACACTGTCGGCGATCACTTCGCGGGAAACCAGCGAGGCTTTCATCCCCTGATGGCCCATGGCGATGCCGTCGGTGACCGTAATCGTGTTGAAACGTCTTGGCGTGCCACCCGCTTCGATCACGCCTTCGCGCGCGATATCGGCCTGAGCGTCAAGCAATGTGTTACACGGGGCGCTGTCATTGCCTGCCGAGGCGATGCCGACGAAAGGTTTGGCGATATCCTCCTCGGTCATCCCCATCGCATAATAATAGCTGCGCTGAGGCGCACGTTCGGGTCCGACGCTCACATGTCTGCTCGGCAATCGGGACTTGTCAAATCTATCGCTCATTCGGGGTTCCAATATCGCAAGTTCCAGATCGTCCTTCCAAAACTCCGGCGGTTAAGCAAGAGCCGTTCGTATTTTATCGCAAGTACGCAACAAAATATCGGCAAAACGGCGCTGCCCCGATTCCTCCATTATCAGGTCCTGCCGAATTTCGACCCCGAAATAAGGCTGGCCCAAAGCTTCGCAATTGCGGTTCATCGTCGCGTTCAGCATTTTTCCCGAATAGGGAGCTTGATCACCGACCTTGAGCACCCCATCCTCTTCGAGATACTGGATCGCGAAGCGGGATGCCGTCTCATATTCATTATACATGATGCCGACATCCCACGGACGTTGCAGTTGCAGGTCGGAACGGAGCGTCGGCGAGAAGCTGTGGAGCGAAAGCACCAGCGAGGGTTTCAGATCCGAAACCAGCACGCGCACCCTGTCGTGATAGGGGGTGAAATAGCGCTCTATCCTGGCTTTCCTCTCTTCGGCCGACAGATGATTTCCCGGAATTTCGACGCCGTCACTGCGTTGCTGTATAACCGAGGGTTCATCCGGATAGCGGTTGAGATCAACAACCAGCCGGGAAACCGTACTGAGAATTGCGAGATAACCGGCATTCCCCGACATCAACCGGGCGATCGGCGCGGTACCGGGGTCGAACGCAATATGATCATCGGCAAATTGCGGCGAAATCCCGAGATCGATATCTTCCGGAACATGGTTGGACGCATGGTCCACTACGATCAACACCCCGCCTTCGGAAGGAACGCCGGAAATTTCAAAAGCTTCAGTCATCGAATTTCTCCCGTCATCGTCCAGATTTCGCTGATCGTCTTCCGACAGTGGTGCTCGGCCTCCACCGCTGCGTCCAGCGTGTCAAACAGAGCAAAACAGGTAGCGCCGGACCCGGACATCTTCGCCATGACGGGTTGGTACGCGTCCAGCAATTGCAACATGTCCGTTAATATCGGCACCAGCGCGATCGCGGGTTTCTGGAGGTCATTGCGCCCGTTTCTTGCCACTTCCATCACTCGCCCTTCTCCAAGCCCGCCGCGATCAACACCATCCCATGCCGCAAATATTTCAGCCGTCGACACCGCTACCAACGGATTGATCAACAGCGCGGCATAGCCCTGCAAATCATCTCCCGAAATCATTGCCAAATCCTGACCGATACCCGTACCACGGCATGTCTCGCTGTGGATGCAGGCAGGAACATCCGCGCCCAGCGGTTTTGCAATATCGGCAAGCGCAGCGAGGCTGAGGTCAAGTCCCCAGAACCGGTTGAGCAAGCGCAAGGCCGCCGCGGCATCGGCCGAGCCTCCGCCGATTCCCGATGCAACCGGTAGCCGCTTGTCGAGATGGAGACGGGCGCCCTGCGAAACTCCCGATAGGTCCGCAAGCCTTCTGGCAGCCTGTACAACCAGATTATCAGTGCTGCTCAAACCTCCGGCAAAGCGTCCGTCTATTTCCAGCCTCACACCCTCGCCTGGTGCCACTGAAATCAGATCACCGTGATCGAGAAAAGCGAAGATTGTTTCGATCTGATGATAGCCATCAGGCAGTCGCTTGCGGACGTGGAGAGCCAGATTTATCTTTGCATAGGCCGTTTCGCTATCCGTCATGCCCGAAATGGAACCGGACATCAGGGCGACAGGAGCCCAGGTTGCAAGCCCAGATCAATCTTGCTGGCAAGACGCTGGAGGTCGTCTCCCTCGGCGAATAATTTTGCAGATTTCCAAGCATAGCGCGCTTCGTAGAGACGGCCTACGGTCCAATAGGCATCGCCGAGATGTTCATTGATTGTGGGGTCCTTTGGTTCGCCTTCAAGGGCGCTCTCGAGAAAGGTCACTGCACGGTCATGCTCGCCGGTTATAAAATAGGCCCAACCCAGAGAATCGGTGATCGCCGGCGATGTCGAACGAAGATCATGCGCTTGCTTGATGGCAGCGACCGCGGCTTCCTTGTTTTCCCGGCGTTCGAGCTGAGCGTAACCGAGGTAATTTAGAATGGTCGGCGAATTGGGCAGCAATTCATTGGCTTTTTGCAGGGCCTGCAAACCCGCTGGCCAAATTCCGGCCTGTTCCCGCGCGCCACCCAGTGCAAGCCAGTAACTGGCCATGAGCATGTCCGGTCGCTGGAGCTTCTCTCCCAATTCGATTGCAGATTCAAAAGCAATGGCGGCAGCAACATTATCGCCCCTCGCCTGCAGCGACTGGCCTTTCAATATATATAGTTCGGGAGCGTCCGGACTGGACTTTAACGCGACGTCGAGCCGAGCAATCGCCTGATCATATTTGTGATCAGTCACCAGACTGGCGACCTCCGAACTGAGCGCTACCAGATAATAAGGGCTGTCCTGGCCGATCCTGGCAAATTCATCAACTGCCAAATTGTGACTTTCTGCAGCTGCATAGGCTCGTCCAAGGGTCAGATATGCATAGTCCGATTGGCCCGCAATCCGTCCGCCGGCCTGTGCCATGACCTGCGACGGAAACTGCGCTCGCTGCGCGGCCAGATCGTTCGACAGTCTCTGGAAAAGAAACGCAAGGCCAATCGATGCAGTCACCTTTTGCGCGGCGCCCTTTTTTTGTCCGGCTTCGATTTGCTCCAACAGATTCTGTTCAGGTCCCGATGACCGTGATTTCAGAATCTCTTTCGCCGTCACCGCGTCGTTAATCGCCCAAAAGTGCCGCGCGGCAATCATCCTTATCGGCGCCATACGGGCTTCGTTGCGCTGAACAAGCCCGGCCAGCAAACCGACGGCTTCGCGTTCCTGCCGATTGGCCAACCTGTTCAAAATCAGCTGCTCTTCAAGATAATATTTAGCGGTTGTATCGTCCTGTTTCGGCGAAAGAATGGCGGCAGCACCCCGGCCTTTTGCGGTTGCGATCCACGCCTCCAGAAAAGGTTGCATGAAAGCAAAATTCTTGAGCGCTTCCAACTCGACGATCGCGAGATCGGCTCCGTTCCAGTCGCGTTGCGCGAACGCTTCGGCATAAAGCAGCAGCGGCATTTCCGGATCCGCTTTATTGCGCAACTGCAGGGTGCGAACCGCCTTCGCCGCCAGATCGAAATCACCCGCCTCGATGGCACTGACATAGGCTTTACCGGCAAGCAGCGCGTTATCCGGCTGTTCCTTCAGGCTCTCTCGATAGATTGCAGCCGCTGCCTGCAATTCTTTTGATGATTCCGCGAGCCGCGCTTCGACAAAGCGGTTCAGCGCCGACGCACCTTCACCGCGGCTGGCGACCGCCGGCGAAACGGCGAGCCCGGTGGCCGTCAGCGCACAAAGGGCAAGATTACATATTCGGATAATTTGGACCTCCGCCGCCTTCCGGAACAACCCAATTGATATTCTGGGACGGGTCCTTGATATCACAGGTTTTGCAGTGAACGCAATTTTGAGCGTTGATCTGGAACTTCGGTTTACCAGCCTCGTCTTCGATAAATTCATAAACGCCCGCGGGACAATATCGTGCCGAGGGTCCCGCGAACACCGGAAGATTCACATCGACCGGAATCGACGGATCTTTCAGTTGCAAATGGACCGGCTGATCTTCTTCGTGATTGGTGTTGGACAGGAAAACCGAAGACAGACGATCAAAACTGATCACGCCATCCGGTTTGGGATATTCGATCTTCACACAATGTTCGGCACGTTTCAGCCGCGACCAGTCGGGGTGTAATTTCATCGTGAACGGCATTTTGATTTTGAGATGCTCCGCCCACATATTCATGCCCGACAATATTGTGCCCAGGAAATCGCCATATTTTTCGACCGCAGGCAGAACATTGCGAACCACGCGCAATTCTTCACGAACCCAGCTATTTTCGTAAGCCGTTCCATAAGCGCTGAGCTCGTCACTGGTCCGCTCGGCAACAATCGCTTCATAAGCAGCCTCTGCGGCCATCATGCCGGTTTTCATCGCGGTATGCGTGCCCTTGATCCGTGGGACGTTCACGAAGCCAGCAGAGCAGCCGATCAGCGCGCCACCCGGGAAATATAGCTTGGGAACGGCCTGAAAGCCGCCGTCATTGATCGCACGCGCGCCGTAGGAAACACGTTTGCCCCCTTCCAATATCTTGCGAATTTCAGGATGCTGTTTCCAGCGCTGCATTTCTTCAAACGGCGAGAGATAGGGATTTTCATAGTTGAGCCAGGTGACAAAGCCGAGCGCGACCTGATTGTCGGCCTGATGATAGAGGAAACCGCCGCCATTCGCGCCTTCGCTGAGCGGCCAGCCCTGCGAGTGAATCACCCGACCCGCCTTGTGCTTGGCCGGATCGATATCCCACAATTCCTTGATGCCAAGGCCATAGATCTGAGGCTGGCTATCTGCGGTCAGCGCAAACTGGTTCTTCAATATCTTGGTCAGATGACCATGGGCGCCCTCGGCAAAAAATGTATATTTGGCATGCAGTTCGAGGCCTGGCTGGTAATCCGGCTTGTGGCTGCCATCGCGGGCCACGCCCATATCACCGGTTGCGACGCCTTTTACCGAACCGTCTTCATTGTACAATATTTCAGCAGCGGCAAAACCGGGGAAAATCTCGATGCCCATATTCTCGGCCCGCTCGCCGAGCCAGCGGCACAGATTGCCAAGCGAGCCGGTATAAGTGCCCTTGTTGTGCATGAACGAAGGGGTCATGATATGCGGTATCGAGAATTTCTTTTTCCTGGTCAGAATCCAGTGATGATTCTCGGTGACCGGCGTCTTCGCCAGCGGACAACCCTCGTCCCGCCATGCCGGAATCAATTCATCGAGTGCCTTCGGATCAACGACCGCGCCAGAAAGAATATGCGCGCCGATTTCGGAGCCCTTTTCGAGGATACAAACCGAGAGGTCCTTGCCTGCCTCGTCAGCCAGCTGTTTGAACCTGATGGCTGCACTGAGACCCGCGGGACCACCCCCGACTATCACCAGATCATAAGGCATTGACTCTCGTTCACTCATGTCGCTTTTCCTACAGTTCATGCTTTTATGCTTGTCTACATTCGGTCTGTCGCAAACCGCAACCCTCTGGGCAGAAACCTGCTTTCCCGCCAATTGACCTGTTCGTCAACTCATGACTCTATGCATAAATGAATTTAATCAACCCACCAACGACAAATCCATCCACCGAGTCGATGATCCACAGCTTGCAAAACTGGTGGTCGCTCGCTGGCGTCGACCTGGATTATGTCGATCAACCTTCCGCGCTTCTGGCAACCGAGGTTGCGCCTCAGCCAACGATAACCACGCCGCCAGCTTCCGTTACGAAACCCGTGCCGGAAGAGCTTTCTGTTCCGGTCCAGAACGAACCGTTGCCGGCAGAATATGCGGATTTTGTAGATTGGTTGGCCAACAGCACGGAACCCATCGAGGCGAGCTGGTCGAAGCACAGAGTGGCGCCCCGGGGAGTATTGGAGCCGGAAATCATGACCGTTTCCGCGCTCCCCGAAAAAAGCCGCAATGGCGATGTTCAATTGTTCAGTTCGGACAATCAGCGACTGCTCGACAAGATGCTGGCCGCGATCGGGTGTGATTCGCAACAATCCTATTCAGCCACCATTGCCTTGTCACTGCCGGTGGATGGCAGAGTTGACGAACGGCACTGGGCGGCCCTGAAAACTCGCCTTTTTCATCATATCCAGCTGGTGCGTCCGAAGCGTGTGATCTGCTTTGGCGATCTCGCTGCGAAGATAATTTTCGGTGAAGATCTGATGTCGGCCCGTAAAAATAAGCAATTTATTAACCATGGATCATCCAAAACAGAGGCGATCGTTACGTTTCACCCGCGGATCCTGATCGAGCGGCCATTGTTCAAGGCCGAAGCTTGGAAGGATTTGCAAATGCTGACAAGGATTTCTGCCTCGTGAAATTGAAACTTGCACTGACTGTCTCGCTTTTTTCCATCGCAGCAACACCTGCGCTAGCCGATGACGGCGCGGTACTTTACAACAGCGCATCCATCGCCAAGGATATACCTTCGCAATTGAAGCGGCAGCAATCCGACCATTATCGCGCCCTTTTTTCGGCGATGAACGCCAATCAGTGGGACAGTGCAAAAAACCTGATGGACACGGCGCCAACCGGTCCGCTCAAATCAATCGCCCAGGCAGAATTTTTTCTGGCGGCAAACTCTCCCCGGGCCGAACTCGGGCCATTGCTGATATTGGTCAACGAGGCGCCACAGATACCGCAGGCCGCCCAATTGGGCCGTTTAGCGGAAAAACGGGGTGCTCAGCTTTTGCCAAGCCTGCCACAGCGACGCAATCTGTCCTGGGTCCCCGGCTCCCCTATTCGTTCGAAACCAAAAGATGTTAATAACGACAGCACCACCAACGGTGTCCGTGGACAGATCATTGATTTTATCAAGAATGACAATCCCCACGGCGCAGAGGCTTTGCTGAGCGCCAATGCGCTCCAGATGTCGGCCGAAGGACGCACGGAACTGGAACAACGGGTAGCATGGTCCTACTATATTGAGAATGACGATGCTTCCGCCTTGCGGCTGGCTCGGCAGGCACAAAATGGCGCAGGCGAATGGGTTGGTCATGCCGACTGGGTTGCCGGATTGGCAGCTTGGCGTATGAACGATTGCCGGTCGGCGAGCGCCGCATTCGAGAAAGTCGGACGATCTGCCGACAATATCGATCTGAAGGCGTCCGGTTTCTACTGGAGCGCCCGTTCTGATCTGAAATGCGGGCAACCGGAAAAGGTTCAGGGCAAGCTGCAGGCCGCGGCGCGGATTGAGGACAGCTTTTATGGCATGCTCGCCGCCCAGACTCTGGGCATGGAGCCAGTCAAATCGGAAGCCATGGAGAATTTCGAGAAATCGGACTGGCGTGCTTTGGAACGTCACGAAAATGTCCGGGCTGCTATCGCACTGGTAGAGATTGGCGAAGAACGGCTCGCTGATGAAACGCTGCGGCACCAGGCAACGATCGGCGAGGATAATGATCATCCGGCGCTGATAAAACTGGCCCGCGAACTGAACTTGCCACGGACTCAGCTCTGGCTGGCTCATAACGCACCGCGCGGAATGAAGCCTGACGTTCAGTCTCGCTTCCCTGCTCCAAAATGGAAACCCGACGGCGGATGGCGGGTAGATCCGGCCCTCATCTATGCGCACACATTACAGGAATCCGCGTTCCGCAGTCAGGTTGTCAGTCCGGCCAACGCCATCGGTCTGATGCAGGTGCGTCCTGGAACGGCCGGCGATATTGCCAAAGCCAATGGCCTGAATTTCAACGAATCGGATCTCTACCGGCCCTCGACCAATCTGGAATATGGACAGTCCTATCTCGAATATCTGGGAAGATCGTCGATCACCGGCGGGAAGTTGCCGAAAATAGCGGCTGCTTATAATGCCGGGCCCGGCGCGGTACAGCGCTGGAACAGTGAAATACAGGACAATGATGACCCGCTGTTGTTCATGGAAAGCATTCCCTATGTCGAGACGCGCGGCTATGTCTCGATCATCCTGCGCAACTACTGGATGTACGAAAAACAGGCCGGCATTCAGTCTGTCAGTGCTCGGGCGCTGTCGCAAAATCACTGGCCGCAATTTCCCGGCAATCCGGACGGACGCAAAACCCAGTTCACGTCCCGCTGAACGCCAAGACCCAAATTCTAGACAGCAAAAAGCCGGGCAGTGATATTCACACTGCCCGGCTTTTTGTTTCTCAATATCTATCCGCCTAGTAGCGATAATGATCCGGTTTGAACGGGCCTTCGACCGGAACGCCGATATAATCAGCCTGGTCCTGACTAAGCTTGTCCAGTTTCACGCCAAGCTTCGCGAGATGCAGTTCGGCGACTTTCTCGTCGAGATGTTTCGGCAGAACATAGACATCATTTTCATATTGCTCCGGACGCAACCACAGTTCGATCTGAGCCAGCACTTGGTTGGTGAAGCTTGCAGACATGACGAAGCTGGGGTGGCCAGTTGCACAGCCAAGATTGACCAAGCGGCCTTGCGCAAGAATGATCAGTTTCTTGCCATCCGGGAATTTGACTTCATCAACTTGCGGCTTGATTTCGGTCCATTGCATGTTCTTCAGCGCACCAATCTGGATCTCGCTGTCGAAGTGACCGATGTTACAAACAATCGCACGGTCCTTCATCGCCCGCATATGATCAACGGTGATGACATCCTTGTTGCCGGTTGTGGTCACGAAGATATCAGCCCGTTTGGTGGCCTCGTCCATCGTCACGACTTCAAAGCCTTCCATTGCCGCCTGAAGCGCGCAAATGGGATCGATTTCGGTCACAAGAACGCGCGCGCCGCCGTTGCGGAGCGATTGTGCCGAACCTTTGCCGACATCGCCGAAGCCTGCGACAGCGGCGACTTTACCGGCCAACATGACGTCGGTTGCACGACGGATCGCGTCAACCAGGGACTCCTTGCAGCCATAGAGATTGTCAAACTTCGACTTGGTCACACTGTCGTTGACGTTGATCGCCGGGAAAGGAAGCTTGCCGATTTTGGCGAGTTCATAGAGACGATGAACACCGGTGGTGGTTTCTTCCGAAACGCCCTTGATGGTCTGAACAGTCTTGGTCAAATAACCAGGGCGTTCTGCCAGAAAGCGGGTCAGGGTTGCCACGAAGACTTCTTCTTCTTCGTTATCCGGCTTGAACAGTTCTTCACCGGCCTCGACCCGGGCACCCCAAAGCGCGAACATGGTGGCATCGCCGCCATCATCAAGAATCAGGTTGCAGGTTTCGTCGATGCCCCAGTCAAAAATACGTTCAACATAAGACCAATATTCTTCAAGAGTTTCGCCCTTGATTGCAAAAACCGGGGTTCCGCCAGCTGCGATAGCCGCTGCGGCATGATCCTGGGTCGAGAAAATATTGCATGATGCCCAGCGCACTTCCGCGCCGAGATCGAGCAAAGTTTCGATCAACACTGCCGTTTGAATGGTCATGTGCAGCGAACCGGTAATTCGTGCACCTTTCAAAGGCTTGTCTCCACCGAATTCTTCACGCAAGGCCATCAGGCCCGGCATCTCGGTTTCAGCGATTTCAATCTCTTTCCGGCCGAAATCGGCAAGGGAAATGTCCTTGATAATATAATCTTGGGTTGCGGTATCCGCTGCGGTTGCCACGTATTGTCTCCTTGAAAAACGAAATGCCGCACAGGTAATCCGGTGCGGCAACATTCGTTTTCATTAACGATACATGGCTTGAAAAGCAAATATAAAGATGTCTTTATATTACAATATTTTTATCCGCCAGCCCTGGACGCGATGACAATTCCACATCGCCCGCCAGGCAGTGTCGGTTCAAGCCCATTTTCCCGTGCGATACGAACAAGCGCAGCACGACTTGGCTCGCTTGATGCTGCCGAGAAGGCCAGTTCGTTCATAGACTCGCATTCCGACAGATCACCCGATCCCGCGCCATAGCGATTGGCCAGAGAAACCGCAAAACTATCGTAAGCGCGGACCCCTCCCTTGCGGCCATGATGTTTACCGAAATATGCTTTCAATGTGTCGTTACCGCTGATCAGCAAGTGGCGTTTGTTTCTCACAAAAGCATTATAATGGGGCAACACGTCATGATTTGATTTCGCGCATCGCAGCGATGCAACCATCAGCCTCGATTGCAGTTCCCGCAATGTTGCTGCTTCTACCTCTATCGGCGACCAGCATGTCGCTTGTGCGGTTCCTGCAAGAGTCATGCTGCCAAGCGATGCGACAGCAACCAATTTTCCCAATTTCCTCATATCCCTGATCCCCTAAGCTGTGAGGACTGAGAACATGGGCTATGGTACTTTTCGAATCTTAAAGGGCGCTGGTTAAGTGATATTCAGCATAGAGAGCGCTGCCAGAGCGAAATGCTGTTCAACGCGTCAGGCGCTTCCGAATCCCGTCGACAGCTTTGCCGGATCGATCCCCAATGCCTGCCAGGCCATCAGCCATTTGTCTCCGGACCGGGTTTCGTACAGCCAATCCGGAGAGCCTTCGACAATCGACCAGCCATTCTGGGTCAATTCGCCTTCCAGCTGTCCTTCTCCCCATCCGGAATAGCCCAGCGCGATGGTCCATTCCTTGGGGCCACGCCCCTTGGCAATAGCCCCGAGCATATCGATCGAACTGCTGAGACCCCAGCGATCCCCTACCTGGAGCGTGTCCAACATGTTGATATCGAGACTGTGAAGGATGAAACCACGCTGCGTTTCCATCGGGCCTCCGAGAAACACTTGACGGTCAGGCGCTTCAGCCGGATCAATGTCAAATTGACGGAGAATATCGTGAAAACTGATCCCCTCAACCGTTTCGCCGATGTTGATCCCCAATGTCCCGCTTTCATCATGGGAACAGATGGCCACCACCGATCTCGCAAACCGGGGGTCCGCCATCCCCGGCGTGGCGAGAAGAAATTGTCCGGAGAAAACGACGGGTTCATGCATTGAAGGGAGCATAGCAATGCAATTGTGAACTGCCCATGGCAAATTTCACAGGCGATTTGTTTGGTTGGCTTGCTTGCAATTTCGAGCTTCTGCTACCACGTTCATTTATCAAGGCAATGTTCAGAGCCTAATCAAAACAAAGGAGCAACTGATGATCAATAAAGGCGATAAAATTCCCGAAGTGAATCTTGTCAAAGCGACCGCTGAAGGCCCACAGCAAGTGAGTTCCAGCGAATATTTTGCCGGCAGGAAAGTGGCCCTGTTTTCGGTTCCCGGTGCCTTTACACCGACCTGCTCCGCAAAACATCTGCCCGGTTATGTCGACAAGGCCGCTGATCTGAAGGCCAAAGGCGTTGACGAAATTGCCTGTACCGCTGTCAATGACGCTTTTGTTATGGGCGCCTGGAACAAGGCATCGGGTTCTGATGATGTTACCATGCTCGCCGACGGCAATGGTGATTTCGCCAAGGCGGTTGGTCTCGAAATGGACGGATCAGGATTTGGCATGGGCACACGGGGTCAACGTTTCTCGATGATCGTCAATGACGGTGTCGTCGAAGAATTGAATGTCGAAGCGCCAGGCGATTTCAAGGTGAGCGCTGCGGAATATATGCTCGACCAGCTTTAACTGGATTTTACTAAGCAGAATGGGCCGGCGAAAACCAAGTTTTCCGCCGGCCTTTTTAATGGCTACCAACCGCAGGATTTGCCCTGGTTCTCTTTCTTCAACCAGTCCATCAGTGGCGCGAAATAGCTGATCATCGCCTTGCCATCCATTTCCCGCTTTCCGGTAAAGGCTTGCAGCGCGTCGGGCCAGGGTTTGGACGCGCCCATTTCCAGCATCGCGTTCAGCTTGGCGCCGACCTGTTTGTTGCCATAGAAGGAACAACGGTGCAGCGGCCCTTTCCATCCGGCGGCGTCGCAGGCGGCCTTGTAGAACTGGAACTGCAAGATCCGGGCGAGGAAATAGCGTGAGTATGGCGTATTGCCCGGAATGTGATATTTTGCACCTGGATCAAAAGCATCATCGGGCCGCTCGACCGGCGGCGCGATGCCCTGATATTGCAGTTTCAGATCGTGCCATGCCGGTGTATAATTCTCCGGCGTAATCGTGCCCTGGAACACACCCCAGCGCCATTTGTCGACCAGTAGGCCGAATGGAAGGAACGCAACCTTGTCCATCGCCTGACGCAGCAACAGACCGATATCCTTGTCTGCATTCGGAACCTTGCTCTTGTCCAGCAAACCGACCTGCACCAGATATTCCGGGGTGATCGACAGGGCTACCGCATCGCCGATGGCTTCGTGAAAACCGTCATTGGCGCCGTCAAGATGTAGATAGCTCTGCTTGTTATAGGCGCGCTGGTAATAATTGTGGCCAAGCTCGTGGTGGATGGTGGTGAAATCGTCACCGTTCACCTTGATGCACATCTTGATCCGGATATCATCCTTGTTGTCGATATCCCACGCGCTGGCGTGGCAAACCACTTCGCGATCGGCTGGCTTGGTGAACAGGGATCGTTGATAGAATGTTTCCGGTAGCGGCTCAAAGCCGAGCGAGGAGAAAAACCCCTCGCCTGCCTTGACCATCTTCATCGCATCATAATCTTTTGCTTTCAACAGCTCGGTGGTATCAAAACCAATGTCGCCGGCCCCTTCCGGTGCCACGATGTCATAGATGTTGCCCCATTCCTGGGCCCACATATTGCCAAGCAAATCGGCCCGGATCGGTCCCGTTTCCGCTTGCACTTCATCGCCATATTTCTCGTTGAGCTTGTCGCGGGTATAGCAGTGGAGCTGGTCGTAGAGCGGCTTGACCTGCGCCCATAATTTGTCGGTCAGCTTGGCAAAATCATCCGCCGGCATATCGTAGCCGGACCGCCACATCGCACCGACGTCGGCAAAGCCGAGTTCCACTGCGCCCTGGTTGGCGATCTCGACCATGCGGGCATAATCATCTTTCATCGGAGCGCCGACATTGCTGTGCCAGCTTGCCCACATTTCAGAGAGTTCGTCGGGGTTGCGATTGGTGCCCATTGCCGCTTCGATGTCGGAACCGTTTATTTCTTCGCCGTTGAGCGTGCCTTTTCCCTTGCCATAGGCCGAGTTCAGCTTGGTCGCGATCTGATTCAGTTCGGTCGAGGCACCTTCTGTGGTGGGCGCAGGGAGCACAATGCCACCGCGCAATTTGTCCAGTTTCCGTCTGGTGACGGCATCAAGCCCTGAGACATCATTAAACTTGGCGGCGTCAATTGCGGCCTCCACCGACATGGTGGTTCCTTCAGCGCCGACCTTGGCAGCCAAGGCGTCCGTATCATCGGTGATGAAGTTCGAATTGATCCAGTAGATCCGCGCGGCGTCGATCGAGAAGTCGAACAGTTGCTGCTCGGTTTCATCAACAAATTGCTTGGCATCCGCAGCGGTTGGCGGAGCCGTTTCTTCCATAGCATCCTGTTCATGATGCTTGGCCCACGCCGGGTTGGCTAATGCCATGGTCGCGATTGCAACGATCGAAGCAGCGGTTTTCATATTATCATCCTCAACTGTTATGATTTTGGTTGGAATTGAAACTTTCTTAGCGGCCGGTCAAGTCCGTGTTTCACTCCATCGCCAGATAAGCGCAGCGATCATCGCTATCGTGCCGACGATCCAGGTCAGAATCTTTATCGGTCGCACCAGCGCTGCGGTTCCCGCCAGCAAGTCGCTTCCCTGTTCGCGGACCAGTTGCACCAGCTGACTGACGGTTTCGACATAATCGGTAAGACCGAAGAGAAAATAGGCCAGCACGCACAGCAGGCCGACTTTCTTCAGGGTCGGAGATTTTGCCTGCTGCCAGATCAGCCGCCCCCCGATGATACCGCCGGACATATAAAGGGTGATAAAAACCAAGTCGGTAATCATGGCCCAGCGGGCGAGTTCCAAGACACCTGCGTCATCCCAGCTTTGCTGAATGGCGTTCACTATTGCCGCTGTCGCGGCGCTTTGGTGGTCGAGGATGCCATTGGGGGCAACCGCCGTTTCAAGTGGCCCGCTTGATGCGACCAGATAGAGGAAAAGCGCCATCCCGCCGCCCCAGAATATCCAGAAATTTCGCCAGCTGTAAAGATTTGACATGGTTCCTCCTATCCGACCAGAAAACGTACCATTTCCTGGCCCAGTTCCGGTTTTGTCACGCTGCTCATATGGGTTCCCGGGATGGCGACATGGCGACCCTCGGGCAGTGCTTCCGCAAGTTTCACCGGATCGCCATTGTCGCGGTCTTCGGATCCACAGAGCACCAATGTCGGCGTATTTACGGCGGTCAACTGGTCCGGTTCCAAATCCGAGAACGTCCTGAGCAGATAGGATGCGGCAACCGGGTCCACCTTCTGGCTCTTCATGAACTGGATAGCCAGCCAGTGCGGATCGCCGCGTTTGGCGCTATCCTGGAGCCGGATCGCTTCCTGAAAAAATTCCTGGCGGCGTTCCCATCCGGCAAGCCCTTCCAGCCCCATGCCCGCGAGTATTGCCTTGGCAGGCTTCGCCCCGGTCACCAACAGCCGCGCCGTGGTCCGGGCTCCCAGCGAAAATCCGCCCAGATCATAGTCCGACAATTGGAGATGCGCGATCAGCGCCTGCACGTCCGTGACCAGCACATCATCGGGATAGGCGGCCGGGTCTTGGGGTGCCGCGCTGTCTCCATGGGCGCGCAGATCGGGCATGATCACCCGGAAACCGGCGTCCGCCAGTGCCTGTGCATGGCCAAATTTGATCCAGTTGGTGTTGGCGTTGGAAAACAGGCCGTGGAGCAGGATCACGGGGCGGCCGTCGCCCAATTCGTGGATTTTGAGGATCACTCCGTCATAGGATGAAAAG
>NZ_JBATHY010000148.1:0-13371 GCF_049667325.1 Parasphingorhabdus sp. | reverse complement strand
GCCGTGCCGGTCCAGATTGGAGGCGTCTGGTTCGGAGGAGTCGACGTCCGTGTCGTCGGGGGTGGAGGGGGTTTGGAGAGATTTTTTGTCTGTCATGGGAGACAGAATAACCTATTTGGTTGGTTGTTGGAAAGGGGTGTTGGAATCGTGGTCCTTAAGCCCCTCTCCTTCAGAAGTATCAGGTCGATCATGCCCCCGGCATGATCTAAACAGTTCGGGGAACTGTTTACCTGAGACTGGGTTGGGGTGGGGCCTGTCCTCATTTGCTAAATTCAGAAAATGGCATCGAGCCATTTTCCTCATAAACCACCCCTTTCCCCTCCTTTAAAAAGGAGGGGTTTATCGAATGCCTCTCGTCGTCATGCTGAACTTGGTTCAGCATCCAGAGCAGCAAACACATAAATTGCTAGAGGGCGCTCTGGGCCCCGGATCAAGTCCGGGGTGACGAACGCATCACCTGCCCACACAACCCACCATCTTGCCAATCCTAGCGCAATTCTGTATAAACCCTGCCATGGCCCAGATGAACATCTCCCTCCCCGCAAAGCTCAAAAGCTACGTCGAATCCCGCGTGAGCGAAGGCAGCTACGCCAGCAGCAGCGACTATATCCGCGATCTGGTCCGCCGCGACCAGGAATATGAGATCAAGCGCGACCGGCTCCACGCCGCGATCGAAGAGGGCCGCGCATCGGGGATTAGCGATCGCAGCGTCGAAGACATTATCGCCGACGCGAAAAAGCATATCAAAAAGGAAGCCAACGCAAAACGCAAAGATGCGGCTTGAGCTGAGCGGTGCCGCTGATGCGGATCTGACGGCAATATTGGACTATGGTATCGAGAATTTTGGCTGGGATGCAGCGGTCCGCTATTTGCGCGATCTTGATCACGCGTTCGATCTGCTGCGCCAGCATCCACAGGCGGGACCGGTCCATTTGAGTCCGCAACCGGAGTGCCGGTCTTTGTCCTGTCGCAACCACCGGATTTATTATCAGCTTGAAGATGATCTTATCACGGTGCTGCGCGTGCTGCATACATCCATGGATGCGGAGCGGTGGTTGGAGTGAGGTGGTGGGTTGCACAGCAGCCTATTAGCCACAAGAGTGACACACCTCCTCACGGTCGTCGCGAGTTTTCGTAAATTAATTTACAAATTAACAAAACAAATCCCAATTTCTCCGACATTCCGACTCAAAAATTGACAACAACCTCTGGCACATTCCGCTAAACTCGGCCAAACATCATTACAGACGCTGCAAATATTTTGACAGCATAATGATAACCGCCTCCCCAGTTTAAGGAATTCGCTTATGTCCTACCAAGATTTTAAAAACTCCGCCGACAGCCTAATCAGCAGCCAGAAGGGCGCATGGAGCGGCATTGACGCCGAGTCCGTTGCCCGCATGCAGTTGCAGAACCGGTTCAAGACCGGTCTCGACATTGCCAAATATACCGCCGCAATCATGCGTGAGGATATGGCGGCCTATGACGCGGACAGTTCCAAATATACCCAGTCGCTGGGTTGCTGGCACGGGTTTATCGCGCAGCAGAAGATGATTTCGATCAAGAAGCATTTTGGCGATACCAAACGCCGCTATCTCTATCTGTCCGGCTGGATGGTTGCCGCTTTGCGCAGCGAATTCGGTCCTTTGCCAGATCAGTCGATGCACGAGAAAACCTCGGTGCCGGCACTGATCGAAGAACTTTATACCTTCCTGCGCCAGGCCGACTCCCGCGAGTTGAACCTGTTGTTCCGCGACGTTGATGCGGCGCGCGACGCCGGTGACAGTGCGGCAGAAAAAGCAGCCATGGACAAGATCGAGAATTTCCAGACCCATGTTGTTCCGATCATCGCCGATATTGATGCCGGTTTCGGTAATGCGGAAGCGACCTATTTGCTGGCCAAGAAAATGATCGAAGCGGGCGCCTGCGCCTTGCAGATCGAGAACCAGGTATCCGACGAAAAGCAGTGCGGTCACCAGGACGGCAAGGTCACCGTGCCGCATGAAGATTTCATCGCGAAAATCCGAGCCTGCCGCTATGCCTTCCTCGAACTCGGCGTAACCGATGGCATCATCGTTACCCGCACCGACTCGCTCGGCGCCGGCCTGACCAAGCAGATTGCGGTTTCCAATGAACCCGGCGATCTCGGCGACCAGTATAACAGCTTCCTCGATTGCGAAGAAATTGATCCGGCGACCGCGAAAAACGGCGATGTCATCATCAACCGCGACGGCAAGCTGATGCGTCCGAAACGCCTTCCTTCCAACCTGTTCCAGTTCAAAGCGGGCACCGGCGAAGACCGCTGCGTCCTTGACAGCATCACATCGCTGCAAAACGGTGCTGATCTGCTCTGGATCGAAACCGAAAAACCTCATGTCGAGCAGATTGCCGGGATGATGGACCGGGTGCGTGAAGTCGTTCCCAATGCGAAGCTGGTCTACAACAACTCGCCTTCGTTCAACTGGACGCTGAACTTCCGTCAGCAGGTCTATGACGCGATGGCCTCGGAAGGTCTCGATGTTGCGGAATATGATCGTGACGATCTGATGGATGCGAAATATGATGACACCGAACTGGGAGAAGCGGCTGACAAGCGCATCCGTACCTTCCAGGCGGATGGATCGAAACGTGCTGGCATTTTCCATCATCTGATCACGCTGCCGACCTATCACACCGCTGCTTTGTCGACCGACAATCTGGCCAAGGAATATTTCGGCGACGCCGGCATGCTGGGTTACGTCCTCGGCGTACAGCGCAAGGAAATCCGCGAAGGCATTGCCTGCGTGCGGCACCAGAATATGTCGGGCAGTGACATCGGCGATGACCACAAGGAATATTTCGCCGGTGATGCAGCGCTCAAGGCCGGCGGTGCTCACAATACAATGAACCAGTTCGGGTAAGTAACGCAAAGTTAGGGTGCCCCCAATCCCCCTTGCGGGGCACCCGATCCAAACAGTTTTCCTGGGGAGGAAAAAACTATCCGTCGGCAGCAATGTCGGCGGATTTTTTCTGTATGGACAAATGCCCGGAACGCTATCAGGGTCGATCATATTGGGTTAAGGCTATCGGACCTATCGTTCTTCCAGTTGAGTATTTGGGGGCAGCATGACATTACGGAAATCCGGTTCGATATTGGCTCTGGCGGCGCTGCTCTCGGCCTGTGGCGGTGGTGGCGGCAGCAACAACAATGTCGTCAGCCTGCCGCCCGGTGGTGGCGGGGCAACCCCGGCGCCTTCGCCCGGAGGCACAACCTGTTCGCTCCAAAACCGTCAGAACTGGGCCTTTGATCAGATCAACGAATGGTATCTCTTCCCCGAAACCCTTCCCGCCAGCCTGAGCCCGGCGCCTTATGCCTCGGTGCAGGATTATGTCGATGCGTTGACCGCAACCGCACGCGGACAAGGTCGCGACCGGTTTTTCACCTACATCACCTCTATTGCCGAAGAAAATGCCTTTCTGAACTCCGGCGCGACGGCGGGCTTTGGTATCCGTCTGAGCTATGACAGCGCCGCTTCGCGGGTGTTCATTCTCGACGCCTTCGAAGGCGCCCCTGCCCTTGCGGCCGGGCTCGACCGAGGTGGCGAGATACTGGCGATCGGGACGACCAGCGCCAATCTACAGACCGTAGCCTCGCTGTTTGCGCAAGGCGGCGCAGCTGCGGTGAGCAACGCGCTAGGCCCCTCGACCGCAGGAACCAGTCGCGTATTGCGTTTTCGCAACGCTGCCGGCAGCGAGACCACCACCACGGTCAGCAAGGCCGACTTTTCCATCCAGCCGGTCTCTCCGCGCTATGGTGTCCAGATACTCGACAATGGCGGCACCAAGACCGGCTATGTCAATCTGCGGACCTTCATTGACAGTGCCGAACCGCAATTGCGCGCGGCGTTTCTGCAATTCCGCAACGAGGGCGTGACCGATCTGGTGATCGACCTGCGATACAATGGTGGCGGACTTGTGCGCACCGCCGAACTATTCGCCGACCTGCTCGGTCGCAACCGCTTTGCCAATGAGGTCCAGTCGGTCACCCGCTTCCGGCCCAGCAAATCGTCGAACAACCAGACCCGCAACTTCCAGACCCAGCCACAGTCGGTCGCGCCGACACGGATCGCCTTCATCACCACCGGGGGGTCGGCCTCGGCCAGCGAGCTGGTGATCAACGCGATGATCCCCTATCTCGATCCGAATATGGCGCTGATCGGCAGCAACACGTTCGGCAAGCCGGTGGGTCAGGTGGGGCTCGACCGCGAGGCCTGTGATGACCGCATCCGGATCGTCGCGTTTGCCACCGAGAATGCCGACGGCAATGCCAATTATTTTAGCGGCCTGGCCGGTTCGGTTGCCAACAGCTGCCAGGCGGCGGACGATATCACCCTGCCGCTCGGCGATCC
Source organism: Parasphingorhabdus sp. (assembly GCF_049667325.1). Classification (GTDB taxonomy): domain Bacteria; phylum Pseudomonadota; class Alphaproteobacteria; order Sphingomonadales; family Sphingomonadaceae; genus Parasphingorhabdus. The sequence continues at coordinate 8,983 of NZ_JBATHY010000148.1, read as the reverse complement.
CGGCGAAGCGTCAACGGCGCGCGCACTCGGCTTTCTTTCCGGAGCCGCCTGTACCCCGATCAGCAGCGCGGCGGGCGGGGCGACCGCCGGGCAACGCGAGCCGCTGTCGCTGCCCCGCGAGCTGCTGATGCCAGCCCGGCCAACCCCCGCCCAGCGCGAGGTTCCCGGTTCTTTCTGACGTCACAAACGAATTTTTTACGGCAATTTTTCAGCTAGTTATCTATGTTTTCGACCACTTGTGCGGCTAATCACCGTTCAAGTCGCCGATGCTGGCCATCATGGCTCCATCAAACATAGAGGAGACAGACCATGATCATTTTCAAGACTATCGCTACTGCATCGCTCGTTTTGGCCCTCGGCCTTTCTGCTGCCGGTGCGCAGGCCGAAACCGGCAATAATCTGACCGCCGGTGCCGATCAGAGCCAGGTCGGCATGCTGCTGCCCGCCGTCCAATCGGTGCGGGAAGCAGCCCGCAAGCCGTCCACAAAAGCCGATAGCAGCGATTTTCTCGAGGACGAATTACGCAAATTCTTTCGCAACATCATGCCGATGGAATAGGCTAGGTGCCTTACCTCGATCACCGGGGGTTTGACAATGACACCCCAGGCATGGCTATGCTGTCCCCATGGACACAGCCGATCATCTTCTGATGGAGGCCAGCCTGGTGGCGCTGGACGAACGCTATGACGGGATAGCCGCCGAACTGTTCGAACGGTTCATCGCGGACCACCCCCATTATGCGCCGGTCTTTCTCAATCCCGCAGCGGCGCGCGAGCGGATGACCCGGGAGACACTGGAAGCCATGCTTGGCCTTGCAGCGGGCGAATGGTGGGTCGATCATGCGGTGGCCAATTTCATCGACCTGCACCACAATTATGCCGACTTTACCCCGCAGGATTATGCCGCCTGGTTTGCATTGGTCATCAAGACCATGGCAAGCCGGGCCGGAGCGGACTGGCCCGCCGGTGCCAGCGATGCGTGGCAGCGGCAGGCGGACGGGCTGGTCGCCAAAGTCGCGGCGGTGGAACGGAACGAGGAAGTGCCCGAGCGCCCCGATGTTTCATCCTGACCCGTGGAACAAGGGATGGAAGGCGACAACGCTGTCCGGCGCCGCGACCGCAAGCGGCAATATCTGGTAATATTCGGCCGGCTCGCCTGCGGGACATAGGTCTGGAAATGCTCTGAAGCCGAAGCGCTGATAATAAGCAGGATCCCCGACCAGCACGCATCCCGCCGCATCGCGTTGGCGCAGCCTGGCAAGGCCCTCCTCGATCAGCTGGCTGCCGATCTGCTGTTTCTGCAGCGCCGGCTCCACCGCAACCGGGCCGAGCGCATACCATCCGCGCGAACCATCCTCCGCGAACGCTTCGGTAAAGGTCACCTGCCCGACTACAGCACTGTCCCGTTCCGCGACCAGAGAAATCTCCAGTGCCCCGGCCTTGCGGAACCGGTCGATCAGATCCTGCTCGTCGCCGTCCGCGAACGGCATCGGCGCGAAGGCGCGCTTCGTAACCGCGTGGATGGCGATATGATCGGCAGGCATCTCGGGGCGGATGATCAGGTTCATCGCGCGGCAATCGCTCCGACCAGCAGCGCCAGAGATCCTGTGCAACTGAGCGTGCGGACGTGGTTCCACGGCAGCCATCGTTGCCGGTAGCGGCGCCACATTGCCTCCCCCTCTGGCCCGTGTACATCGCTTGCCTCGAGCGCGTTGTTGAGCGGGACATTGCCGATGATCGTGACCAGCAGCATGCCGAGCAGATAAAGCGCGCTGCCGCCGACCATCTGCCACGCGCCAGGCGTGCCCCATGTCACGACGCCCCGAACGGCGAGAAACAGGCAGGCGAGACTGCTGGCGAAGAACAGCGGCAGGAACAGCGATTTGACGATGGTCCTGTTGATCGACTGCATCGCCGTCATGCCGACCTCTCGCCCTGCCGTATCCAGCGCCTGGACGACGAACACCGAGAAGGCAAAATAGATGCCCGCCATCAGACCGGCCGACAGGGCGGCAAACCAGAGCGTTACGTTTATTATCTCCTGCAACACCAAGTCTCCCTGACTGTTAGCCCCTTAAAAGATCGGCCTAGCCGTCGGTGCCAGCTTTTGGCACCAGCAGGCCGAGTACTACCGCGACCAGCACCAATGCCGGAACGTCGCCCAGCATATGGCCCATATGGTCCGGGTTCTGCATCGACTGGACCGCCATGATCCCGGCATGGACAATGCTCGACCAGATCGTGAACCAGATCAGCGAACGATGCGCTTCGGGATTGGCGGCGGCGCGGATCAGGAACAGGCCCAATGTCGCGTAGACGCCGACGATCATCATATAATAGTTGGAGGCGACCGGCGGTCCTTCATGCCACATCCAGCCCGACGGCCAGACCAGCGCCAACGGATAGACGAGGCAGAATATCGCGCCGAACAAAACCAGTGCGACCTGCAAAAAGCTATAGCGTCCAATCATGATTTCTCTCCCGTAGCGACCCGCGAGACGGGCAATGACTAAGCGCCTTTCGTCGCAATGGCAAATGACCGGCAATCTTTACACAGACCGCAATTTTTATTTTCCGTGACCTTCCGGCCCCGCGCCCGCATCATCCTCCGGTGGAACGATCCGGTCGAGCCGCGCCAGCGCCGATAAAAGCGCGCGATTGTCGGGTTTTCTGATCGTCCCGACATAAAGCCCGCCGCGCAAGACCGGACGGTAGCGACCCTGTCTTATTCGCTGGAACAGCCCCTCTAGTGTGACCTTTGGCCGGGGCGTTGCCGGCGCACCCAGAATCGCATCCCATGCGGCGACAAATTCCCCTGCCCCCGGCTTGCGGCGCAGCCGGTAGGCGCTCTCGCGGCTCATCCCGACCCGCTCCGCCGCTTTCTTGATGCAGCGGGTTTCGGCGAGATGGCCGAGAAATTCCGCCTGTTTGACCGGTACCCAGCCATCGGCGCGCGGGCGCAACGGGACCGGGGTGAAGGCGGGGATGCGCGAGATGCGGCGCTGCTGGACCGCGCGGCTGCGGGGGTCAGGGCGGTTGTTGGGCATGGGGGGATTAAGGCATGTTCGGGCGTGTGTAGGAAAGGGTTTTTTGGTGGGGTTGAAGAAAGCGCATTTCGTCATGCTGAACTCGATTACCTTCGGTGGCCTGCGGCTCAGCATCCAGAGCGGCAATCACCAAGGACAGCGGCCAGACGCTCTGGGTCCTGAAACAAGTTCAGGATGACGAGTGGGCGCGGATGTCGTGCTGGTCGAATTCTGGCTCGCCGGCACCCATCTCGGCCCGCTGACCATCGGCGAGCGGGTGATCGAGCCGACCGACAAAGCCCTCGCGTGCGGATGGTGGCGAGTTTTGAATTTGCGCCGGGGACGGACCGGATAATTCGCGAGCGGGCTTATTTTGGGGATGGGATGATTGCGCGGGCGTTGGGGTTGTCGGAGCGAGCTCGCCGAACAGAGGGTTACACGCAAGAACTAGTGCAACGTTATTGTAATTCCGATAGAAGCGGATTGGCTATAGTCAGGACTTGTCCCCCGCCACGCTGAAAAAAAGGAAAAAGACCGTCATGCCCTTTGCCGCGCTGGAAACTCCGCAACTGCTGCTCGACGTTACCAAACTGGATGCCAACACGGCGCGGATGAAAGCCCATGTCGAGAGGCTGGGTAGCAGGCTGCGTCCGCATCTCAAGACCACCAAGTCGGTCGATCTTGCCCGCCATGTGCTGGGTGACCTTTCCCACCCGATAACCGTCTCGACGCTGAAGGAGGCCGATTACTTCGCCGGTCATGGCGCTCGCGACATTCTCTATGCGGTCGGCATCGCCGAAAACAAGATGGATCATGTGGTGGCGCTCCGACGCAAGGACGTTGATCTGACCATCATCCTCGACAATCTGGCGAGCGCCGCCATGGTGGTCGCCAGGGCGGCGGCGGCCGAGACCATGGTGCCGGTGCTGATCGAAATCGACAGCGACGGCCATCGCTCGGGAGTCGAACCGCAAAGCGGCGCCCTGGTCGCCATCGGACGACTATTGGAAGACGGCGCCTATACCCTGCTTCGCGGGGTCATGACCCATGCCGGCGCCTCCTATGATTGCCGCACGACGGCCTGTATCGAGAAACTGGCGGCCCAGGAACGGTCCCTGACCCTCGGCAGCGCCGAGATGCTGCGCGAGGCCGGCATGGCTTGTCCGGTCGTGTCGATCGGATCGACCCCGACCGCGCTTTTTTCCAAGAATCTCGACGGGGTGACCGAGGTGCGGGCCGGTGTTTTCATGTCCCGTGATCTGGTGATGGCGGGTCTTGGCGTATGCGCGCCGGAAGACATCGCCCTGAGCGTCCTCGCGACCGTCATTGGTCATCAGCCAGCGAAAGGATGGGTGATCACCGACGCCGGATGGATGGCAATGTCACGCGACCGGGGTACCAGCGGTCACGGGATCGATCAGGGCTATGGACTGGTCGCCGATGAATATGGCAGGCTTCTGGGCGACGTTGTCGTCAACGGCGCCAATCAGGAACATGGCATATTGACCGCCCACGAGGGCAAACCGCTCGACATCTCGGGCTTTCCGATCGGCATGCGCCTGCGCATCCTGCCCAACCACGCCTGCGCCACCGCCGCACAATATGGCGAATATCTGGTCGTCGATAGCGGTTCGGAAATTCTGACGCGATGGGAGCGGATTAACGGTTGGTGATGGGATGGTTTTTCGGTAGCGGGAGGATGGCGGCGGGAGAGTAAAAGTGCACAGTTTCTGTAGGTCGTAATTGTAACGATTATAAAGGTGACAGTGCGCTCATTTACATTCGTCATGTTCAAATTGTTTAGCTGCACTGGCCTCCGGCTCAGCATCCATTGCGCCCCGTCACCGGCCTGCGCGGTACGATAAGTGGACCCTGAAACAAGTTCAGGGTGACGAAGTTATGCAAGTTCAATTGTGGTACGAGCGCACAATCCACCCCCAATAGTCCGTCACTCCCCCTGCACCCTCGCCACCACCTTGATCTCCACCACCGCGGTCGGCTCGTAGAGGGTGCTGATGCCGATCGCGGTCCAGGCCGGGAACGGGGCCTTGATATAGCGGTTCTTGACCTCGGCGAAATCGTTGATCTGGCCAGGGAGATCGGTGTGGAAGGTGGTCAGGTCGACGACATCGTCCCAGCTTGCTCCGGCGCGTTCCAGCGTGTGGCCGATCCGTTCGAAGGCGCGGGCAAAGGCGGGTTTCAGGTCGGTCTCTCCCGGAGCGGGGGCGGCGACCACGCCCGCGAGATAGATAGTGTCGCCGGCGATCACCGCATCGGCGAAACCGACCGCATTCTGGAATTCCAGCGCGCCGGGGTCTTCGGGCATGATCGACTGTTTGGCCTGCAGCGGCACGGCGGCGCACAAGGCGATGGCTAGGGTTGTCGAGACAAGGGTGGCGATGCGCATGGGGCTCTCCTGTTTGACAGGGCCCGTTCAGGTCAGGCCCTTTTCCGCCACTGTAATATTGCACCGGGCAAAAGCAATATTTCGCCATGCAAATACGGGCGAATTTTGATATCGCTGGTCACCAGAGCAACATATCCACCACGGCAGGAGGCAATATCATGACGGACAATTCAACATCGAGGCGCGAGGGCCACTGCCTGTGCGGCGCGGTCAAAATCACTGCGAAACAGGCCGCCAATCATGTCGGGGCCTGTCATTGCCGGATGTGCCGGCGCTGGGGTGGCGGGCCGTTTCTGGAGATTGATTGCGGGACCGATGTGCTGATCAAGGGGGCGGAGAAAATATCCGTCTATAATAGTTCCGACTGGGCGGAGAGGGCCTTTTGCTCGGCTTGCGGCACCAATCTCTTCTACCGGCTGAAAGGGACCGGCGAGCATATGGTCTGCGCCGGGATATTCGATGATGCCGATAATGACAGCCTGACCTTCAAGACCCAGGTGTTTATCGACGAGAAACCAGCTTATTACAGCTTTGCCGAGGATACCGACAATATGACCGGCGAAGAGCTGTTCGCGATGATCGAGGGCGGCCAGCAGGAATAGCGGCAGCGGGTCCGGCGGGGCGGGACATGCACCAAGAGCCATATTCGTAACGGGTCCGGTCCAGCCTATATAGTCTTCACACGAGGGAGACTATCAGATGAAATTATCGACCAGACAGCGGCTGGCACTTTGTATAGTACCGATTGCCTTGCTTGGCGCCTGTGCCGGCAAGCCCGGGCCCGTCGGCAATGCAGCGGTGCCGCAGCCCGCCAAGGCGGTAGAGCTGGACCGCTATCTCGGCAAATGGTTTGAAATGGCCCGCTATGAAGCACCGTTCCAGAGAGGTTGCGAGGGCGTGACCGCCGATTATTCGCTACGCGAGGACGGAAAGATCAAAGTCGTCAACAGCTGCACCAAAGACGGCGAGACCAGCACCGCGGACGGCAAGGCGAAAGTCGTCGAAGGCAGCCGCAACGCAAAGCTGAAAGTATCGTTCTTTGGACCGTTTTATGGTGACTATTGGATACTCGACCGCGCGGATGATTATGGCTGGGCGATCGTTGGCGAACCCAGCGGGCGCTATTTGTGGATGCTCACGCGGCAGGCGCAGCCCGATACCGCAACGCGGGCGCTGATCGAGGCGCGGGTGAAGGAACTCGGCTATGACTGGAGCCTTGTGCGGGTTACCGACCAGAGCGATGCTGCCCGACCCGCAGTGGCGCGTAGATAACGCAAGGAAAGGAGCAGACCATGGCGAATGAAAACAGCTTTCAAACCCGGCAATATGTCGAATGGGACTGGGGCAAAGGCACGGCCAGGGGCCAGATCCGCGAGCGGTTCGAGCGCGAGGTCGAGCGCACGCTCAAGGGCAGCAAGGTCACCCGCCAGGGCAGTGCCGACAATCCGGCCTATCTGATCGAGCAGGATGACGGTGCCGAGGTGCTTAAACTGGGTAGCGAGATCCGCGCCCAGGACTAGCAGAGCGAAACGGCGGGCCCGCATGGAACGTGGAGCTGCCGGCGGCAACGACGTGTCCGAGCCGGGCCGCACGGCGGCTCGGGCTATTTGCTGCGCCCTCTTGCTGCCGTGCGCCAGCCCGATATATTTCAGCGACAAATAGCGTTTCCGGCGGGAACCATTGGTTGGCTGGCGCATTGAATAGCTATGCAGGCGCAGTCGCCTGCATCCCCCGCGGGCCGGCAATCCGGCCCAACAGAAGGAGTAAGAATATGGGTGAACTGGTAGACAAAGTTAAAGGCAATGTGAACGAAGCCGTTGGCAAGGCCAAACAGCATAGCAACAATCCCGAGACTCGCGCCAAAGGCAAGTCGCAGGAAATCAAGGGCAAGACCCAGCAAGCCAAAGGCGCCGTCAAAGGCGCTCTCGGCGACGATATCTAGTCCCGCCTGAACCTTCGGCGCTGCTCGCTCCCCCGCCCCCCCCCTGCGGGTAGCGCCAAATGAAAAGCCGGCCCTTTCGGGTCGGCTTTTTTTTGGTGCGGGATGGATCGGCAGGGCCCCTGACCCGTTCGTGCTGAGCCTGTCGAAGCACCTTTGCGCAAACCGCCCTTCGACAGGCACAGCACGAACGGTGATGCTGCCTCGATATAGCGACCTTTACCCCCCGCGATGTCATCAGACCGGCCCGCACCGCCATTGCGGCATGGGTTGCGCGCCCAGAACAACCGCGACCGCGGCGGCGGCCTGCAATCTGGTGCTGTCGAGGATCGGTAGTGGGGAAACATCTGCGGTGATCAGCAGCGGAATTTCGGTGCAGACCAATGCCACGGCATCGCAACCCTTGCTTTGCAGATCGTCGATGATGCGGACAAATTCCTGCCGGGTTGGTTCGCGGAACTCGCCGAGACACAGTTCGGCAAATATCGCATTGTGGATATAATCGCGGTCGGCCGGCTCCGGGATCACCCGCTCCAGACCACGCCGCGTCAAAGCATCCTGATAGACCGCCCCCTCCATCGTCCAGCTGGTCCCCAGCACCCCGATCCTGCGATAGCCGCTGGCCTCCGCATGGTCTGCGACGACCCCGGCAATATGCAGGCAGGGGATGGGGAAATCCTCTCCCGGCTGTTCGAGCGCGATATGGGCGGTGTTGTCGGGCAGGATGAAAAAATCCGCGCCCGTAGCCGCCAACCGCCGGGCATCCTCGAGAAACAGCTGACGGAGTGCGGGCAGATCATTTTGCTCCCACATGTCCAGGGCATGATGCATCGCGATACCGGTCATGGTGATTTGCGGATGGTTGTGCGGCCCCATCTGCCGGACGCCTTCGCGCCACACCGTCCGGTAGCTTAAAGTCGCCCCTTCGGCGCTGTGCGCCAATATGCCGATATGTCCGGTCAACCCACCGGATCGAGGGTGATCGACAGGATCTTGGGGAAATCCTCGCTCATCACATTGCCTTCATTGTCAACTTGCTCTCCGGTGCCGATGGTTGCAGTCGCGTTACTTCCGATAAATTCCGGCAGCATTTCCTGCTCCTCGAACCAAGGAATGCAGGCGTCAACATTGCACAAGGCGGTCTGGCTTTCTTCGGCGGGATCATCGCCCTCCGCCGGAGCCAGTTCGGTGAAATCGAGATAGCAATTGTCGCCGCATTCAAAGCCGTCGATCCGGATGCGGACCGTGTCCTCGTCATCGGAAACGATCGCCTCATCTTCGAGCACGCTTTCCTCGGGATCGGGCTCGCGCTCGGCGGCGGGCGTCTCGCTGGCGGCGCAGGCGGTGACAGCCAATATGGCGATGAAGGTCAGCGGCATATTAAGGAAACGGGGCATGGGTTCGATCTCCGGAATGGGATGATCTTTATCCTGAACTTTTTTTGGCGTGGCGTCCAGCGGGCGGGCTGCGAAATCCGACGCAGGCCTAGGAACAGGCCTCGACATAGCCGAGCACCGGCATCGTGCCGACGTGGATCTGGCCGACCTTGCCATCACTGCCGATTTCGAACCGCAGCGCAGAGTCGCCGCTGGCAGCATTGGGGGCGGTCAGA
>NZ_JBATHY010000147.1:0-7324 GCF_049667325.1 Parasphingorhabdus sp. | reverse complement strand
AAAACCCGCCCGCCTGCCCTCGCTGGCGCTCAGCAGGGCCAGCCAGCCCATGTTCGGACCGGGAGTCAGTTCGACCAGCAGGACGACGAACAGGAAGGAGGGGAGCATCGGGGCGATCATCGGGTTGCTTCTATCGGGAGTGAGAGGTGGCGGGAAGTGGTTGAAACATCTTAGGACAAATATTTCGCAGTTCCAGCCCGTCGTGCCAGCGCAGGCTGCCGCCCAAACCAATCTCGCCTTACGCACAATCCGATGAAACGCGCCTATCTCTACATCATGACCAATAAACGTTCAGCACGCTCTACATTGGGACCACCGCAAATCTCCCGGCACGAATATTCCAGCACAAGAACGGGACGGGTTCGGGTTTTTGTCGCGAACATGGATTGAACCGTCTCGTCTATATCGAAGAATATGATTCGCCCTATGAAGCGATAGCGCGCGAAAAAGCGATGAACGCATGGAAGCGGCGATGGAAAACCGACCTGATTATCAAGGCCAATCCCGATTGGGATGATTTATGGGATGTGATCAACAGTTGATCGTGGTGTCAGTGTTCCGTCGTGCCAGCGTAGGCTGGCATCCAATCCAATGGCGCGGCGCAGGAAACACTCTTCCCTCATTCACCACCGGTTTAGGCCCCGGCCCGCGCTGGGGCGACAATCACCAAGGGTGGTTGTGAAACACTACGCCCGAACTCAATAAACCCGCTTCTTCGGCTCCACATAGGTTGCTTCGTCGGTCAGCGTATAATCATGGACCGGGCGATAGCTGATCTCGCTGGTGCCGCCCTTGCCGCCCCAGCCGTCAAAGGTGATGACGGTGTGCTTCATCCATTCCTTGTCGTTCCGGTCTTCATAATCTTCATGCATATGCGCGCCGCGGCTTTCCTTGCGGTTGGCAGCGCTTTTAATCGTGACCATTGCCTGGCTCATCAGATTGTCGAGTTCGAGTGTCTCGATCAGATCGGTGTTCCAGATCAAGGAGCGATCGCTCACCCCGATATCGGCCAGTTTTGCATTGACCTTGTCCATCGCCTCGACACCCTCGCCGAGCAATTTGTTGTCGCGGAACACGGCGGCGTGCGCCTGCATGGTTTTCTGCATTTCGAGGCGCAGATCGGCGGTCGGGATCGAGCCCTTGGCATTGCGGAAATGGTCGAGTCGCTGCAGCGCCAGATCGGCGGAACCTTCCGGCAACGGTTTGTGCGATGCGTTCGGGACCAGCTTTTCCTTGAGCCGCAGGCCGGTCGCGCGGCCAAAGACCACCAGATCGATCAGCGAGTTGGATCCCAGACGGTTCGCGCCGTGCACGGAAACACAGGCCGCTTCGCCGACCGAATAAAGGCCCGGAACAATCGCGTCCGGATCATCCTTGGTCGGATTGATCACTTCGCCATGATAGTTACAGGGTATGCCGCCCATATTATAATGGACCGTCGGCACCACCGGCAGCGCTTCGCGGGTCAGGTCGACGCCGGCGAAAATCTTGCCGGTTTCGGTGATCCCAGGCAGCCGCTCGGCCAGCACTTCGGGCGCAATATGGTCGAGATGGAGATAGATATGGTCCTTCTCCGGCCCGACACCGCGGCCTTCGCGGATTTCGGTGGCCATGCAGCGCGAGACCACGTCGCGGCTGGCAAGGTCCTTGGCGCTCGGCGCGTAGCGTTCCATGAACCGCTCGCCTTCGCTGTTGGTCAGATAACCGCCCTCGCCGCGTGCGCCTTCGGTAATCAGCACACCCGCGCCGTAAATACCGGTCGGGTGAAACTGGACAAATTCCATATCCTGCAACGGCAGACCCGCGCGCAACACCATGCCACCGCCGTCACCGGTGCAGGTATGGGCCGAAGTCGCGCTGAAATAGCAGCGGCCGGCACCGCCGGTGGCCAGCACCACAGCATGGCTGCGGAAACGGTGGATCGACCCGTCTTCGAGACAGAGCGCGATCACGCCGCGGCATTCGCCGTCTTCCATGATCAGATCGATGGCGAAATATTCAATGAAGAAATCCGCGTCATATTTCAGGCTCTGCTGATAAAGCGCGTGGAGCATCGCGTGGCCGGTACGGTCGGCAGCAGCACAGGTGCGCTGGACCGGAGGTCCTTCGCCCATATTCTGCATATGGCCACCGAAGGGACGCTGGTAGATCGTGCCGTCTTCGTTGCGCGAGAATGGCACGCCGGCATGTTCGAGCTCGTAAACCGCCTGCGGGGCTTCGCGGACCAGATATTCGATCGCATCCTGGTCACCGAGCCAGTCCGATCCCTTGACCGTGTCATACATATGCCAGGTCCAGTGGTCGGGCGTGTTGTTGCCCAGCGATGCCGCGATACCGCCCTGCGCCGCGACGGTGTGCGAACGGGTCGGGAAAACCTTGGTGATACAAGCGGTTTTCAAGCCCGATTCCGCGGCACCCATGGTCGCGCGCAGGCCGGAACCTCCGGCGCCGACAACCACGGTGTCATAGGTGTGATCGATGATTTTATAGGCTGGCTGGCTGGATTTGTCGGTCATTATACAACCACTCCGGTAAAGGCTATTTTCGCGACCGAGAAAATCCCCAGTGCCGCGCCGCCGATGGCGAAAAAGTTGAGCAGGATGATCAGGCCGAATTTGACGCCATGATCTGGAACATAATCCTCAAGTAAGACCTGCAATCCGATCCGCAGATGCCAGAAGATACTGACCAGCATCAACATCATCGGTACCGCCACCAGTGGCGAGGCAAGCCATTCGATCATCAGACCATGTTCAAAGTTGGGCAAACGGATCAGCGAGAAAACCAGCCACAGCACCAGCAGCAAATTGCTCACCGCGGTCACCCGCTGCATTATCCAGTGATGCGCGCCTTCTTGCGCCGATCCGAGGCCGCGTACCCGGCCGATATTGGTTCCTGAACCCATGATCCGATTCCTAACCTGTCAAAAATTCTTGAAAGCGATGTAGAGCCACATCGCGCCGGTGGTGATGATCGCGGCCAAAGGCACCGCGATCGACCACATTTTATTGGTCTGCAATTCATAGCCCGCGCCGGCATCCATCACGAAATGCCGCAATCCGGAATACATATGCTCGAAAAAGGCAAAACTCATGCCGACAAGGACAATATAGCCGAGATAGTAGAAGTCGAACCAGCTGAGGAAATATTCGTAACTTTCCGGCCCTGCGGAAATCGCATAGAGCCACCAGACCAGCAAAGGTACCCCGACAAGGGCCATGCCGTCACCGGTCGCCCGGTGAAGAATGGACACCAGCATATGCGGCCCCCATTTATACACCTGCAGATGCGGTGAAAGCGGTCTGTTCGATCCTGAACCTGATGCGCCGGCCATGGTCTTCCCCTGAACAATCTCTCCGGGTCATGCCGGAGTCTTTGAAATCAAACCAATGCTTTAGCGAAAAGCGCGTATCATGCAAACTGGATGCACCCGATTTTAACGATTTATTGGTGCAAATTTGTGCGACAGGGATGCAAATCATGAAATATGCATCATCGATGGACGCGCGCGCGTCGTCGTTCTAATCCAACAGACATGAGTAACAGAAAAATGCATATACTGGTAACCGGAGCCAGCCGCGGGATTGGCAAGGCGATCGTTCAATCAATGGCGGAGCACGACGTGACGGTCATTGGCCAGAGCACCAGAGGCGACGAAGGTCTGATCTCGGCAGATTTTTCTTTGGATGGTGCGGCGTCCCGTCTCTGGGAACAAGCGCTCGACCGGCTTGACGGACGGATCGATGTGCTGGTCAACAATGCCGGCCTGTTTGAACCCAATCCGATCACCGATGATGGTTGGCTGGAAAGCTGGAACCGGACCATGACGATCAACCTGACCGCGTCCGCCGAACTATGCCGGCTTGCGGTCCTGCACTATCAGGAGCGCCACGCGCCCGGCCGGATCATCAATATCGCCAGCCGTGCTGCCTATCGCGGTGACAGCCCCGATCATTGGCATTATGCCGCATCCAAGGGCGGTATGGTGGCGATGACCAAGACTATCGCCAGAGCCTATGCCAAGAACGAAATACTGGCCTTTGCGATCTGCCCCGGCTTCACGATGACCGGCATGGCGGAAGATTATCTTGAGAGCCGTGGCGGTGAAAAACTGCTTGCCGACATTCCGCTAGGCCGCGTAGCCCAGCCGGAAGAAATCGCCGAAATGGCACGCTGGTGCGCGCTCGATGCCCCGCCATCGATGACCGGGGCAGTGCTCGATGCCAATGGCGCGAGCTACGTAAGATGAGGAGGTAAATTCAATGAAATGGGTATTGGTAATCTTCGCCTTTCAATTGAGCGCCGACGATGATGTAGAAAATGCAGAAGTCAGCATCGAGGTCTATGACAGTCAGGAAGAGTGCGACCAAATGGGTGAGACCTATCGCGCGCGCGTGTCGCTACCAGACGAATCCAAGTCTCTGTCGAGCTGCATTCCGCAATCCGTATTTGACGATCCCCAAGAATCCGCGACCGAAACTTGATGGACCCTATTCTTGAATTGCGCGCGCGATGATCCAGCGCGAACTGCTCGACACCGCAACCATCCCGGGCGGCGGAGAATTGCGCCTGTTTCGCCGCGAACTCAAGGGCACCGACGAATATTCGATCATGCTCGGCCGCATCGAACTGATGAACAGCCGGCTTAGCGGATCGGAAGAAGCGCTGGCCACTCTCACCTGCGGGCGCCTGGCGGTAAAAAATCCACGCATATTGATCGGCGGCTACGGCATGGGATTTACCCTGCGTGCGGCGCTGTCGGTTTTGCCGCCGCAAGCAAGCGCCGAAGTGGTTGAACTGATCCCCGCGATCGTCAAATGGGCGCGCGGGCCAATGGCGGCGCTATCGCAACAATGTCTTGACGATAGCCGCGTCACCATCACGATCGGCGATGTCTGCAATGCCATCCATAAGGCAGACCGCGAATATGATGCCATTTTGCTCGATGTCGACAATGGACCCGATGGTCTGACCCATGAAGCCAACGACCGGCTGTACAGCCTGACAGGTCTGGCTACGGCCAAGAAGGCGCTGCGCTCGAACGGCATATTGGCGGTCTGGTCAAGCGAAGGCGATACAGGATTCACGTCGCGCCTGAAAAAATCCGGATTCGCCGTCGATGTCAAAACCGTCCCTGCCCGCAGCAATGGCAAGGGCGCAAAACATACAATCTGGCTGGCAACCAAGCTTTAGTCGCGATGTCGTCCGTCAAAAACGGATATCGAGCGCCACAAAACTCAAAAGTCCCGCGATAGCGAGAACCAGACTGCTGGCAGCCAAGGCAGCGACAGCCGACCGTCCATTTTTCCAGCCAGCAGTAATACCCGCCACGCCTGCCTTGAAAATCATATTGGCTAGAACCGTCATCGCCAACACGAAACCCGCAAGATTCGACAAAATTGTACCCTCCGGCAGGCCCCCGAGGGTTATGATCGCGGCATCGACGTCGAGAGATCCCATGATCAGGGTCAGATAGGCGATTCCGCTGCTGCCGAATTTGGCTTCCGCCCAGCGCGCGGCCAGTGACATCACCGCAACCGTCAACGCAAAAAAGAAGGCAGGTAGCAAGCGAATAGGGTTTCTCGTTTCGACACTCTCGTCACTTTTGGCGGCGCCGCTCCGGCGCAAAAGCAGCAATCCGATGATCGCTGCCACCAGAGCGGCCGGCGCGATGATCATGGCGAGCGGAACGAACGCAAAATCCGCGAGTATCAGAGTCAGCAACAGCACCCGGACATACATCACCGCCGAAGCCAGGGCGATACCGGCCGACAAAGTGCGCCTGTTGCTGTCATCGCCGCGCATTCTTTGCGCAAGGGCGGCGGTCACCGCCGTCGAACTATAAGCCCCGCCAATCACCGCGGTGACGACCGTGCCATGGCTCTCGCCGAATATCCGGTTGGCAACATAGCCGGCGAAGGACAGGCCCGTCACCAGGATGACCACCAGCCACAATTGTTGCAGGTTCCACGCATCATAAGGCCCGAAATCGCGGTTCGGCAAAAAGGGCAGCACCGCGAGCGCGATCAGCGCAAAACGGATCATGACCTTGATATCGGTTGACCCCAGTTTGCCAAGCAGTCCGTGGAGTTCGGACCGCATCGACAGAAGCGCGGCCACAATCGCTGCTCCGGCCATCGCCAGCGCCGGATAACCGCTCCCCGCCAAGAGGCCGAGACATAGCGCCAATAACGATACCACGAAATTGGTGATGCTTCGCCCGTCGGGCTCATGGATCGTCTTGATATGGCTGAAGGATATCATGGTCACCATGCCGGCAAGCAAGATGGCGGCGATTATCAAACTAAGGCTCTCGGCAATCAGAGCGACCAGACCCCCCAATCCGGCGATAAGTCCGAAAGTCCGAATCCCTGCGACACGCGCACCCTTGCGCTCGTCGCGCATCGTCCATCCGCGCTCGACCCCGATCAGCAGGCCTGCAGACAAGGCGATTGCCAGGTCGCGGTAGACCAGCCAGTCTCCGGACATGTCGTTCAGCATAGTCACTGCAATATCCCGCCGTTCAATCGGTTATCTGCTTTGATCATCTGAAGTTAGATAGGTTTTCCGCCGCGCCAGCCTATACGTATTTCCCCATATCTGGCGCAACCGAACGACGGATTGGCCGTTACCAGCGGAAATTCACCCCCAATTGCTATTTCCGTTTTCACGACGCTGGCAAAAGGCTGCAAGCTCCGCTAACGGCTCCCCATGCTTAATTTCAGTAATATAACCGTGCGCCTCGGCGGCACTGTGATCCTCGACGGCGCGACCGCAGCGCTGCCACCCGGCGCGCGCGTCGGGATGATCGGCCGCAATGGCGCTGGCAAATCGACATTGATGAAGGTTATCGCCGGGATGCTCGAGCCTGATGACGGCAGCGTCGACATGCCCAAGGACGCACGGCTCGGCTATATTGCGCAGGAAGCGCCCGCCGGACAGGACAGCCCTCTCGACACCGTGCTCGCTGCTGATGTCGAGCGCGCATCGCTGTTGGCGGAGGCAGAGACCGCCGCCGACCCGCACCGGATTGCCGAAATCCACGAACGGCTGAACATGATCGAGGCGCATAGCGCGCCGGCGCGCGCGGCCAAGATCCTGATCGGCCTGGGCTTTGACGAAACCGCCCAGCAACAGCCGATGGATAGCTTTTCCGGCGGCTGGCGGATGCGCGTCGCGCTCGCGGCCCTGTTATTCTCGCAACCCGAAGTGTTGCTGCTCGACGAGCCGTCAAACCACCTCGATCTCGAAGCAACCCTGTGGCTGGAGAATTTCCTGACCAGCTATCAGGCGACAATATTGGTGATCAGCCACGAACGCGATC
>NZ_JBATHY010000146.1:0-6213 GCF_049667325.1 Parasphingorhabdus sp. | reverse complement strand
TCGATATCGGCCAGCAATATGTCCGACGCGCGCGCCAGTTGTACCGCCAGGCAGGTATCGAGAACATCGCTCGAGGTCATGCCCTGATGCATGAAGCGCGATTCTTCGCCGACATTTTCTGCAACATTGGTCAGGAAGGCGATGACATCATGCTTCACTTCGCGCTCGATCTCGTCGATCCGCGCGACATCAAACTTGCCCTTGGCCCAGATCGCGGCTGCCGCTTCCTTGGGCACCACGCCGAGTTCGGCGAGGGCATCGGTGGCGTGGGCTTCGATTTCGAACCAGATCTGGAATTTCGATTCAGGTTCCCAGAGGGCGACCATTTCGGGGCGGGAATAGCGTGGGATCATGATTGGTCCTTGGATAAAGAGCAGCTTTGCGGCAATGATGTGCCGAGATTTGCGGCCCCGCTAGCACCAACCAAATGAGTCGGCAATGGAGCGGCGGAAACAGGGAGAATAAAATGCGATTGGCAGTGCTCACCGGCGGCGGCGATGTCCCGGGCCTCAACCCGTGCATCCAGTCGATTGCAACTTCGGCATGGCAGCGGGGCTGGGACGTGGTTGGATTGCGTCGCGGCTGGGAAGGGGTGCTGGAAATTGATCCCGCCGATCCCTGGGCGAACGAAAACAGCGTCATGATGCTCGACCGGGATCGGGTGCGCGGTATCGACCGTCAAGGCGGCACTATATTGCACAGCTCCCGCTGCGATCCCCGTGCGACGGATCAGGGTGACCAGACCCAAAAGGTTCTGGACGTTCTCGATGCTCTCGAGGTCGATGCGCTGATCACCATGGGCGGGGATGGTACGCTGCGTTTCTCGGCCTATCTGTCGAGCCTTGGCCGCAACGTCATTTCGATCCCAAAGACGATGGACAATGATGTCTATGGCACCGATTATTGCATCGGGTTTTCGACCGCCGTCACTCGTTCGGTGCAGGCGATAAATTCGCTGCGCACCACGGCAGCGAGCCATGAGCGGATCGCGGTGATCGAATTGTTCGGGCGGCGATCGGGCGAAACCGCTTTGCTCTCCGGTTTTCTGTCGCAAGCCGACCGGACGGTGATTGCAGAGGTTCCCGCAGACATGGATGTGCTGTTGCCGTTGCTGCTCGAAGACAAGGAGGCGAATCCTGAATCCTATGCGATATGCCTGGTGTCCGAGGGGGCTCTGCTATCAGGTTCCACCGATTTTGCCGACGAGATCAACAAGTCGAACACCAACCGCGATGGCCTGAACATAGGTATCCAGCTAGCGCGTGAAATCGAGGCACGCAGTGGCCAGAGGACTATCGTGCAGGAGCTTGCCTATCTGATGCGCGCCGGAGAACCGGACGCGATGGACCGGATGGTCGGCTTTGCGTTTGGTGCGTTGGCGGTGCAGCTGATCGAGCAGGACCGGATGGCCGAAATGGTCTGCCTCAGCGATGGCAATTATGCCACGGTGCCGATCGGCACGCTGCTGGAGGACAGCAAGGGGGTCAATGTGTCGGGGCTTTATGATGCCAACCAATATCGGGCGAGCCTGATACAGGTCGAAGGTATGCCGATGTTCCTGTACTGAATGTCGCTGTAACAAATTCGCCGCTCGCACGAACCTGTCCGGAATGAGGGGTTAATATGACAGCCGCACCAGATTTTCAGGAAGAGCGCTTTTCTCCCTTTGTCCGCGTCACCGTTCGGGGCTGGGTCAAGACCTATCGGTCGGTTATTGCGCTGGTCAGTCCGTTTTTCGATTTGCTGATACGGCTTTTGGTCGCTCAGGCGATTTTCCGTTCCGGTATCGTGAAACTGGGCGATTGGGATACGGCACTGAACCTTGCACGATTTGAATATCCAGTCAGCTGGATGGCACCGGAAACGGCGGCGGTTGTCGGCGTGTTGATTGAAGTGATCGCACCGATGCTGCTGCTCTTCGGTCTGTTCACACGCGGCGCGGCGCTCGCTATCCTGACGTTGCTGGCCATCAGCCAGGTCGAATATATCCCGATCGATTTCAACCTCTGGCTAGTCGCGATACTCGGCTGGTACGTGCTGAGCGGGGCTGGGGCGTTTTCGTTCGACAGGGCGGTGTCTGCAGGTCTCGGCGGAAGTGCATTGCCCTTTGCTCGGCCGATGATGCGGGTTTTTGGATGGATGACCGAATTTGGAGCGCCTGTGTGGCTGATGATCTTGCGGTTGTGGATAGCGGCGACGTTGCTCAGCTTAGCCGGGTTTCCGGGTTTCCCCGATGCGAGTATTTTCCTGCCGCTCGACAGTTTTGAGGGATTGGGTTTAGCGGCGTCCACATGTCTTGCGTTTGCGCTGGTTGCCGGGTTTATGATCCCCGTTGTCGGATGGTTGCTGATATTGTCGCTGAGCACATTGATGGTGATGGGCCTGCATCCCGATCTGTCGCTCTTTCCGATTCTATCTTTTGGTCTGCTGTTGGTGTTCGGCGCCGGTTATATGTCCTTCGATCGCCTAATCTCGCGCTGGCTGGAATCCAATATATTGTTCGACCGCAAATATGATGAGGTTCCCGGCCATTGGCCGCATGTCGTGGTGGTCGGTGCGGGGTTTGGCGGGCTTGCCTGTGTGAACAAGCTCAAAAACCTGCCGGTCAGAATCACCCTCATTGACCGGCATAACTACCATCTGTTTCAGCCGCTGCTCTATCAGATCGCGACCGCCGCCCTCTCTCCAGCCGATGTTGCCACGCCGATACGGGGATTGTTCCGCAGGGATGGCAACGTCCGCGTGGTTCTGGGCGAAGTCAGCGGGATCGACAGCGAAGCGAAGACTTTGACCTTTGGCCGGAACAGCATGGACTATGATCATCTGGTCCTCGCAACCGGAGCTTCACACAGCTATTTTGGCAAGGATGAATGGGCTCCATTTGCACCGGGCCTCAAAACCATTGAAGACGGCGTATCGGTGCGCGCCAGCGTCCTGCGGGCCTTTGAAAAAGCGGAGTCGTCGAGCGATCCGGCGCGCATCAAGAGGCTGCTGACATTTGTCATCGTCGGAGCCGGCCCCACCGGTGTCGAGTTGGCGGGTGCCATTGCCGAACTGGCCCATCACGGACTGAAGGACGAATTCAGCCGGATTGATCCGGCGCAGGCGCGGATCATCCTGGTCCAGTCAGGCGACCGGATATTACCGGCATTCCCGGAAGAACTTTCGGCTCGTGCAGCGCAATCGCTGGACAATCTGGGCGTGGAAATTCGCATGGGTTCACGGGTGACCCATATTGCCGCCGATCATGTCGAGATCGGCAAGGATATCGAGATTGCGACCGAAACCGTTCTATGGGCGGCCGGTGTGGTCGCTTCACCGGCTGGTCGCTGGCTGGATACGCAGACTGACCGTGCGGGCCGGGTGCTGGTCGATGATCATCTGTGCGTTGCCGGCCATCATAATGTCTTCGCCATTGGCGATACCGCTGGCAGCAACGGTTGGGATGGCAAACCCGTGCCCGGGCTGGCCCCGGCGGCGAAACAGGCCGGAACCTATGTTGCCAAATTCCTTGAAAAGCAGTTGCTGGGCGAAGCGATGGTGGCGCCCTTTGTCTATAGGCATCAAGGCAGCCTTGCGACCATCGGTCGCAAAAGTGCCGTTGCCGATTTCGGCTTTTTCAAACTCCATGGCGCGCTCGCCTGGTGGCTATGGGGTGCCGTGCATGTCGGTTTTCTGTCGGGAACCCGCAACCGTATTTCCGTGCTGGTCAACTGGATCTGGTCCTATTTTACGATGCAGAATGGAATCCGACTGATTACCGGCAAGGACAGCGGAGCCTGATCCGCTAGATCAATCCCTGTGATCGAAAGGATGTATGGCCGTCCTTGCCGATGATGATATGATCATGGACGGCGATGCCGAGGGTCCGCGCTGCGTCGCAAATGTCTTTCGTAATCGCGATATCCTGTCGGCTGGGGCTGCTGTCGCCGCTCGGATGATTATGGACGAGGATGATCGCCGCCGATCCCAAAGCCAGCGCGCGCTTGATGACTTCGCGGGTATAGATGGCCGCCTGATCGATCGACCCTTCGCTGACCAGTTCATCACGGATCAGCCGGTTTTTGCTGTTGAGGTGCAGTACCCGCACCCGTTCGTGGGCGAGATGCGCCATATCGGCCCTCAGATAATCGAGCAAAGCCTGCCAGCTCGCCAGAATCGGTTGTTCGCGCACCGGCTCGGAAACCAGGCGCAAGGCGGCAATCTGGACGACTTTCAGTGCGGCTGCGCTGGTTTCTCCCATTCCGGGAAAATTGGCTAGCGCATCGCTATCGGCCACCAAAAGTCCGCAAAATCCTCCAAATTCGTCGATCAGTTGCTTGGCGAGTGGTTTGGTGTCGCGGCGGGGAATGGCCAACGCAAGCAGATATTCGACCAGCTCATGATCTTCCAGGACGTCTCCCCGACCCGTCAATATCCGACGGCGCAGGCGTGCGCGATGACCGCTGCCCTGCTGAGATGAAGTTGACTGATTGCCGGTACCTTCGGTCATAGGTCGCCTGATACCAGAACAAAACAGGAACTGGGTCGATAAGCGGAAAACAGACCGGAAATGTCCAGTATCGGTATTGAGCCGGAAAACTCGTCCGCTAGACACTTGTACATTGCAACTTAAGGAAGAATTCTGCATTTCAACCGCGATGGATGAAGAAATCGCCAATGACCTCGTCGGTCGCCGTTTCCGGTTTCGGCTGTTCGGCGGGATTTTGCTTGTTCTGATCCTGCTTGCTCTGATTGTCCTGTGGATCAGCCGGACAACGCTGGCCGACAATGTCATCCAATCCGAACTTGACCAGATGGACGTCACCGCGAGCTATGAAATCGAGGATATCGGGCTTCGCAGGCAGGTCATTCGCAATCTGGTGATCGGCGATCCGGAACGTCCCGACCTGACCGCCGAGCTGGTGGAAGTCGGCAACTCGCTGTCGTTGGGCGGCGTCGGCGTGAATTGGGTACGGGCGAGCGGCGTCAAGCTGTTCGGGCGGCTGGAAAATGGCAAGCTGACTTTCGGGGAGCTCGACAAGTTCACCGATCCGGAGGATGACAGCCCGCTCGCGCTGCCTGCTATCTGGCTGAATTTGACCGACGCCAAGCTTCGCGTAGACAGCGAATATGGCGTCATCGGACTTGCGCTAAATGGTGAAGGCCATCTGCATTATAGCTTTAACGGAGAAATCGCGGCGATCAGCCGGAATCTGGATGCCGGTGGTTGCAATCTCGAACGGCCGACCTTCTTTGGCGAGATCGCGATCCGCGACAAGAAGCCGCAATTAAAGGGACCCCTGCGGATACCGGCGGTGACATGCAGCAATCTCGATCTGGCAGGACAAGATTTCGCCGCGCAGGTCTCGGTTGACCTTGGCGATGATCTGGCCAGCTGGTCGGGCAACGCCGGTCTGGTCGGTGGGCCGTTTCGCTATGCCGATTATTCCAGTCGGAACATCACAGCCACCGTTGAATTGACCGGTGATTTCAACCAGAGCAGTGGCGATGTGGATCTGTCCGCAAGCGGCTTGAAGTCCCCTTATGGCCGCGCCGAAGTTTCGCGGATCAAGGGGCTGTTTGCGCTGGGTTATGGCGCTTCGCCGATGACCGCCAGCTTTACCGGGCAGCCGGAAATCCGCGGTGTTCGGGTTGCGCAGAACATCTTGCAGCAAGCTGCAAGCCTTTCGAAATCCACCGCCGGGACGCCGGTTGGTCCTATCGTGGCGAGGCTTGCAAAAGCGGTGCAGCAGGCTGGAAACAACCTGGATATATCCAGCGACATCAAGTTTTCCAAAGGGGCAGGGCGGACAACGCTTGCGTTCAATGCGCTTGCGGCCCGCTCGCGGTCCGGCGCAACGCTGACCCTGAGCGATCCGTTGCTGCTTGCCTTTACCGACAAGAATATCCGGATGCTGGCCGACGGAAACATCCGGCTCGCCGGCGGCGGTTTCCCGAGCGCCAAATTGGTGCTGGATGACGGAAGCCTGTCGCGCGGCTTTTCCGGACGGCTCGAAATGGCCACCTACCAGGCCGGTACGGCACAGCTGAAAATTCCGGCCCTGGCTTTTTCACCGGCGCGTCGGGGCGGCACGAATATCGACGGACGGATATTGTTGACCGGACCGCTTGGCGACGGACAGATCACCGGCCTGCAAGTGCCGATCACCGGGAATGTCGGACGAAATGGTAATTTCGCTCTGTTCCGCCAATGCGTCAATCTGCAATTTG
>NZ_JBATHY010000145.1:0-4548 GCF_049667325.1 Parasphingorhabdus sp. | reverse complement strand
CGTCTATCCCGGGCGGTCGCTTCGACGCCCTCGCCGGTGACCGATTGAAAATCGCTCGCTGCCTCGAACTGTAGCTCTCTGTCTGTCGCGCCGTCGACAATGGCAGCAGCCAGAGGATGCTCGCTGGCGACCTCGATAGCAGCGACGAGTGCCAGCAGTTCGTCCGCGTCAAAGCCGCTTTCCGGTTCGACAGATACCAGCTTCGGTTTCCCTTCGGTGAGCGTCCCGGTTTTATCGACAACGATAGTGTCAATCTTCTCAAAGGTTTCGAGCGCTTCGGCATTTTTGATCAAAATCCCGTTTTGCGCGCCCTTGCCGGTGCCGACCATGATCGACATCGGGGTGGCGAGGCCCAGCGCACAGGGACAGGCAATGATCAGAACCGCGACTGCGTTGACCAGGCCATAAGCCAGCGCTGGTTCCGGCCCCCATATTGCCCAGACGACGAAGGTCGTCAGGGCGACCAGAACTACCGCAGGAACGAAGATGCCGGCTACCATGTCGGCAAGCTTTTGAATCGGGGCGCGACTGCGCTGGGCGTCTGCGACCATCTGGACAATTTTTGCCAACAAAGTGTCCTTGCCGACACGCTCGGCGGTCATCACAAAGCTGCCGGTCTGATTGACCGTCCCGCCGGTGACATCGTCGCCTTCGGCTTTGGTGACCGGAATGGGTTCACCGGTGATCATCGCCTGATCGATGGTGCTCGACCCCTTGGCAATGGTGCCATCAACGGGGACTTTCTCGCCCGGACGGACACGCAACCTGTCACCCGACTGGACGAGATCAAGCGATATTTCCTCTTCCGAACCGTCCGCGTTGATCCGCGTGGCGACCGGTGGGGCCAGTTCCAGAAGGGCGCGCAAGGCGCTGGAGGTCTGGCCGCGCGCTTTGAGTTCGAGTACCTGTCCCAAGAGCACCAATGTCGTGATGACGGCTGCGGCCTCATAATAGACCGCGACGGTCCCATGATGGCCACGAAACGCGGCGGGGAACAAATCAGGGAAGAAAGTCGCGACCAGACTGAAACCATAAGCCACTGCGACGCCAAGGCCGATCAGCGTGAACATGTTGAGATTCATGGTCTTGAGCGATTGCACGCCGCGGACAAAGAACGGCCACGCTCCCCAAAGGACGACCGGCGTTGCCAACAGCAGCTGTATCCATGTCGCGGCGGCGGGATCGAACCAGGATTCAAACGGTTTCCCGGGGATCATGTCTCCCATCGCATAGACGAACAGAGGGAAGGAAAATAACGCGCTCACCCAGAAGCGTCTGCGCATATCAATATATTCAGGGTCGGGGCCGCTATCGAGCGAGAATGTTTCCGGCTCCAGAGCCATGCCGCAGATCGGACAGGAACCGGGTCCTTCCTGCCGGATTTCCGGATGCATCGGACAGGTGTAGATCGTGCCTTTGGCAACATCGTCCTGCGCGGTCGACCGATCGGGCGAAAGATAGCGTTCCGGGTCGGCGACAAATTTGGTCCGGCAACCGGCGGAACAGAAATGATAATCCTGATCATCATGGCGCGCATGATGTTCGGCCTTGTCCGGATCGACCGTCATGCCGCAGACCGGGTCCTTGACTGGATGGCCGCAATCTTCATGGCCGTGACGGGGGGGAGCGGTCTCGGTCATCTCAAGCTCCTTTTCGAATCAAGGCAAAGATTGCGGGAGAAATCCGAAGTTGAACCTGTCAAATTTCCGTTTGTACATCGCTTGTTGTTGACTAGTTGTAGCTGGCGAAGACGCGCTGGCCCTTGGGACCGAATGCGATCACTTGATAAGGTTCGGTCATATCCTGATGCTCCATTCCGGGCGATCCCACCGGCATGCCGGCTACCGCGATGCCGATCACATCTGTCGGTTTTTCGCGGAGCAATTTCTGTATGGCTTCTGCCGGGACATGGCCTTCGATGACATAGCCTTCGACGATCATCGTGTGGCAGGCGCGCAATTCGTCGGGAACGCCGTGCAGATCCTTGACCATCTGCATGTCGGCATTTTCGGCGATCACTTCGGCATCAAGTCCTTCAGCGGCGTGGTCCGCCCATTTCAGGCAGCAGCCGCAACCCGCATCGCGGTACATCGTATAGCTTGCTGCCTGTGCTGCGGTTGAACAGGCTGCCAGCGAAACCAGCAGAAATCCGGCAGCGCTGGTCTCTCTCATCGATTTTGCGATAGATCCGATCATCATTTTTTCCTTTATCTCATTGACCAAGCTTCTGATCATCTTTTCACTTTTTCGAACAGATCGATGAGTTCGTCGAATTTCTCTTTCTGCTGCGCCGGATCACCGGATGATATCGCTTCGCTGACACAGCAAGCGGCATGGTCTTTCAATATCTGGCTTTCGACTTTTGCCAGTGCCGACTTCACCGCCTGCACTTGATGCAAAATGTCGATGCAATAGCGGTCGTCTGTGACCATTTGCGCAATCCCGCGTACCTGTCCTTCGATACGGCGAAGCCGGTTGATTTTCTGATCGAGTGCACCTTTGGCCATGCTTTCCCTCTTGAACAAATACCTCATAGGGGTATATGGTATTTTAATGGAAAAGCCAACATGAAATTCTCCCGCCGTCAATTGATCGGACATTCTGCGCTTCTCGGCGCGACCGCTGCTCTCCCCATGCCCGCATGGGCCATGGGCAAAATGGACAGAATAGTGCGCAAGGGCATTGACCAAGTTTCCGGCGCGAAAATCGATCTGCATATCGCCGATGGTAGCTTTTCCACCGGTGGCCGGGTCGGCCATGCGATTGCGGTCAACGGCACGGTTCCGGGGCCACTGATCCGGATGAAGGAGGGCAAGAAAACCCTGCTTTCGGTGCATAATATGCTGGATGTCGACAGTTCGGTCCACTGGCATGGCCTGCTGTTGCCGTTCCAGTTTGACGGCGTTCCGGGGATCAGCTTTCCCGGGATCAAGCCCGGCGCACGTTTTGACGTGCCGTTCACACCGCGCCAGTCCGGCACTTACTGGTGGCACAGCCATAGCGGGTTGCAGGAACAGCTCGGTCATTATGGCCCGATCATCATCGATCCCGCCGGTCCCGATCCGGTGCAATATGATCGCGAGCATGTGATTTTGCTCAGCGAATTTGCGGCCATGCATCCACATCAGATCATGAAGAAACTGAAAGTGGCAGAGGGCTATTTCAGCAAGCAAAAGACGACAGCGACCGATGACTATGATTTGAGCGGCGAGCAACGGCGCATGTGGGGCAGGATGCGGATGATGCCGACCGACATTGCCGATGTGTCTGCGCCGACTTATACCTATCTTGTCAACGGGCATGGCCCTGGTGACGGCCTGGAGCTGCCATTCAAAGTGGGCGAGCGCGTGCGGCTCCGGATCATCAACGGCAGCGCGATGACCTTTTTCAACATCCGCCTGCCCGGCCTGCCGATGACGGTGGTCCAGGCCGATGGCATAAATGTCCAGCCGGTCACCGTCGACGAGCTGCAGATCGGCGTCGCCGAAACCTATGACGTGATCGTCACCCCGACTCAAGAAGGCGCCTTCGCGCTGGCCGCCGAGAGCATGGACCGCAGCGGCATGGCGCAAGCCTCGCTAACCTCTCAGCCGGGTCGCAAGGCAGCCTTCCCAGCCCTGCGAGATCCGCCGCTATTGACGATGGCGGATATGGGGATGGACCATGGCGAAGATCAGGGCGGGATGGATCATGGCGCGCATGGTGCAGAACCGACCCAGCCTGTGGATCATAGCAAAATGAACCACGGCCCTGCAGAACCGGACGCGACGGAACATTCGACAATGGACCACGGCGACACGTCTGGCGGCGACGCAGCTATGGCGGACCATGACATGGCCGGCTTGGGCGGCATGAATATGCGCGACACCAGCATGCTGCCCGATAGCGTCGAAGTCGGGCCCGGCATCGATATGGTCGCGATGAACCCGCAGGATCGCACCGGCTTCTCCGGGCTTGGTCTCGACAAAGTCCCGCACCGGACGCTCAATTACCGGATGCTGAAATCGCTCGAGATGGACCACAATAAGCGCTCGCCCGACCGCGAGATGGAATTGCATCTCACCGGCAATATGGAACGCTATATGTGGAGCTTTGACGGCAAGAAAATGAGCGCCGTCGGCGATGCGCCTATCCGCTTCGGCTATAATGAACGGGTGCGGGTCAAGCTGGTCAACGACACGATGATGGCCCACCCGATCCACTTGCACGGGATGTTTTTCGAGATCGTCAACGGGCAAGGCCATTATCAGCCCAAAAAGCATACGGTGATCGTCCAGCCGGGCAGCAGCGCGACTTTTGACGTGACCACCGACGAGCCGGGTGACTGGGCGTTCCACTGCCATCTGCTCTACCATATGCACGCCGGGATGATGCAGACGGTTAGCGTCGCCTATCCCGAAGGAGCTGCAGCATGAAGGCCCTGATAATCTTGATGTTGCTCGGCGTATCCGCGCCGGCGCTCGCGCAGCATGAGGGCCACAGGATGCCGGTGCCCGTTAAGCCGGCGGCGAAAGCCAAGCCGGCCCCGCCGAAGCCGGTGGCCAAGCC
>NZ_JBATHY010000144.1:0-4154 GCF_049667325.1 Parasphingorhabdus sp. | reverse complement strand
GCGCCGCCGGTCCGCCAATGATGACGCCATGCTGCGGATGCTTTTCCGACGGGGTGTATTCGTCGGGTTGAATGTCGCTAAATGCGCTTGCCATCGACCAAAATCCTCGAAACTTAACTCGTGATCCAAGGATATAGGCTATTTACGATGATTACAATTGTCTTAACCTTTAGACTGGACGCCCATCGGCAAGCTGTCCGATCTTGTCAAATTCGTTGCATCTACCGGTTTTCGCGACGGTAAAATGGGCGTGTTTTGCGGAAAGGCAGCAATCGTTCGGGACGGGGACAGCGGGGTGTCGATATCTATTCGTCGCTAAGCCGTTCACGCGCGTTGGGATTGGTCCGCGGTGATTGGCGCGGAGTTTCCGGTCGTGGCGGGCTGGATGCCTGGGCAGGGCGCGCTTGCGGCTGCTGGATCGCTCTCGTCGGGCGCCCGTTGCCCTGTCCCGCCCGGTCGCCGCGATTACGGGCAGGGGTGGCCTGGACATTGCGGTCGGACCGTGTTGTTCTTGTCACCGGACGGACGCCGCGGGCGCTACGCGTCCCTATATTGTTACGGTCGTCGCTGCGCCTTTGATCGCGCACGCCGTCGCCGCGCCCAGACCGATCGTCACGCCGATCGGCATGCCGTTCCGCGTTCCGATGGCGTCCTCTGGCGTGGTGCCCGCCAAATTGAGCGCGCTGTCTGGCCCAATGGCGCCGGTGATGATCGCGCATCGCGTGGCGCTGGCCGCCGCGGTCGAAGAGAAAGACACCATAGCCGGGATAATAATATTGATCATACCAGCCGCCGCCGAAACCGATATTGGCAAAGCCGTAGCCATAGTCGCACGCATAATAGTCGTCGAAGGGGGCATAGGGATCGCAGTCATAGCCACGATTGTTGACATAGCCGTCGCCATAATAACCGGAACCGCCGTACATACAGCCGCCCAGGCTCAACAGCGCACCAATCGCCACCACGGACTTCAGCGATCGGGGCATCGTAAAACGGGTCATGATCGTTTCCCTCGAAACCGGCCATAGCAGCACGGCATGTGCCTGGTCGCGGTTCTTTTTCCATTGCTGCGATACTTATCCTGCCGCGATTGAATAATGGATGAATGGAGGGTCTTGCTGACATTAATGAAAGTAGCTAGTAGGATGATGTAACTTTGGTTCAGGAGCTCTACCCTTGGCGACGATTTCAGCAAAACCGCATGGATATCCCTATCAGGAATCTGCCAATCCGCATTGGGTAAAAACACCGAGCGACGAGCAACTGTCGCATATTCCCGGCGAACACGGCTTGCCGATATTGGGAACGACGCTGAAGGTTCTCAAGGACCCGATCGGTTTTGGCAAATATATGTTCGAACGCTATGGTTCGGTCTATCGCACTTATAGTTTCGGCAAGCAGAATGTCATGCTGCTTGGTGCCGATGCGACCGAAATGGTGATGTTCAACAAGGACAAGATATTTTCCAGCGAGCAGGGCTGGGGTCCGGTGCTTAACAATCTCTTTCCGCGCGGATTGATGTTGATGGATTTTGACCGGCACAGGGCCGACCGCAAGGCGCTCTCGGTTGCTTTTAAACCCGGACCAATGAAGCATCATTGCGAGGTGTTGGGGACCGGCATATTGGAACGTGTCGCAGAGTGGGGCGGAACCGCATTCGAATTTTATCCGGCGATCAAGTCGCTTTCGCTCGATACCGCAGCCAGCGCCATTCTCGGCATCCCGTGGGGGCCGGAAGCAGACACGATCAACAAGGCCTTTGTCGACGAGGTGCAGGCG
The DNA here is from genome assembly GCF_049667325.1 of Parasphingorhabdus sp. Taxonomy (GTDB): domain Bacteria; phylum Pseudomonadota; class Alphaproteobacteria; order Sphingomonadales; family Sphingomonadaceae; genus Parasphingorhabdus. The sequence goes on along the minus strand of NZ_JBATHY010000144.1, from coordinate 2,375 downwards.
TCGATTGGTGTCGCGCGTTCGCCCATCCCATTCACTAAAATGTGGAAGGGCGTGAAGGCGCGCGAATATCTGCTCGACTATTTCACCCCTCAAGTGAAGGAGCGGCGCGCCAAGGGCGGAGAGGACATCTTTACCCAGATATGCCTCGCAACCCATGAGAATGGAGAGCTTTTGACCGAAGATGAAGTCGTCGATCACATGAACTTCCTGATGATGGCGGCGCATGACACGATCACTTCTTCGGCGACCAGCATGGTCTATTTACTCGCGAAAAATCCCGAATGGCAGGATCGCTTGCGCGATGAATGCCTCTCGGTTGCACCGGCCGGAACGGTGCTGACCATGGAACAACTGGGCAAGCTGGAACTCACCGAGTTGGCGTTCAAGGAATCGCTGCGCCTGATCCCGCCGGTGCCGAGCATCCCGCGCCGCGCGCTCAAGGAATTTACCTTCCGCAACTACACGATACCCGCCGGTACCAATGTCGGTATCAGCCCGCAATTTGTTCACAAGATGGAGAAGCACTGGCCCGATCCGGAAAAGTTCGATCCGTTGCGCTTCACGCCGGAAAACAGCGCCGGGCGTCACAAATATGCATGGGTGCCTTTTGGCGGCGGCGCGCATATGTGTCTGGGCCTCCATTTCGCCTATATGCAGATCAAGATCCTGATGCACGCAATGCTGACCCAGAACCGTATCGTGCTGCAAGGCGGTGAGGATCATGTGCCGAAATGGCAGGCTTTTCCGATTCCGCAGCCAAAGGACGGACTGCCGGTCCGGCTCGAACGGCTGTAACTGCGTTGCGTGCACAAATGCCGCTTCAGCATTTTTCTTGATCGGTGCAACCGTGCCCGTTCATCTATCGATCGTCGTTATGCCACTGCGGTTGCACACAAAAATTGACAGTCCATTCCCTCCGTGCCAATCTTCATTTGTAACGGGGTTTAAAATAGGGCGCATATACCATCGGAACTTGTTTCATCTGCTCGGCCGTTTCGCGCGGCAAGCCGAGCCTGCCCGCTTCGGGGAGGCGGATGGAAAGTTTGTAAACCTGGTCGCCGGTTGGAGTCAGATGAGGGGGCTCAGTGACTGGCAGACAACATATTCTCAATCGGCAATGGGCAGGAATTAAATCTGTCACGTCGCCAGATCTTTCCCCGTCGGGGAAGACGGGAAAGCAGAGGGAAAACACATGATAGCATTTCGTTTTGTGACCATATTGATTGGCTTGATACCGCTCTGGTTTGGATTGAACGGGATGTTTTTCGGCGCAGCAGAGCATATGGGCGCTGAGCCTTTCAGCGCCGCGATGGATAACCAGTATCGTTACCTTTCCGGCGTCTATATCGGTGTCGCGCTGATGATCTTCTACAGCTCTGGCGATATCAGGCGAAGGGGTGACCTGTTCCGCTTTGCAATCATCGCCATCTTCATCGGCGGCTGCGCAAGGGCAATATCCTATCTGACGATCGGTGCACCGCCTACCGAACAAATTGCCGGAATGATTGTTGAATTGCTGGCGCCACTATTGCTGCTCTGGCGCGCGCGCGGGGTGCGATACTAAAGGAAACAAGCCGCGCACCTGATTGCGAAATCAGCCAAATAATCGCTGCTGATAATCACCGCTTACTTCGCCAGCATATCCTTCAGATAGCCGCCGGTATAGCTGGCCTTGACCTTGGCCACCTCTTCCGGCGTGCCTTGCGCGACAATCTCGCCGCCGCGAACGCCGCCTTCGGGGCCTAGGTCGAGGATATGGTCGGCGGTCTTGATGACGTCGAGATTATGCTCGATCACCACCACGCTATTGCCCTGTTCGACCAGCCGGTGGAGCACCTGCAGCAACTTTCGGACATCCTCGAAATGCAGGCCGGTGGTCGGCTCATCGAGAATATAGAGCGTCTGCCCGGTCGAGCGCTTGGAAAGCTCCTTGGCCAGTTTCACCCGCTGGGCTTCACCGCCGGACAGGGTCGTCGCTTGTTGCCCGACTTTCACATAGCCCAGTCCCACTTCATAGAGCATCGCCATCTTGTCGCGGATCGGCGGCACCGCCTTGAAAAAGCTCACCGCATCTTCGACCGTCATATCGAGAATATCGGCGATCGACTTGCCCTTGAATTTCACCTCGAGCGTTTCGCGATTATAGCGTTTGCCGTGGCATTCCTCGCAGGTGACATAGACGTCAGGCAGAAAGTGCATCTCGATCTTGATCAGCCCATCGCCGCGACACACTTCGCAGCGACCACCCTTGACGTTGAAGCTGAACCGGCCCGGCTTGTAGCCGCGCACCTGCGCCTCGGGCAGACCGGCAAACCAGTCACGGATATTGGTGAAGGCACCGGTATAAGTCGCGGGGTTCGAACGCGGTGTGCGGC
>NZ_JBATHY010000143.1:0-3792 GCF_049667325.1 Parasphingorhabdus sp. | reverse complement strand
GATCGTCGAGCGAGTTCACCTTGAACGCGATATGCTGGACCCAGGCCGGGGTGTTCTGGTCGCGGTCCATGTCCGGCTGCTCGGGCAGCTCGAAAAAGGCGAGGACATTGCCGCCGCCGGCATCGAGAAAGATATGCATATAGGGGTCGTGTTCGCCGGTCGAGGGCACTTCATTTTCGGCAAAGGCGAGCTGGAAATCCATGCCCATCACGCGCTGGTAGAAATCGACCGTCTGTTTCGCGTCCTTGCAGCGATAGGCGACATGGTGGATGCCTTCGATCTTTGGTGCGGTCATTCTGCTGGCTCCTTGACGTTCAGTACACCCCGCGCAACCTGATCGCGTTCGATGCTCTCGAACAGGGCCTTGAAATTGCCCTCGCCAAAACCGTCATCGCCCTTGCGCTGGATGAACTCGAAGAACACCGGTCCGACCTGAGGTTCGGCGAAAATCTGGAGCAAAAGGCGCGGTTCGCCGCCTTCCGTAGTCCCGTCGAGCAAGATGCCGCGGGCTTGCAGCGCATCGACATCCTCGCCATGGCCGGAAAGGCGGCCGTCGAGCATCTCGTAATAGGTGTTGGGCGGCGCGGTCATGAACGGCACCCCGAGTTTCTTGAGCCGGTCCCAGCAGGTCACCAGATCATCACAGATAAGCGCGATATGCTGGATACCTTCGCCGTTGAATTCGCGCAGGAATTCCTCGATCTGGCCCTTGCCGCCTTCGCCTTCCTCGTTGAGCGGGATCTTGATCTTGCCATCCGGTGCGGTCAGCGCCTTGGAGGTCAGGCCGGTATATTCGCCCTTGATGTCGAAGAAACGGATCTCGCGGAAATTGAACAGGGTCTCGTAATAATCCGCCCAATATTTCATCCGCCCGCCGTAAACATTGTGGGTCAGGTGATCGATGATGTTGAAGCCCGCACCCACCGGATTGCGGTCCACGCCGGGCAGATATTCAAAGTCGATATCATAGATCGACAGGTCTTCGCCCCGTTCGCCGCCTTGATAGCGGTCGACGAGATAGAGGATCGCGCCACCGATGCCGCGGATCGCGGGGATCCGCAATTCCATCGGTCCGGTTTCGACATTCACCGGTTCGGCGCCCTTTTCGAGCAGATAGGCATAAGCCTTGCGCGCGTCCTTTACCCGGAACGCCATGCCGCAGGCCGACGGGCCATGTTCGCGGGCAAAATACCAGGCCGGGGATTTGGGCTCATAGTTGATGATCAGGTTGATGCCGCCCTGCCGCCACAGATGGACATCCTTGCTGCGATGCTGGGCAATTTCGGTAAAGCCCATGACCGCAAACACCGGTTCGAGCACGCCGCGCTCGGGCGCGCAAAATTCGACAAATTCAAAGCCGTCGAGACCAACGGGGTTTTCAAACAGATCAGCCACAAAAATTTCCTCGAGATAATGATGCGCACCGGCGCAATATAGTTTCAAATGATACTATAGGGGATTGGCGGCAGATATGCAAGACAATAGCCGTCCATCCTGTCGATGTAAAACAAGGCACGGGGACATCATCGGGGAGGATGAATATGCAAAAACGCCATCAACTGGTATTCATGGCCTTTCTGGCCATTTTCATCTGTTATATGGACCGGGTCGCGATCTCGGTCGCGATCATCCCGATGGTGGAAACCTATGGCTGGGACATGTCCACGCAAGGCCTGGTGCTCTCCAGCTTCTTCATCGGCTATCTACTCACCCAGGTTGTCGGCGGAAAGCTTGCCGATCGTTATGGCGGCAAGGTTGTGCTCGGCTTCGGGGTCTTGATCTGGTCGCTGTTCACGTTGGTCGCGCCTCCGGCTGCCGCGCTGGGTATCGCGGTATTGGTGGTTGCCCGGATATTGATGGGCATGGGTGAAGCGGTAACCTTCCCCGCCATATACGCGCTCTACGCCCGTTGGGTCCCGGTCCGGGAACGGTCGCGATCCGCAGGTTTTTCCAATAGCGGCATTCCCCTGGGTACAGTGTTCGCGCTGCTTGCGACGCCGGTGATTGTCGCCGCCTGGGGCTGGGAATATGTATTCTATATATTTGGCGGCATCGGATTCATCTGGTGCGCGGTCTGGTATTTTCTCATCGCATCGAGCCCGCGTCTGCAAGCCGGTATCAGCCAGACCGAACTGGACCTGATTGCCGCCGACACGATTGCCGACACGCCCGCTGGCGCCACACCATGGCGCGCGCTGATGACCAATATGCCGGTCTGGGCGGTCATCGTCGCCCATTTCTGCAACAACTGGTGGTTCTACGTCCTGCTTGCGTGGCTGCCGACCTTTGTCACCCAGGGGCTGGGCGTCGACTATGCGTCGGTAGGCTTTTTCGCGATGATGCCGCATATCGCCTTGTTCATCTTCATCAACCTTTCCGGAGTGGTCGCCGACCGTCTGATCGTCAGCGGCATGACGATCACCCGGGTGCGCAAATTGATGATGGTGATCGGCTCGGGCGGCAGCATCATCGCGCTGTTGCTGGTCGGGCAAGCCGACGATGCGGTCACCGCGATCACCATCATGACCATCGGCAGCGCGCTCGGCGCCTTTGCGGTCAGCGGTTTCTTCGTCAATCATATGGACATTGCGCCGGAACATGCCGGCACGCTGATGGGTATTACCAATACCGCCGGCACCATTCCCGGCATCGTCGGCGTGCTGGTCAGCGGCTGGATCCTGGACGTCACCGGGTCATGGGCGCTGGTGTTTCAGGTGGCGGCAGCGGTCGCGGCCTTTGGCCTGATCTTCTATCTCGTCTTCGGCAGCGGAGAACGCCAGTTTCAGACCGCAACGGCCTAGTGGAAATCCCGCGACTTCGGCAATATCCGGACATTGCGCGGATGACCTCCGTTGGATCTGGCGACATGTTGTGGCGGTGACCCGGCGGCTCGTGCCGCCTGCCTGTCCTCGTTGCGATAGACCGGCCGGTTGACCTCGTCGGCGCGGGCCATCGGCATGTTCGGTCGTTCGCGGTCGGTTATTTCATCCAGCATGAACGTATAATCCTCCACTCGGCTGGTCATCAAATGGGTCACGCCCTCGACGCTCCGCTGGACCTCTCCGGTGGCCAGCATCAGCCGCGCCGCCATCACCGGGCGGCGCATTTTCTCGAACCGGCTGGCCCAGAGCAGCAGATTGGAGACCCCGCTTTCATCCTCCAGCGTGATAAAGATTGCATTGCCCTTGCCGGGCCGCTGGCGGATCAGGACGACGCCGGCGACTTTCGCATGTGAGCCATTTTTCGCTGCCGCAAGTTCCGCGCAGCTGAGCACGCCCATCGCCCGAAAATGTTCGCGGAGAAACTCCATCGGATGGCCCTTGAGCGACAGCCGGACGCTTTGATAGTCCGCGACGACATGCTCGCCCTTGGTCATGGCGGGCAGATGCGCGTCCTGTTCCTGGCCCAGTTCCCTGGCCTGCGCGGCTTCGAACAGCGGCAGGGTGTTGACCGGAGTCCGGCGCACTTCCCACAAGGCCTGGCGACGGTCGAGCCCCAGCGAACGGCAGGCATCGGCATCGGCGAGCAGGCGGAGGGCGCGGGCCGGAAGGTTGGCCTTGCGGGCAAGCTCTTCGATAGTTCGGAAAGGCCGTGCGGCAGTGATCTGTTCGGCCCAGGCCTCGCGAAAACCGTCGATCTGGCGGAAGCCGATGCGGAGGGTGACGTCCCCCTCCCGCTTGCGAGTATCAGGTCGATCAGTCCCCAGAACTGATCTGGAACTGCCGGGGGCAGTTCTACCTGATACTGGGCTAGGGGTGGGATTATCGGGCATCTCGGACCCACCCCCGACCC
>NZ_JBATHY010000142.1:0-4788 GCF_049667325.1 Parasphingorhabdus sp. | reverse complement strand
TCTGGGGCAAAGGTCACAGAAAACAAAAGCAGACGTTTCTGTCTAGTTTGCGGCGCGGCGCCAAAATGGTCAGGCTCGCACGAAGCCACAAAGGCACGAAGACTTTAAAGAAGGCGCGCAATCGCTTCGCGTCTTCGTGGCTTTGTGCGAGTCCAATAAACGTCCCGATCACGCAGACCGCGACAATATTTGCTCAGTTACCAAAACAGGCTGTCCTACACCCGACCCCTTGACCTAAACTGCCCCAATGCAGGCAACTTACGCGTTCCGTTTATTTCCGGTAATCCAGCGGCGGATCGCGGTCGCCGAGCAAAGATTTATATACATAATCCGGCCCTCGTGCCTTGTCGAATTCGGCCTTGGCTTCGGCGCGCAGTTCGGGGTTGGTGTAAAGCTCGATAGCCGCCAGCGTCAGGGTCTTGGCCGCGACCTGGACGCCCTTGAAGCCGATCGACATGCCGCTCGCCGCCGAGGATTGCCAGCTGTGGGCGGAAGTTCCCGGCACCCATGTTGCCGTTCGCAGACCGACGGTCGGGGTCGCGTAGGAAACATCGCCGACATCGGTCGAGCCATAGCCGAGCGATACATCATAAGGCTGGACCTGTTCCTGGCTGCCGAGCGCGTGGCCGGGCTTGTCAAAACTCGCATAGATGCCCTCGGCAAATTTCTGCTCGTCGGGCGTATATGTTACTCCGCCGACCTGCCGCAATTTGGCGTCCATCATCTTGGCCAGCGGCTCGTTGACCAGCAACGGATTGTTGCCGTGGATCACTTCCCAGTCGACCTTGGTGCCGGTGCCCATCGCCGCGCCGCGCGCCGCATCTTCGAGCCGCGCCCAGATCGCATCGACCTCGACCGGGTCGGGGTGACGGACATAATAGAAGACTTCGGCAAAGTCCGGCACGACATTGGGCGCGGTGCCGCCTTCGGTGATCACATAATGGATTCGCGACTGTTGCGGGACATGTTCGCGCATCATGTTGATCATCATGTTGAACGATTCGACACCATCGAGAGCCGAGCGCGCCTTTTCCGGTGCGCCGGCGGCATGAGCGGAGGTGCCGCGGAAACGGAATTTGGCCGAGCGGTTGGCGAGGGTGGTGCGGGCTGCCGCCGAATTCTCGTCATCAGCATGCCAGTGGAGCGCGATATCGACGTCGTTGAACAGTCCCGCGCGGACCATATAGACCTTGCCGCTGCCGCCTTCTTCCGCCGGCGTGCCATAGAGTCGCACACGCCCCGGCGTGCCGGTTTTTTCCAGCCATTTGCTTACTGCAATCGCGGCTTCGACCGATCCGGCGCCAAAAAGATTGTGGCCGCAAGCATGGGCCGCGCCCTTGCCCTCGATCGGGGAGCGGGTGGCCAGGGAATCCTGGTTGATCCCGGGCAGCGCGTCATATTCCGCCAATATCGCGATCACCGGACCGCCCTTGCCATATTCGGCGGTAAAGGCGGTCGGAATGCCGGCAACGCCCGAGGTGATTTTGAATCCGTTGGTTTTGAGCGATTGCTTCAGAAGATCGCTGGATTTCTGTTCCTGATAGCCGACTTCCGCCCATTCCCAAAGCTGTCGCGCTGTCTTGGCCGATTCTCCGGATCGCGCGTCGATCAGGGCAGATATCTCGGACATCACATCGGCCGGCTGGGCTTGAACGGAGGCAGGAAGCGCCGCGGCGGCAAAAATCAGGGCATAGCGGATCATAAGGACCTCATATCTGGAGCAAGTTCGGTGAACGATGGCACAATTTGGGTGACGCGGGCAACCCATCTTCGGCTCACCCGCTTTTTCTCGGCTTTCAGTCAATTGCAAAAATGCAACTCGCAGGTGCAACATTTCATATTGCAACTTATCATCGGCCGCGGGTAGTTTGGGAACCAGTCCGAAACCCAATGGAGAAAAGCCATGCGTACACTATCCTCCCTGATCCTTGCGGCCATCGCAATGACACTTACCGCTCCGGCTGCAATCGCTGCAGACGCAGAGCGTAACGATCGCCTTTATGACGCAAGCGGCGCGAGTGTCGCGAAAGTGAAACGGGTAACCGAAAATGGCGATCTGTTGGTCATCTATAAAGGCAAGGTGCGCGTGATCGCCGCTTCGACGCTTTCAAACAGCGACGGCAAGCTGATGACCAGCCTGACGAAGACGGAAATCCGCCGTCTGGATTGATCGCTAAGCTTTATCGATCACGGTGATTGATCGTGATTGTCGAGATAGAACGGCCGGTGCTTGATCAAGCGCCGGCCGTTTTGCCTTGTTGCGCATCGAGCAGATCCTGCGGCCGGTTGATGTTCATAAACAGATTCGCGTCGGACCAGGTCACGGCCTTGGCCCCGGTTTTCTCGGCCAGCCATCGCAGGGAAGGGGCTTTGTCTCCTTGGTCGAGGGTTGCGCGAATGCTGTCAACGACATCGCATCGCCAATAGGCAAAGGTCGGATGGATGCGCTGCTGATCCCGCGCCACCGCACAGGCGCCGCTCGCCGACAGCCGCTCGATCAGGTCGGCCGGTGCATAAGGCGCATCGACCGGAACCGTCACGAAGCCGGATATCGCAGGCCGGGCCTTCTGCAACGCCGCCGCCACCGAGAAAATTCCACCGACCGGTCCATCGGGGAAAGCCGGGTCATCGCTGATCGTGTCGAGGCCGGTGCCGTAATCCTGGCAAGCAGACAGAAACAGGCGATCGGCTTTGCCGGCAAATCTGTCGATCAAAATGTCGATCAGCCGGTGGCCCCCCAGCTTGATGATCGCCTTGTCCTTACCCATCCGGTTTGATTGTCCGCCGGAGAGGATCACAAGGCAGGCAGGCGGTCGGGTGTTCATGTGAGAGGTTCCAGGTTGAGGCCTTACGCCCCAATCTGGCCTCAGCTACCCACTCTGTCCAGCAATTCCCCGATCAGATCTCTTGGCTCGGCGTTCTTCGGAACTTCTGCTTCCGCGGATTGCGCAAGATCTGCGGTGAGTCTGGGATCAAAAAGCGAGCGATTTGGCATCCGGCTTTGACTCGTGGGCTTGGCAGATGCCCATTGGCGACCGGCTTGCTTGGTCTGACGTGTCGGATAAATGAAACCATTGACCGGGAAGGCTGTGGTGCCGAGATTATCGATTGGCGCATACCAGATGCGCACAAGGCTCCAGTCATTGGCGGCAGAAACGTCTTTCGCCGCGACCCGGCGTTCGATCTGGCCGCGCTGGCCATTGATCGGTGACCAGTTGGCGTGGCTGATCAAAATGTTGCGGTCGTCGATAATCTTGCGAACCACCGCGACATGCCCCAACTGCATCGCGCCATGGCTGGGCAGGGACAGGACCGCGCCTTCAACCGGCAATGCGCCTCGCTCATAGACACCGTCTGCCTGACCCCACCAGCTATGCGCGTCGCCATAAATCTGGATGCCGCTCAGCTGCCTCGCAAAAGGGACGCATTGCAGATAATCATTCGCCTTCGCCGAAACCGGCATCATGATGGCCTGCAATACCAGCACGATCGGAATGATTGCATTCCGAAGCGAAGTCACAGTTTTTTGCAGAGCCGTTGTGTCCATCTGAGGAGACATAAACGGCTGTCGGAAAATCAACGCTAAAGAGTAACGTGAATCACCTGTAAACCATGTCGTGTCCCGGATGCGCTTTAACGCTTTTTGGCGGTTCCGTCCGACACCTGGAAATGTAGTGCGCTATCCGGAATATCGGTAAACAAAGCCGGCTCTGTTCCAGTCAGCCAGACTTGCCCGCCTCGTTCCGCCAGCTTGTCGAAAAGAGCCGCGCGGCGTTGCGGATCGAGATGAGCGGCGACTTCATCAAGCAACAAGATCGGTCGACATTCGCGCCGCTCGGCGATTAAATCCGCATGCGCCAGAATGATGGAGAATAACAACGCCTTCTGTTCTCCGGTTGAACATTTTTCGGCCGGTTGCTGTTTCTCGGCATGAAACACGTTGAGGTCAGCGCGATGCGGCCCGTGTAACGTTCGGCCAGCTGCCCGGTCTGCGGTTCGGTTCTGTTGCAGCATCTGTTGGAGTTGGAACTCGGTTCGCAAGTCGTCATCTGCGAGTTGTAAGGCCGGCCTGGCAAAGACATTGCCGTCTGTTTGCTCCAGCAGCTGGTTTAATGCCGAAGCCATCCGGTGCCGCGCTTCGGCGACCAACGAACCATATTGTGCCAATTGCGTGTCGAGTCCCTCAAGCCAGCTGCTGTCGGCCAGATGGCCATCGGCAAGCAGCCGGTTGCGTTCGCGACGTGCCGCTTCGTAGCGGGCGCAGTTTCGGGCGTGAGCTGGTTCGAGAGCCATAACCAGCCGGTCCAGAAAATTTCGCCGTCCCGCTGGTCCTTCCATGAACAAGCGGTCCATCGCCGGGGTCAGCCATAATATGGAAAGCCACTCGGCCAGATCATTGGTCGGGGCAGCTGCTTCATTTATGCGCGTCTTGCGACGTTCCGGAGCCTCCGGATCCGTGCCGGTCCCGATTTGTACATCGCCCAGCTGCGCGGCGACGGCGAAATCGCCCCTGCCATTCTGATACGCCATGTCGCGGAGCGGCGCGCGCCGCAGCCCGCGGCCCGGCGCGAGCAAGGAAACCGCTTCCAGAATATTGGTTTTGCCGGCCCCGTTTTCGCCGCTGAAAACCATGAATCCGGGAGCCGCTTCCAGACGTAATCCGGGATAGTTGCGAAAGTTGTGCAGAGTAAGTTGGGACAGGATCATGGCAGAGCTTTTCACTAGCTTTCACCACCTGCAAAGAGAAGCAAATTCGGATCAGGTCACTGCTCTGTTCATCCTCCATTC
>NZ_JBATHY010000141.1:0-3288 GCF_049667325.1 Parasphingorhabdus sp. | reverse complement strand
GTTTGGTCGCCGGAATGGAGGCCAGTTCGGGCGGTAGCTCATCGGCGGTGTAGGACGGCACATCCAGTGAAACCAGCGGGTAGAAGGGAACATCAAACTGGGCCGCGCCGTTGGACCGGTCGACCAGGGCACCGGCGGCAACAACGTCACCGCCTGCGTCACGGATCGCCTGAATGGCTTCGCGGGATGAAAGGCCCGTGGTGACGACATCTTCCATCATCAGCACTCTTTGGCCAGGTTTCAGCCGGAATCCCCGGCGCAGTTCGAACTTGCCCTCGGGCCGCTCCAGAAACAGTGCGTCGAGGCCGAGCGCCCGGCCCATTTCATGGCCGATAATCACGCCGCCCATTGCAGGTGAAACAACGATATCGATCAGCCGCCGGATATTTTGCGGAATTTTTGCCGCCAGGGCTTCGGCCATCCGCGCCGCGCGCGCCGGGTTCATCAGCAACCGCGCGCATTGCAAATAGCGGCTACTGTGGCGGCCGGACGAGAGGACAAAATGGCCTTGCAGCAGGGCGTCGCAGTTCCGGAATTCCGCTAAAATCTCTTCGTCTGTCAATATTTCATCCCTGCCTGATTTTCGCCATATTGCCCAAATGGGCATATTGCCGCCGCATTGCCAGAAAAATTAAAGTCGAAAAACTTAAAAAATATGTGTGCGGTAGCTTGAGGCTTGCGTCAACCATGCCTATAAGCCGCTCCAATCGGACTATTCAAGGCCGGGCTCGTCGATTCCAAATGGCGGGTCATTGCCGGAAAACTACCGAAACTTGGGGTAAGATAGGGTTGAGCGATATATGACTCATTTTGTTAAAGCTTGGATTCTGGCCATCGGCCTGATTCTCACGCCGGCAGCGTTGTCGGCGCAAGAAGCGTTGCCGGCAGCGCCAGTTGTGGATCCGGCGGTGACCAGTGCACTGGAAACTGCGGACGTACCAGCGGCGGCCGCAGCTCCCGCATCCGGACTTGATCCCGCGCTTTATACCCCGATGAAGCCAACTCCGGGTATCGGCATGCCGGTCGATGGCGGCATTGATTTTCAAGAACAGTTCAGCGAAACCGGCCAAACCGCGCACTGGATCAACAATGTAATCCTGGTTCCGATGATGATTGGAGTGAGCCTGCTGGTTCTCTTCCTTTTGTTCTGGGTCGTCTACCGTTACCGTCGTGGCGCCAATCCCGAACCGTCAAAAACCACCCATAATACTTTCATTGAAATTATCTGGACGGTCATCCCCGTCTTGATCCTGGTGGTTATCGCGGTGCCTTCGATCAGCCTGCTCGCCGAGCAGTTTGAACCGGCACCGGAGGATGCGTTGACCGTGAAGGTTACCGGCTATCAGTGGTATTGGGGTTATAGCTATCCCGACAACGGCGATTTTGAAGTCATTTCCAACATGCTGACCGAAGAAGAAGCGGCTGCGCGCGGGGAGCCCTATCAGCTGGCCGCCGACAACCGTATGGTTATTCCGGTCGGCAAGCCGGTCAAGCTGTTGATTACGGCTGCGGACGTCATTCACAGCTTCGCCATTCCCGCAGCATGGTTCAAGCTCGATGCGGTTCCGGGGCGGATCAACGAAAAAGTCCTGCAGATCGATCGTGAAGGCGTCTATTATGGCCAGTGTTCCGAACTTTGCGGCGCACGTCATGGTTTCATGCCGATCACGGTTGAAGTGCTTTCGCAAGAAAAGTTCGACAACTGGGTTCGTGCCAATGGCGGAACGCCGCAAGGCCAGGCGGCATTGAATGAAGTCAGCGCCGAAGGCCGGGGTGCAGAGGAAGAAACCTCGACCGTCGTGGCACCGGTAATGGTACCGGCATCGAATTCGTCGGGATCGGCCGCATCGGCTGCTCCTGCGCCAGTTACGCAATAAGGGTTAGAGCAATGACAACAATCACAGCAGATGGCCATATCGACGATCACGCGCATGACGCGGATCACAAGCCAGCCTTTTTCCAGCGCTGGTTCATGTCTACCAACCACAAGGACATCGGTACCCTCTATCTGATATTCGCGATTATCGCGGGCATCATCGGTGGTGCGATTTCCGGCCTGATGCGGCTGGAGCTGGCCGAGCCCGGCATTCAGTATCTGCAAGCCTGGGCGAGCATGTCCAACGGCAGCGAAGCATCGATGGATCAAGCCTATCACCTCTGGAACGTGCTGATTACCGCGCACGGCCTGATCATGGTCTTCTTCATGGTGATGCCGGCGATGATCGGCGGCTTTGGTAACTGGTTCGTGCCGCTGATGATCGGCGCGCCGGACATGGCATTCCCGCGGATGAACAATATCAGCTTCTGGCTGCTCGTCCCTGCCTTTCTCTTGCTCCTCGGATCATCTTTCGTCCCCGGAGGCACCGGCAATGGTGCAGGCACCGGCTGGACGGTCTATGCGCCGCTCTCGACGAGCGGTTCGGTTGGCCCCGCGGTCGATATGGCGATTCTCTCGCTCCATCTGGCGGGTGCATCTTCCATTCTCGGGGCGATCAACTTCATCACCACCATCTTCAACATGCGCGCGCCGGGTATGACCCTGCACAAAATGCCGCTGTTTGTCTGGTCGGTTCTGGTCACCGCATTCCTGCTGCTTCTGGCGCTACCGGTGCTCGCAGCCGCGATTACGATGCTGCTGACCGATCGTAACTTTGGCACGACCTTCTATGATGCCGCAGGTGGCGGTGATCCGGTGCTCTATCAGCATCTGTTCTGGTTCTTCGGACATCCCGAAGTCTACATCATGATCTTGCCCGGTTTCGGCATGGTCAGCCACATTATCTCGACCTTCAGCCGCAAGCCGATCTTCGGTTATCTCGGTATGGCTTATGCGATGGTTGCCATCGGGGTCGTCGGCTTCGTGGTCTGGGCGCACCATATGTTCACCACCGGCATGTCGGTTAACGTGAAAATGTATTTCACGGCAGCTACCATGGTGATCGCGGTGCCGACCGGCATCAAGATCTTCTCGTGGATAGCAACCATGTGGGGCGGTTCCATGTCCTTCAAGACGCCGATGATGTGGGCGCTTGGCTTCATCTTCATGTTCACCGTGGGTGGCGTGACCGGCGTTGTGCTGGCCAATGGCGGTATCGACGACAATCTCCACGACACTTATTATGTGGTGGCCCATTTCCACTATGTGCTGTCGCTGGGTGCGGTGTTCTCGATCTTCGCCGGCTTCTACTACTGGTTCCCGAAAATGTCGGGCCGGATGTACAACGAATTGCTGGGGCAGCTCCATTTCTGGATCTTCTTCATCGGCGTGAACATTCTGTTCTTCCCGCA
>NZ_JBATHY010000140.1:0-2118 GCF_049667325.1 Parasphingorhabdus sp. | reverse complement strand
TGCTGCGTGATAGCCTTCCCTGGCGAATCTCTTTGCGACATGTCCGCCAATGCCGGCGCCTGCTCCTATAACCATGCAAACGTCCGTCATATAGCGCGCCTTTATTCTATCATTTGAGAAACGGATTAAGCTTCATGACTTCTTCCATGAAGGACCGGGGTTTCTTCCAGTTGGCCGTTTTCAGATTTGTCTTGAGATCCAGTGTCTTGATCACATCATTGATGAAATGGACGCAATTGCGCTTGTTGAGGCTGTAGCTTTTCTGGGGAATAGTCTGCCATTTTTTCACCACGGCCATCAATTCCCGATATTTCGTGTCGCTGATCTTCACGGTGAAATGCGGGTTGCTGCTGCTGATATATTCAGCCGATGGCGCCTTCACATGGCCGTTGACCGAACCAAATAATATGCCCGGCGACACATTGATGGCGGTAAATCCGAAGCCGGTATCGACCGTCTTGCCGTCAGCCGTTTCACCCTTGGCGATAAAGAAAGCATGCGGGAAATTCTTGCCGAAATCGTGCGAATAGAAAGTGACCGTCACTTCTGCGCGCGCGGTTACCGAGAAAGATACCATGCAGAGCAGAGCGACCAGACCAGCCATTTTCAATAGATATGCAAAACCAGATTTCACGTTCATTCCTTCAACTTGTCGTTCAGCCAGAGTGCGGCCCGTCTGGGGGTTTTCTTGTCGTCTTCGCGGTCCACCATATAATTGGCTTCGCGCATTTTTTCCACCGTGATCGCACCGACCAGTGGATTTAGTGCCGCGACGAACTTATCATCGTTGTTGCGGTTCGGGGCGAGCAGCAATATCGCTTCATAGGATGGTACGGCGTTCTTGGTATCTTCGAGCACAACAAAGCCATTGGCCGCGATCCGGCCATCGGATGAAAAAGCCGAAATCACGTCGACTTCGCCGCTGGCCAGCGCAGGATACATGAAGGTCGGACTGAACGACCGGGCGTCCTTGAAACGGATCGGATAGGCGGCCTGCACCATCCGCCACTCGGGCCGTTCGAGAAATTCGACATCGGTGCCGAAATTGAAATCGCTCGACACCCGCGCCAGATCATTGAGCGTCCTGAGCGATTTGGAGCGTGCATCTTCCGGTCTCACCACAAAAGCATAGCTATTCTCAAATCCCAGCGCGCCGAGCATTTTGACGCCGTGACTGGTGCTGGTCCATTGCGCGATCGTGTCGAGCATCGCTGATTTCGGCTGGCTATCCGTGCGCCGCATCTGGTTGGTCCAGATCGTGCCCGAATAGTCGACATAAACGTCGATATCGCCCTCCGACAGCGCGGTATAAATCACAGCGGAACCCAATCCCTCGCGATAACGGACTTGATAACCCGCCTCTTCAAGACGTGATCCGATCAGCCGCGCGAGAATATATTGTTCAGAGAAATTTTTCGACCCGATCACCACGACATTGTCACGCGCGACCATCAGCGGCAGCGTTGCGGTCAACAAACCCGCTGCGATAATCGCCAACCCTGCCCCGACCAATATCCGCCGGCGCTCGCGAATGCCCCGTTCGATAAGCCCGAGCAGCAGATCAACCGCAATCGCGAGCGCTGCGGAGAACAGGCAACCGGCCAGCACCAGCGTCCAGTTCTGCGTCTGCAGTCCGGCAAAGATCAGGTCGCCGAGGCTGGGCTGGCCCACCGTGGTGGACAGCGTTGCCGCGCCGATGGTCCAGACCGCTGCTGTCCGGATCCCGGCCATGATTGTGGGAGCCGCAAGTGGCGCTTCGACATAATATAGTTTCTGACCGCTGGTCATCCCGAGACCATCCGCCGCCTCTTTTGCTGCAGGATCGACCCCGGACAATCCGGTCACCGCATTGCGCAGGATCGGCAGCAACGCATAAAGGGTCAGCGCGAGCAGCGCAGGCAGGAAACCGAAGGCGGATATTCCCCCGCCGACCAAAGCCGAGATTCCCAGCAGCAGCGGGTAGAAGAGCGCCAGCAGCGCGAGCCCGGGGATCGTCTGGATCAGACTGGCAACGGTCAGCGCCACCGCCGCCACTCTCGGCGATCGCGCTGCCCAGATTGCCAGCGGCAGACAAATGACCATCGCCAGAAACAGCGCAGAGACGCTGATCTGGACATG
>NZ_JBATHY010000139.1:0-1625 GCF_049667325.1 Parasphingorhabdus sp. | reverse complement strand
CGTTCGGATTGCTGCCAACAGTACCGCTTCCGCCGGCAATTAGATCAACCAGTGACGTGACGGTTTGCAATAGGTTGGCTGCCAGACCAGCCTCCATTGGTTCGCCAGAGTAGAGGTCGAGGCCCGACAAACCGCCCACTGTATTCTTGATTTTTGCATCATTTAGCAGAATCTGAATTTGCCAAATCAACTCGTCGATATCGTATGTTCGTGGATCGCCTGCTGCCGTAGAAAGAACCGAATTGGGTGTTCCAGCCGCTGGCGGCACCCAATCTTCAAGCGGGTCTGGAATTCTGTCGCACCTTTCATGCGGCCGCGGCACCACGCGTGCTGCGCTTGACGTGCGCACACTTCCGCCTGCACAGAAAAACTTTGTCTCCGATGTGCCGCCAGAGAAAGACATTGAGTTTGAGGATTGGGAGTTCGACCAGACAACGCAATTCTCAGCGAGAAGTTCAGAGTGATCCGATACCGCAAGGCCCGCGCCCTTGTTATTGAGCGCCAAAATGCAGAGCGGGAATCCCCAGGTGGCCGACGCGGATGCACTCCGGTTGATCGAAATGTTGGCATTGCGTCCTGCCATTTTGGAAGCCGGATTGGTGGGCTCGAAACTCAGATCCACCGTAACTTCGGTCTTTTGCCCGTAGGGATCTTCAACGATCTGCCCAACATCCATGCGGGTCAGGGCATAGTGTGCATTGGCTTTGGCGGCGGCAGTGGCCAGCCTTATGGCTTCCGCCTTTCGATCCTGCGCGCGCGGTGATGTCGCGTTGATGAAAGCCGTCGCGCCTGCCAGCGCAGATGAATCCGCCGCCGCCTGCAAATTCGCCGCCGATTTGCTGTCCATTGCCAACGCAAGAGCCGCGCCTACGAGCGCGATGATGCAGAACAAGGTCAACGCAAAGATCGGTGCCAGCGAGCCGCGGGCATCTGCGAGCATTTCGGTCAACCTGTTACAAATGGGACTAAACTTCTGGCGCATCCCCCGCCAATAACACATGCCGGGTTCACGATTCTTCAAACTGATCGATGAAATTTGATGGTTCTCAAGATAGGACTAGCGGTTGCCAACCACGGAATCTGCGACAAACCCGTTCGACTGGCGTTCCATGCCGAAGGTCGACATTGGCCCATGCCCGGGCACAAACCGCATGTCATTACCGAGCGGCCAGAGCTTTGACGTTATGGAATCAATGAGTTGCTGATGGTTGCCGCGCGGAAAATCTGTCCGCCCGATGGATCCGCGAAACAAGACGTCTCCGACGAAGGCGAGCGCGTTTTCCTTGTTGTAGATCACCACATGGCCCGGTGTGTGTCCCGGCGTATGCACCACGCCAAACTTCATCCCGTCGAGTTCCAATTCGTCGCCTTCTTCAAGATACCGGTCTGGGGTCACATTGCGGCCATCGGCAATGCCATACTTCGCGCCCTGCGCCTCGATCTCGTCCAGCAACCACTGATCGTCCTTGTGAGGCCCAATAATGGGACATCCGGCACGTTCTGCAACATCCGCCGCTGCGCCGGCATGATCCAGATGACCATGGGTGAGCCAAACGGCGACGATTTTAACGCCAAAATGCTCCGCAGCACCCATCAACCGGTCAATCTCGCCGCCAGGATCAACG
>NZ_JBATHY010000138.1:0-13015 GCF_049667325.1 Parasphingorhabdus sp. | reverse complement strand
GGGCGCTCTCGGCCTTATATCGTCCCACTATCCGCTTGTGCGTGCTGAGCGCCGACACCAGCACGGCAATAGCCATGATAGAGGCACCAATGATAGCGTAAGTGGAATAGCCATCCACGTTAAGCAGTCCGACCGGATAATCTTCACTGGGCACCAGCAGAAAACCATAAGCGAGGACCATCATGCCGAGCCCGCTCGCCCAGCCGAACAGGGTCCGGAAGCGCAAAGTGCTGGTGCGATCATGGTAGTCCCGGCTGAGCTCGGGAAGCAGCGCGAGAGAGGGGACCTCATAGGCGGACAGGGTGAAGCGGACCAGCATTGCCATCACCAGCAGATAGAAAAATTGCACCATGGCGCTGGCTTCGGGGGGATGCCACAGCAGCAACCATGCGATCGCAATCGGAACCGCCGCTCCATATAGCCAGGGATGCCGACGCCCGATCGAGGTTCTGGTCCGATCCGTCAACTGGCCGATTACAGGATCGACAAAGGCATCGACGAACAGCGCAATGGCAATCGCCAGGCTGACTACATCGGCGCGCATGCCGACCACCTGATTGTAATAATAGAGCAGAAAAACAGCAAAACCGTTGTCCTTGACGCCATAAGCGGCGGCGCCAAAGCCATATAGAATCTTGGTCCCGAGCGGCAACTTGTCTGACGTATCAGTCAATGCAGATGCTCCGGCACGATCGCATCGAGCATTCCGGGGATTTCAGGGTCCCAGCTGGCCTGGGTGCCGACCAGCATGCCGCCGTCGACCAGCAAATGGGTGCCGGTGACAAAGCCCGCCGCATCCGACGCCAGATAGGCCGCCGCCTCGGCGATATCATTAGCTACTCCGGGACGGGCGACCGGCTGCACACTGGCTGCGGCCTGGCCGAGAATCGAATTGATCTCCAGAGCCTCTTCTTTATTGGCGCCTAAAGTTGCCGCGAAAATATTGGTCTGGATGAAGCCGGGGCAGATCGCGTTCACCCGGATCTTATATTGGGCGAGCTCGGCGGCAGCCACCTTGGTCAGATGCAACACCCCGGCCTTGGCGGTGGAATAGGCAATCGGACCGTAGCCCGCCTGAAAAGCGCAAATCGACGCCGTATTGACAATCGCTCCGCCACCGCGTTTCTTGAGATGTGGTGCGGCGTAGCGGATACCCATCGCGACGGACTTGAGCAGCAGCGCCATGGCAAAATCCCAGTCATCGCCACTGATCTCGTCGATCGGATCGCGCGGGCCGCCGGCACCGGCGTTGTTGAACACGATATCAATGCCGCCGGTTTTCTCCGCAGCATAGTCCATCAGCGCCTTGATGTCGGCTTCCTGTGTCACATCACATTTCTGGAAATGGAAATCATCGCCCATGGTTGACATCATCGCGGTGCCTTCTGCGTCGTCAATATCGCCCATGACAACGGTGGCGCCTTCGCGGAGAAACAGATCAACTGTTCCACGGCCGATTCCCGATGACCCGCCGGTGATCACCGCGGTCTTGCCTTCAAATCGCATCCTCTTGCGCTCCCTTTTCCTTATTCAACATAGGCTGCGCGCTTTTTGCGCGTCAAATTCGGATGCTCGACCAAAAATAATTTCCGATCGCTTCAAGGGAATCATTGAATCGAACAACGCACTTATGATAGTCCAACTTTAATTGATCAATTAAAAGGAAATTCGTGATGTCCGATCTTGAAACATTCCGGGCGGAGACCGCCGCATGGCTCGAAACCAATTGCCCGCCGGAGATGCGCGAGCCCTTGGTGGACGAGAGCGATGCCTGCTGGGGCGGGCGCAATCCGGTGTTCAAGCCCGGCCAGAAAGAATGGCTGGACATCATGGCCGCAAAAGGCTGGACGGTGCCCGACTGGCCGAAAGAATATGGCGGCGGCGGATTGTCACGGGCCGAAGCGAAAGTTCTGGGTCAGGAAATGGGACGGCTCAAATGCCGGTCGCCGTTGTCGAGCTTCGGCATCTGGATGCTGGGCCCCGCGCTGCTGCATTTCGGCACCGAAGAACAGAAGAAGCATTTCCTGCCGCAAATCGCCCGCGGAGAGATTCGTTGGTGTCAGGGCTATTCTGAACCCGGTTCCGGTTCCGACCTCGCCTCGCTGCAGACCAGCGCGATCGACAAGGGTGATCATTTTCTGGTCAACGGCCAGAAAATCTGGACCAGCTACGCCGACAAGGCGGACTGGATTTTCTGCCTGACGCGGACCGACAAGAACGAAAAGCACAAGGGCATCACCTTCATGCTGTTCGACATGGCGAGCGAAGGGGTGACCACCAAGCCGATCGTCCTGATCTCCGGCCAGTCGGCATTCTGCGAGACATTTTTCGATGACGTGAAAGTGCCCAAGGAATATGGCGAGGGCGTTTCCTCTGTCGTCTTTGAAGTCAACAAGGGCTGGGACGTTGCCAAATATCTGCTCGGACACGAACGCAGCATGATATCCGATCAGGGCGGATCGGGAGGCGGTTCGCTGGGTGCCAAATTTGCAGACCAGACCGGTCGCGATGAAATGGGCCGTCTTGATGATCCGATGCTCCGCGCACAGCTGGCGGATCTGGACATGGAGTTGCTCGCGTTCCGCGCCATGGCCGAGCGGTTTGGCGATACATTCAAGGCCGGTCTCTGTCATCCGGCTCAGCCGAATATGATGAAATATGTCGGCACCGAGATCAACAAGCGCCGTCACGAGCTGATCATGTCGGCCGGCGGCAGTGAAGTGCTGGAGTGGGAAAGCGACGCCAGCAATGGCGGACTCACCGCGCGCAGCTGGTTGCGCACCAAGGCGAATAGTATCGAGGGCGGCACCAGCGAGGTCATGCTGAACGTTATATCCAAGCAGATATTGCGGTTGCCCGGCGCCTAGCGGAACTCTTCCCCATCACCGTTCCGGCGGAACGGGTTTGCGAGCGAGCTCGCAGTGCACAGAACAAGATAAGGACTAGAAAATGCCTCTTTATTTGAACGACGATCAGAAGATGCTGCACGATAGCGCGGCCGAATTCATGAAAGGCGAGGCACCGGTTACGCACTTGCGCGAATTTCGTGACAAGCAATGCAAGGACGGATTTTCGCACGCTTTGTGGAAGCAGTTCGCGGAAATGGGCTTTACCGGCATATTGATCGGCGAAGACGAAGGCGGCCTCGGGCTCGGCCATGTCGAAGCGGGCGTTGTGCTGGAAGAAATCGGACGCAATCTCACGCCTTCGCCGTTTTTGACCACAGCGGTTGCCGGCGTCGAAGCGCTCAACGCAGGTGGCAAGGCGCTGCGCGACAAATATTTCCCTGGTATCATCGCGGGGGATACGGTTCTGGCGCTGGCGGTGGATGAAGGCGCGAAACACCGTCCCGACCAGATCAGTATGGCAGCGACACGCGAAGGCAATGGCTTCAAGCTTGACGGCAAGAAGCAATTTGTGGTGCAGGGCGGCTCGGCTGATATGGTCATCGTGGCGGCGCGTACCAGTGGCAAAGCAGGCGATGACAAGGGTCTGACGCTTTTTGCCGTTGATACAAGCGCGAAAGGTCTTTCCAGAAACAACGCGCGGCTGGTCGACAGTGCGATGGCGGCTCATCTTGAATTTGACGGCGTTATTGTCGATGCTGATGCGGTGGTGGGCGAAGTGGACCAAGGCGATGCAGTCTTGCGGCGTTTGCTCAATGCCGGCCGCTCCGGTGCTGCTGCGGAAACGCTAGGTGTCGGATCCGGTGCGATGGATATCACCGTCGACTATATCAAAGGCCGCAGCCAGTTTGGCCAGTTGATCGGCACGTTCCAGGCGCTGCAACACCGTATTTCCCATCTCTACAGCGAGATGGAAATCGCCCGGGCAACCGTATTGAAAGCCCAGCAGATGCTCGATGAAGGCTCGCCAAAGGCGGAACTGATGGTATCGGTCGCCAAAGCCAAGGCTGGCAAGGCTACCGCGCTGTCCGTCAAGGAAGGCGTCCAGATGCACGGCGGTGTCGGGATGACCGACGAATATGATATCGGCCTCTATATGAAGCGCGACCGCGCGTTGCAGGAATTCATGGGTGATGTGAATTATCACACCAATCTCGTTGCTGAAATGCACGGCTATTAAGGGACAATGATGATGGATTTTAACAAGCTTTTCTCGCTCGAAGGCCGTGTAGCCCTCGTCACGGGCGGCCAGCGCGGCATTGGCGCGATGATCACCGAAGGATTTCTAGCACAGGGCGCCAAAGTCTATATTTCCGGCCGCAAGGCTGATCAGGGCGAAGCCGCTGCTGCCGAATTTGGCGACAAGTGCACCTATATTCAGGGCGATATCTCGACCTATGAAGGTTGCAAGGCCTTGGCCGCAGAAATCGCGTCCCGCGAAGAGAAACTCGACATACTCGTCAATAACGCCGGAGTGGCATGGGGAGAGGAATATACATCCTTCCCGGAAACCGGCTGGGACAAGGTCATGGACACCAATGTCAAAGGCCTGTTCTTCCTGACCCAGGCCTTGCATCCACAATTGAAGGCCGCAGCCAGTTTCGAGCGGCCGGCCAAGGTGATCAATATCGCGTCGATTGACGGGTTGAAGGTCAATCCCTGGGAGACTTACAGCTATCAGGCGTCCAAGGCGGCGGTGATCCACCTGACCCGCAAAATGGCGTCCAAACTGGTGCAGGAAGATATTATCATGACCGGAATCGCACCCGGTGCCTTTGCCTCGACAATGAACAAAGCCGCCCGCGACCACGAGGACATGGTGGAAAAGGGAATCCCCGCGAAACGCATCGGTCGGCCCGAGGACATGGCTTCTGCAGCGGTATTTCTTGCAAGCTCCGCAGGGGACTATGTCGTTGGCTCCACGATTCCGGTGGATGGCGGCGTTGTAAATGCCCCGGGTCCCGGAACATCGATAGACGCCTGATTTCGGCGTGAAGCTTGACGAAGTGCAATCCAGACTGTATTAATATAGCAATACAGTCTGGAGAAATTACTATGTCCACGAAATATCTGATTCTACTGGCGACCCTGCCGCTCCTGTTGTCGGCTTGCAGCAAGGTCGAAGACGGATCTTCCGAAGGTTCCGGCATGTCGATCGACTTTAGCGACGACAGCAAGGCCGAGGACGAGAAGATCAAAATCGGTGGTGGAGAGGACAGCAAATTCTCTATCAAGGCGGATGGCTTCTCGATGGAAGTCGACTTGCCGGATATAACCCTCGACAGCGATGACTTCGACATGAACGATGTCGATCTCTATCCCGGCAGTCGTATGACCAGCTTTGATATCCAGGACAGGGATGGACAGGGCGGCTCGGTCAAGATCAGTTTCAAGGCGCCGGCGGGTGTTGAAAAGCTGGCCAGCTGGTATGAAACGCGATTGACCGTCAATGATTTCGAAGTCGCACGGAACGGAACAAACCTTTCGGGCAAAACCAAGGACGGAGACCCGTTTTCGCTGGCGTTGACCGAAATATCCGCGGAAGAAACAACAGGCGTATTGGAATTTTCCGAACGGAATTAGTTTCGGAAAAACCCGAAATTTGCACGATTTTACCTAGATAGCGCCCGGCGTTCAGGCTCGGGCCAATGGAACATGCTATGATCCCCTGAATAAAATCAGGAGAAACAGTCATGCGTCGCGGAAAAAACTCTGGCAGATTCCTTGCCACCATTGCCCTAGCCACGGCCCCGCTGGCGCTCTTGTCGTTCACCGCGACACCTGCGGCGGCGCAAAGCACGGGCGTGAAGGGCATATTGGGCAACGCTTCCGACAATGCGCTCGACAAGCTTTCCGAACCGGGCGCTTTCTACGCGGACAAGGCGGTTCGCATATTGCTGCCGGGGCCGCTGCAGAAGGCAACGAGCATCTTGCGCTTCACCAGCAAGGCCGGACTGACCAAGGATATTACCAAAACGCTTAATGACGCGGCGGGCAAGGCGGCTCTCGAAGCCAAGCCCGTGTTTCGTTCGGCGATTGACGGTCTGACATTGCAGGACGGTGTCGGTATCGTGACCGGCGGCGAAGCGGCTGGTTCCGATTATCTCCGGCGTACGTCAGGCGAAGAACTGGCGGTCAAGGTCCGCCCTCTGGTTGAAAAAGCGCTGGGCGATCTGGGTGCATATGAGCAGGTTGAACGGCTTGGATCGATCTCCTCGCTGGCGCGGCTGGGCGGGACCGACCTTTCGCGTGATAGTTTGACCGACAGTGTCACCGATCAGGCGCTGGACGGAATTTTCACCTATATTGGCCGGGAAGAGGCGAAT
The DNA here is from genome assembly GCF_049667325.1 of Parasphingorhabdus sp. GTDB lineage: Bacteria > Pseudomonadota > Alphaproteobacteria > Sphingomonadales > Sphingomonadaceae > Parasphingorhabdus. The sequence goes on along the minus strand of NZ_JBATHY010000138.1, from coordinate 6,783 downwards.
TTTCGTCGCAACCCGCTCGACAAAGGCAAGAAGCTCCTTGAAGGAATATTCTAGTATTATCAATGTGATGGTCCTGTGAATGGGACGCTGGACGACGATTCAAGTTGCAAATAATGCAATAGATTGAACTCCGTTTTCAATTGAAACTTACTTCCGATGCGACCATCTGGAGCCTGTAAGTTACGCAGGAAAAGAGATGTTTGACAGGCGTTTTAACAAGGAGAAAATCCATGAGAACGCTTTTCAATATTGTCGCCGCCCTGTCCGTTAGCAGCATCGTATTGCTTTCAACGGTTCAGGTCTAGGCGAAGAGTTACAATCCCGGCCGCCTCATCCTCCTCCCGATCGAGGCGCCGGGATTGGTCCAATGGTCCGGTCCTTCCCCAATCCCCTCCCGATTGAAGGGCCGGACCAACGGACATAAGCTCCATGAATGCACCTGCAGACTCCCATGAAAATTTTATCCACCGCATCGGCAAGAGTTTTCCACCGTTAACTGTACTGCCTGTGGATAACTTGCGATTTTCCGCTAGGTCCGACTCGGGATCAAGAGTCATATGTTGCTTGTCGGAAGGAAAACGGACGAACCAGCGACCAGTCAGCAATGACCCGCAGGACAGCCCGGGACCCGGAAGATGATCGAGACGACCAGTTTGTTTTTCGCAAGAAAAGGAAAATGATCTTTCGATCGATGGTCGGAGAAAGACCGAAAAGGGAAGGCGCAAGCCCGAACGGATCGGCCGGACAAGGATCATCGGGTGACTGGACCCGATGCGGGTTGGAGACCGAAGCGAAGAAGCGCAAGCGGACGCGTGGACAACAACCAACCATTAACGCATCTGGCCCGGAAACCGGACGCTGAACAAGCGGCGGCTGGAATCGCAAGAGGACAGCAGCCCCAACAGAGGCGCAGCGGGAGCTTATCTTCGGATAAGCTCCCGTTTTTTGTTGGACGACGGCAGAAGCGACGGAGTTCCGCAACTCCGGTGCCAAAACATGTCCCAACAATCACCTTTTCCCCAGCATCATTGCTGCTAGTTTGAATGTGGCGACTCATCATGGATGAGCGGCACAACGACAGAACAGAACAGGACAGGATGATATGGACAGCAGCAAACTCATGTTCCGCGATGGCCTGATGCAGGGCGAACGCATTCTCGTGACCGGCGGCGGTACCGGTCTCGGCAAGGAAATGGCCGAAGGCCTGCTCAAGCTCGGCGCCGAGGTCCATATCTGCGGCCGGCGCGGCGAAGTGTGCCAGGCAACAGCGGAAGAACTGGTCGCGAAACATGGCGGCAAGGTCGTTCCCCACCCGTGCGACATCCGCAATGCAGAGATGATAAGCGAGATGAACGATATCATCTGGCAGCAACACGGCCCGCTCACCGGTCTGATCAACAACGCGGCGGGCAATTTTATCTCGCGCACCGAGGATCTCTCTATCCGCGGTTTTGATGCCATTGCCAATATCGTATTTCGCGGCACATTCTATATGACCCATGATATCGGCAAGCGCTGGATCGAGGGCAAGACGCGCGGAAATATCGTTTCGATCCTGACCACCTGGATCTGGAACGGCAGCGCGTTCACCGTGCCCAGCGCGATGTCCAAGGCCGGGATCAATGTCATGACCCAGAGCCTGGCTGTGGAATGGGCCCGTTATAATATCCGGCTCAACGCGATCGCTCCGGGCCTGGTCCCGACCGAGGGCATGTCCAGTCGCCTCAACCCCCCCGGTAGCGACGAAGACCGCCAACGCAGCGGGGCACCGATGGGCCGGCCAGGCGAGATGCACGAGCTTGCCAATCTCGCGGCTTTTCTGCTTGGCCCTGGTGTCGAATATCTCACCGGCCAGACCATCGCCATTGACGGCGGCAGCTATCTTGCCGGCGGCGGTAATTTCTCGCAGCTGCTTGCCTGGGGTGACGACGAATGGAATGCGGCCAAAGACGCAATCCAGGGGCAGAACCAGAAAGACCGTGCGAAACGGACGGTTTGAACTTCGTTCTGAGAGCGAGCCCGTAGCAAAAAACAGAGTGATTCCGGTCACAGGCGGACGGAAGCAAATCGGCTAATCCATTCTTGCGAAGCCGTTCGTCGTCACGCAGGCGGCTTCGCACCAGTTTACCGGAAAATCCACACAAGCTCGGCGTCAGCATGCACTGACCGCCGGGTTTTATATTTGGTGATCCTTTTCTTGACCGGTGATCGCGATCACAGCGTCCGCACAAAGACTCGGTTAACAAGATCTTGCGGCACCGGCCCCATCGGACAGTATATTCTGCTCGATCCCGGCGCCGCACCAAGCCCATTTTGGGTATTCAGAGGAAGTCCGGTGGTTTTTGCGACCCATCCGCCGGGCTTCTTTTGTTGTGGCCGGTGAATCCTTTGCTTAGCTGCTAGATTCGCGCCTGAGCGGACATGATGGTTTCTCCATCCTCGCCGAGAACGGCCAGTGTGAGGCTTTGTCCCTCACAGTTTCCAACCAAGTTTAACACGTTATTCGCAAAAGCCGGAGACTGTCCCCGGAAGGAAAAACTCGACAGTTTGTTCGCGCCCAGTTCGCTTGCCGCCATGTTCAGCAACAACACCGCCATCAGCGGGCCTTGCACGACGAGGCCGGGATAGCCTTCTTCCTCCACCGCATAGGGCCGGTCATAATGGATGCGGTGGCTGTTGAAGGTGAGCGCTGAAAAGCGGAACAGCATTGCCTCGCTCGGGATGATCTGCTGTTGCCAGTCCCAGCCCTCAAGATCCGGGGCTTGGTTGCTGGCCAAACTGGCCGGTGGGGCGGTCTTCGCGGACTCCCGATAGACGATATTCTGCCGTTCGCGAACCGCCACCCGGTCGCCGACGCGCGTTTCATGGTCGATAGCGACAAACACCAGATCGCCGGATTTACCCGACTTTTCCTCGATTGAAGCGATCGAAGAGACGCGCGACACTTCGTCACCGAGTTGCAGCGGATTTTCAAAAGAAACGCTGCTCGACGCCCACATCCGGCGGGGCAGGGAAATGGGGGGCAGGAAGCCGCCTTTTGCGGGATGCCCGTCTTCTCCCAGTTCTGCCGTCGATGCATGGGGCAGGCAGAGGCACCAGTGCAGACCCTGCGGAATTTCATCCGTCACCGGCGTGTCGAAGGTCGCGCAATAGCGTTGCAGCAAGCCTGGCGTTATGATGTCCTTGCGCGTCTCGCTCTTGCCGATCCAGTCTGCCCAGTCAGCCATTAATAGCTCCTCGGCAGACCCAGCACATGTTCTGCGACATAGGACAGGATCATATTGGTGCTGATCGGGGCGACCTGATAGAGCCGGGTCTCGCGAAATTTGCGTTCGACATCATATTCGGCGGCAAAGCCGAAGCCGCCGTGGGTCTGGACGCAGGCCTCTCCGGCCGCCCAGCTGGCATCGGCGGCCAGCATCTTGGCCATATTGGCTTCCTCGCCGCAATTCTCGCCGGCTTCATATTTGCGCAAGCCTTTGTGGACCAGCAATTCGGCCGCGCGCATCTGCGCATAGGCGCGGGCGATCGGGAATTGGACACCCTGATTCTGGCCGATGGGGCGACCGAATAATACCCGTTCCTTGGCATAGGCAGTCGCTTTTTCGATGAACCATTTGGCGTCACCGATACATTCCGCCGCGATCAGCAGCCGTTCGGCGTTCATGCCCGAGAGGATGTAGCGGAAGCCACTGCCTTCCTCGCCGATCAGATTGGCGGCGGGCACCCGCATATTGTCGAAAAACAGCTCGGTGGTGCTGTGGTTCATCATGGTTTCGATCGGCCGGATGGTCAGCCCGTTGTCGAGTGCCGCATTCATGTCGACGAGAAAGACTGACAGGCCGTCGGTGCGCTTGCTCACCTGATCCCGAGGCGTCGTGCGGGCGAGCAGCAGCATCAGGTCGCTATGCTCGGCCCGGCTTGTCCACAATTTCTGACCATTGATGACATAATCTTCGCCGTCGCGCCTGGCGACGGTCTTGAGCGCCAGCGTATCGGTGCCGCTGGTCGGTTCGGTCACGGCAAAAGCCTGTAACCGCAGCGCGCCTGTCGCGATTTTAGGCAGATATTGCGCCTTCTGCGCGTCCGATCCGTGGCGCAAGACGGTGCCCATGATATACATTTGCGCGTGGACCGCGCCGCCATTGCAGCCCTGTGTCTGGATTTCCTCGAGGATCGCCGCGGCCGCAGAAATCGGCAATCCGGCCCCGCCGAATTCTTCCGGAATCAGTGCGGCAAGATAGCCAGCCTCTCCCAGAGCGGTAACAAAATCGGTGGGATATTCGCGCGCCTTGTCGCGTGCCTGCCAATATTCGCCCGGGAATTTCTGGCAAAGTTTGGCGACCTCCTCGCGGATCGACGTATAATCCTGGATCAATTCCGGTTCTCCCAATATATATTTCATTGAAACGATCTCGGCGGGAAGATCAACCGACAATCTTTTGTGACCGGACAATAGAAGGCTTGCAGATTTCGGGCGGGTCGGTTGAAATCATACGGTCAGGCTTGCGGATAACGATCACTGTGACATACAAGACCGGAAACCGACCAACAGAGGATATCAGGCGATATGAAAACCCGCGCAGCCGTTGCATTTGAAGCCAAAAAGCCGCTCGAGATTGTAGAGCTTGATCTGGAAGGGCCGAAAGCCGGCGAAGTGCTGGTCGAGATCATGGCGACAGGCATTTGTCATACCGATGCCTACACCCTCGATGGTCTCGACAGCGAAGGCAAATTCCCGAGCGTATTGGGCCACGAAGGCGCCGGTATCGTACGGGAAGTGGGTGCAGGTGTGACCTCGGTGGCACCAGACGATCATGTGATCCCGCTCTACACGCCCGAATGTCGCCAGTGCAAAAGCTGCCTGTCCGGCAAGACCAACCTGTGCACCGCGATCCGCGCGACCCAGGGGCAGGGGCTGATGCCCGACGGCACAAGCCGCATGTCCTACAAGGGCGAGGCAATCTATCATTATATGGGCTGCTCGACGTTTTCGAATTTCATTGTCCTGCCGGAAATCGCGGTTGCCAAAATCCGGACCGACGCGCCGTTCAACACCAGTTGCTATATCGGATGCGGGGTCACAACTGGTGTCGGCGCGGTGGTCAACACGGCGAAGGTCGAGCCGGGCGCAAATGTCATCGTCTTCGGTCTTGGCGGCATTGGCCTGAACGTGTTGCAAGGCGCGCGGATGGTCGGCGCGGACAAGATTATCGGCGTCGACATCAATGATGACCGCGAAGCATGGGGCCGCAAATTCGGCATGACCCATTTCGTCAATCCGAAAAAGATCAAGGGCGATATCGTCGAGCATCTGGTGGCGCTGACCGATGGCGGCGCGGATTATACATTTGACTGCACCGGAAATACCGACGTGATGCGCCAGGCGCTGGAAGCCTGTCACCGTGGCTGGGGTGAGAGCATTGTTATCGGCGTTGCGGAAGCCGGCAAGGAAATCTCCACCCGGCCGTTTCAACTGGTCACCGGCCGGGTCTGGAAAGGCACGGCCTTCGGTGGCGCGCGCGGGCGGACCGATGTGCCGAAAATCGTCGACTGGTATGTCAACGGCAAGATCGAGATCGACCCGATGATCACCCACACGCTCACGCTGGAGGAAATCAACAAGGGCTTTGATCTGATGCACGCCGGCGAGAGCATCCGCTCCGTAGTGCTGTTCTGATGGAAACAGTTTCAACCAACCGGAGCTTCGGCGGCACACAGGGTGTTTATTCCCACGCGTCATCCAGAACTGGAACCCGAATGACCTTTGCGGTCTATCTTCCCGATCATGACAAAGGCGCAAAACTGCCGGTTCTGTGGTATCTGTCCGGCCTGACCTGCAGCCATGCCAATGTCATGGAAAAGGGGGAATACCGGGAATTGGCGAGCAAGCTGGGGTTGGTCGTCATTGCGCCGGACACGTCGCCACGCGGTCAGGACGTGCCCGATGATAGCGCCTATGACATGGGGCAGGGCGCCGGTTTTTACGTCGATGCCACCCAGGAGCCATGGTCCGAACATTTCCGGATGCGCAGCTATATCGAACAGGAATTGCCGACCCTGATCGCGGAGCAATTTCCGGTCGATATGAACCGGCAGGGGATATTCGGGCACAGCATGGGCGGCCATGGCGCGCTGACCATCGCCTTGCGTAATCCGGAACGCTATAGATCCGTTTCGGCCTTCGCGCCGATTGTCGCTCCGTCACAATGTCCCTGGGGCAAGAAGGCGCTGGGCCGCTATTTGGGAGAACATAAAGCGGCTTGGCGGGACTATGATGCCTGTTCGCTTGTCGAGGACGGCGCGCGTTTTCCCGAGATTCTGGTCGACCAGGGCGCGGCGGATGATTTTCTGGAAGAGCAGCTAATGCCGCAATTGCTGGTGGACGCTTGCGCAAAAGCCGAAATCCCGCTGACTCTGAATATGCGGGAAGGTTATGACCACAGCTATTTTTTCATTTCCACCTTCATGAACGATCATTTGCGGTGGCATGCCGATCGGCTGTAACGGGCAACTTGGGGCGTCCTGAAATCAACGGGACATCGGCAATTCCAACGTGACTGTCTTGCAGCAGGTCTGCCCATGCCGGAGATTTTTCCCATGACGACAATATCGCGGCCGCCATCGATCAGCACCGCCGAACGGGAGCAGCGACTGGATCATCTGCGCCAAGCGATGGCGGTTAGCGGGCTTGATGCGATCCTCATCACACCGGGCAGCAACATGCACTATTATTTCGGCGAGGCTTTTTATGAAAGCGAGCGCTTTGTCGGTGTATTGATC
>NZ_JBATHY010000137.1:0-3925 GCF_049667325.1 Parasphingorhabdus sp. | reverse complement strand
ATGGCATTTATGTCGACGGCAAGCAGACGGTAAGGGGTGACACCACGGGGCCGAAATCCGCGCAGATGGTTTTACGCGACCCGGCTGTTGATTTCGCTGTGCTCGAGACCGCACGTGGTGGACTTGTGCGCAGCGGCCTTGGCTATGACAATACCAATGTTTCGGCCTGCCTCAACGTCTCATCCGATCACCTCGGCCTCGGTGGGGTCGACACACTTGATGACCTGGCGAAAATAAAGCGCATTGTCGTTGAGGCCGCCACCGATACGGTTATCCTCAACGCGGATGACAAGAACTGTCTGTTGATGGCTGATTATTGCGATGCTGATCATATCTTCTACGTCACGATGCATCACGATCACGCGCTGGTTAAACAGCATATTGACGCAGGCGGCAAAGCGGCTGTGCTCGAACGGGCGATGAATGGCGACATGATCACCATTTACGATAATTTCACCCATATCTCGCTGATCTGGACGCACCTGATCCCCGCGACAATTGAGGGGAAGGCATTGCACAATGTCCAGAATGCGATGTTCGCAGCCGCCATGGCCTATAGCTTTGGCGAGAATATCGACCAGATCCGGCTAGGATTGAAAACGTTCAACACGACATTCTCTCAAGCTCCCGGCCGGATGAACGTTTTCGACGAACTGCCGTTTCGTGTGATCCTTGATTATGCACACAATCCGGCAGCGTTTGCAAGCCTGACCAATCTGGTCGACAAGTTCGACAATCACGAACGGAAGATCGTCATTGTGTCTTGTCCCGGCGACCGGCGAGACGAGGATATACTGGAATCCACTAGGATCCTGGCAGGTCATTATGATCATTTTATCCTGAAAGCAGATGACAATAGACGCGGGCGCGGCGAGGACGAAGTGCCGCAACTCATGAAGAAAGGTCTCATGGCCAACGGCGTGTCGGAAGACGCCATCACGATCATCACCGATGAGGTAAAGGCGATCCGACATGGTCTTGAAATGGGTGCCGAAAAGGACTTGCTGGTGGTCACGGGTGACAATGTCGCGCGATCATGGAAACAGATTGTCCATTTTGGTGACGCTCAACTGAAACCAGGGGCCAAGGCGGAGGCAATATCTGCGACCGCGAAGCCCTTTGACTATTTGGCCGATGAAGACCAGCCGCTGATCAGCGATGATCGGGGTGTCCGACTGGCCCGTAGTGAAGTTGAGGATGGCGACTAAAAACGGTATGGAAAAGGTGGCAGCCCGCAGAATCGATATTGAACTCGTCGAAGATTATCTGGAGATTTCACAACCGGAATCCGACCGTTTGAAGCTCGACGACAGCCGCCGGATTACCGGTCCAGGCATGATCTGGGACAAACGTGGCGCGCTGGTTGATATTCTGGTCGAGGGATTTGACAAGGCCGATGTCGTTACTGCCTGGGAACCGGAAATTCGCAGGGTGCTGGACACCCTCGGGTGGCAAGATAGCCAGACCAATTTTCGGATTTTTGAAACTGGCGTGACCCTGTTGATCTCGGCACCAGCCGATCTGCTTTATTCCGCGGTCTTTGTGATGGAGACGAGCTGGCATCTGACCGCACACAAATTGATTGGCAGTCAGCCAAATGATTTTGGCCAGCTGATCGCCGATCTGAAAGTGGTTATTGGGCTCGAGCAAAATCCGGCCCTGATCAAATTGCAGGAAGCCGCCGACGCTCGGAATATCGACATACTGTCCGACGATGATTTTGTATCACTCGGTCATGGCAAAGGATCCCAGGTCTGGGACGTCAACGATATTCCCGATCCCGGGAATATCGCATGGCACCAGTTACACAACCTCCCGGTCGCGCTGATCACCGGCACCAATGGCAAATCGACCAGCGTGCGTCTAGCGACGGCCATAGGAGAAGCGGCAGGACTGGTCAGCGGCTCAACCTCGACCGATTTTGTCAAACTGGGTGACGAAGTTCTCGACTATGGCGATTATTCCGGACCAGGCGGGGCCAGAATGCTGCTACGCGACAAACGGCTGGAGATTGCTTTTCTCGAAACTGCTCGCGGCGGAATTTTGCGCCGTGGATTGCCGTTGTTTCAGGCAAGTGCTGCACTGGTTACCAACATCGCTGCAGATCACCTCGGACAATATGGCGTGAATACGGTGAAAGCGCTTGCCCAAGCCAAACTTGCAGTAGCGCGGGCGGTGGCGCAGGAAGGCGTACTGGTGCTCAACGCGGACGACCCGCTGCTCGTGGCCAACGGGCTGACATTTGCGCAGACCAAATGCTGGTTCTCACTCGACCCGGGCAATGACCAGATACGCACTGCTCAAGCCGCTGGTACACCATGTTGCTGGTTGGAAAGCGGACATATCCACTATTACAATGGCAATGAGATCGAACTGTCAATTGCCGCCGCTGATATTCCGGTGACCATGGGCGGTGTCGCGCGGTTCAATATGCAAAATGCAATGGGAGCCATCGGGCTAACCAAGGCCATGGGCCTTGACAATCGGGCAATCATCACGGGCCTGACCAACTTTCAGGCCTCGCCCGATGATAATCCCGGTCGTTGCAACGAATTCATGGTCGATGGTGCGCGCGTATTTGTCGATTTTGCGCATAACCCGCATGCCGTCGCCGCGATGTCGAGCTTGCTGGAAAACATTCACGCGCAGCGCAAATATCTGCTGATCAGTCATGCCGGTGACCGTTCTGATCAGGAAATCAGGGACCTGACCGATGGCGCGATCGGTTTCCAACCGGATTTGATCGTTGCCGCCGAACTTGAAGACTATTTGCGCGGGCGCGAACCGGGTGAGGTTCCGGCGCTGATTGTCGAGCAATGCATTGAACGCGGGATCGCGCCAAACGCAATCACAACATGTGCTTCACCGGGAAAAGGAATGGAACTTATCCTCAATAAGCTGCAGGAAGGCGATGTAGCCCTGATCCTCGCGCTGTCAGATCGTGATCGCGTTTTTGAGTTGATCCGCGCCGCGCAGGACCGATTCACCGACCAGGCGCAAAAGTTGTAGCAATACAGTTCTGCGCACTCGAAACCGACGCACGCTTCATCCCATCGCTATTATACGCCATTGCAATTTCGCCCTGGCTTGAGACTGCTATTAGCCCGCCATCCCCGCCTAGCGTCTTTACGTCATCGAGCATATGCCAGAGGGCCTGCTCAAGACTGTCACCGGCCAGCCTGAATCGATTGGCGACTGTCAAAGCACCGCCGGCCCGGATGAAATATTCGCCGGTCCCGGTGCACGAAATAGCAACATCCTGATCGGCCCAGGTTCCGATGCCGATGATCGGCGTATCGCCGACCCGACCAGCCGGCTTGCCAAAAACACCGCCAGTGGACGTCGCTGCGGCGAGGTTGCCATGCAGGTCCAGCGCGACGGCTCCGACCGTGCCGTGCTGCATGTTGCTGACCGCGATATCTTCCGCGCTTACACCCACCGGCAGTACATAATATTCATCAGGATTGTCGATGACGGCGAAGTCCCTGGTCCGCGCAAAATCGGTAGCGCCATTGCCTGTAAGCATCACCGTCGATGCCTGATCGAGAAGCCGGCGCGCCACCGCGACCGGGTGCGCGACATCCCGGATGGCTGCCACCGCCCCGGCATGGCGGGTTGCGCCGTCCATGATGCTGGCGTCGAGTTCGACATGTCCGGCGACGTTAGGAGCTGAGCCCTTGCCCGCCACATAGAGACCGGAGGATTCCATGGCACAGGTCACCTTCTCAACCACATCCAAAGCGGTATTGCCATCCTTCAGCATGGCTTCACCGAGACACGCCAAATCACCGAGATGCTTCTCTACCACGGCATAGTCTTCACCGGCCTTAGCGCCGGCTCCGCCATGCAACGCCAATGCAAAAAGATCAGAATTGCTGAAAATAACGGCCTCTCCCTTCTTCATAAGGTTCGCACGGAATGGCGC
>NZ_JBATHY010000136.1:0-6168 GCF_049667325.1 Parasphingorhabdus sp. | reverse complement strand
GGTCAGGATCCTCCCGTCCACTTCGGTTGCCGGAACAACTCCGGCAAAGGTGCCGGTCACGAAGGCCTCGTCCCCGCCATATACATCCGTGAGCGAGAAATTCTTCTCGAACACCGGAATGTCATTCTCCCGGCAAATCCGAATGACGTTGGCGCGGGTAATCCCTCCGAGGCAATAATCGCCGCTCGATGTCCAGACTTCACCCTTGCGAACGATGAAGAAATGGGTGCTGTTGCAAGTCGCAACAAAGCCGTGCGGATCGAGCATCAATGCCTCGTCCGCCCCCGCCCGGGTCGCCTGAATGCAGGCGGTGATGCAGTTTAACTTGCTGTGCGAGTTGAGCTTCTGGTCTTGTACCGCCGGATCGCCGCGCCGGACATGGACAGTGAACAGGCGGATGCCATTCTCGACCGTACTCGGCAAAGCTTCCTTATATTCGGGGATGATCACGATCGTCGCGTGGGAAATCACCACGCGCGGATCCTGATAGGGCGTGGAACGGATGCCGCGTGTGACCATCAGTCGAATGTGAACGCCTTCCTGATCCGTCATGCCGTTGGCGCTGATCGTATCGTAGAGGCGGGCCACCAATTCGTCCCGCGAAACCCCGATATCCATCGCAATCGCCTTCGATCCCTCAAGCAGACGGTCGAGATGGGCATCGAGAAAGGCAATCTTGCCCTTGTGCACGCGCAGCCCTTCCCAGACGCCGTCGCCAAGCATGAAACCGCTGTCAAAAACCGAAACCACCGCCTCTGCGCGCAGCTTCATCACGCCATTGACATTGATCAGAATATTTTCATTGCGCGGATCAGCGGTAAAGTCATGCGTGCCCTTGGCCATGGAATCCAACCTTCTGAATTATTGAAAAAGCCCGGTGAACTTTACAAACTTTACAGTGTTAAAAGAAAAGAAATGCACTGCCGCCGGGATCGTCTGTTTTGCGGGTATAACTGGTCTGGAAACGCAGTGGTTCATGGTGCTCAGGCTAGCGCAGAAAGGGGCGTGTAGGAAAGTGAATTGTTCGCCGCTGAAGGGCGGGGTCCGGTTCCTTACCAACACTACATATGCAAGACACGCCCATAAGCATCGAGCACGCTTTCGTGCATCATCTCGCTGAGCGTGGGATGCGGGAACACGGTGTTCATCAGTTCCGCCTCCGTCGTTTCCAGCGTCTTGCCGATGGTATAGCCCTGGATCAGTTCGGTCACTTCCGCGCCGATCATGTGTGCGCCCAGCAATTCGCCGGTCTTGGCGTCGAACACCGTTTTGATGAAACCTTCGGTTTCACCGAGAGCAATCGCCTTGCCATTGCCGATAAAGGGGAATTTTCCCACCTTGACGTCATGGCCCGCTTCCTTGGCTCTGGCTTCGGTCAGGCCGACGCTGGCGATCTGCGGGTGGCAATAGGTACAGCCGGGGATATTGTTGATATCCATGGTGTGTGGATGACCGTCTTTACCCATCGATTTGGCGATAGTCTCGGCCGCAATGACGCCTTCATGACTCGCCTTGTGGGCCAGCCAAGGGCCGGCGGTGCAGTCACCGATCGCATAAATGCCGTCAACATTGGTCCGGCAATGGCCATCAGTCTTGATGTGGGTCCGCTCGTCTGGTGTGACTCCGAGCTGCTCCAGCCCGATCTCTTCGATATTGGGCATGATGCCCACGGCGACGATGACATGGCTGAAGTCATGGCTCTGCTTTTCGCCCTTGCTGTCCTCGATCTCCGCCTTGACGCCTTTGGCATTGGCATCGATGGTCTTCACGCCTGCGCCGGTCATGATCGTCATGCCCTGCTTTTTCAACGACTTCTCGAGGAAAGCTGAGACTTCCTCATCCTCAACCGGCACAATCCGGTCGAGCATTTCGACAACCGTCACATCGACGCCGATATCATTGTAGAAGCTGGCAAATTCGATACCGATCGCGCCGGAGCCGATGACCAGCAATTTGGTCGGCATTTCGGTCGGCGTCATGGCGTGTCGATAGGTCCATATCCGCTTGCCGTCGGCCTTGGCAAAGGGCAGATCGCGGGCGCGGGCGCCAGTCGCGATAATAATATTCTTGGCGGTGAGTTCGGTCTTGCCGCTCTCGCCGGTCACGACGATCTTGTCCTTGGCGGTCAATTTGCCGTCGCCCATATGGACGTCGATCTTGTTCTTCTTCATCAGGCCGGTAACGCCCTGATTAAGCTGTTTCGCCACACCGCGCGAGCGTTTGACAATGGCGTCAAGGTCCGCGCTGATCTTCTCCGCGACCAGACCATAATCGGCCGCATGTTTCATATTGTGAAACACCTCTGCCGAACGGAGCAATGCCTTGGTCGGTATGCAGCCCCAGTTGAGACAAATGCCGCCGAGGCTTTCGCGCTCGACAATCGCGGTTTTGAGGCCGAGTTGCGAGGCGCGGATCGCGGCGACATAGCCACCAGGGCCGGAACCGAGAACGATAAGGTCGTATGCGTTTGCCATATTATACCTTCTGAGGAATTGGTGCTGGTTTGTTTTCGCTATCTACGGCCACGAACGTATAAGTTCCCGAGGCCGCTTTCATCATCTCCTCGCTATGCCGGTCCCGGCGATAGGCTTCTGCCTGGACGGTCATCGAACTGCGGCCGATCTTGGTAAATTCAACAAAGACCGAGAGTTCATCGCCAATGCTCACAGGATGCGTGAAGCGGAGTTCGTCGGCGCCAACCACCACCGACTTGCGCTTGCTGTGCCGCGCGGCCAGTGCGCCGCCGGCCTGTGCCATCTGCCCCATCAGCCAGCCGCCGAATGCGCTGCCATAAGGATTGCCCTCGGTCGGCATAACGATGGTGCGGATTGCCGGGGACATGTTGGCAATGTCCATCAGGCGAGCATCCCCAGCGGGTTCTCGCAAAGCTGCTTGAACACTTTCATCAATTGTGCGCCGTCGGCGCCGTCAATCGCGCGGTGGTCAAAGCTGCCGGTGGCGCTCATGATCGTTGCGATCTGCAGGCTGTCGTCGATAACATAAGGACGCTTCTCGCCCGCGCCGATCGCCATGATCATCGCTTGCGGCGGGTTGATCACCGCGTCGAAATTCTTGATCCCGAACATGCCCATGTTGGAGATGCTGGCGGTGCCGCCCTGATATTCGTGCATCTTGAGCTTGCCATCTTTGGCGCGGCCGGCAAGATCTTTCATTTCGGTCGAAATCGCGCTGAGTGATTTGCTGTCGGCGCTTTTGATAATCGGTGTAATCAGACCGCCTTCTATGCTTACGGCAACCGAGATATCGGCACGCTCGAAGGTCTTGAGCTGGTCGCCTTCGATCGAGACATTGCATTTCGGCACCTGCATCAACGAGACCGCCAGCGCCTTGATCAGCAGATCATTGACCGACAGCTTGATGTCGCGCGGCTCCAGGGTCGCGTTGAGTTCGCTGCGCAATTTGAGCAGCTTGTCGAGCTGGATATCAACGGTGAGATAGATATGCGGGATCGTCTGCTTGGCTTCGGTCAAGCGGCGCGCGATGGTCTTGCGCATGCTGGAGAGTTTTTCCGTGCTGTGCGGAATATCGAAATCGCTGGCAACAGCAAGTGCAGGCGCAGCGCTTGCCGCGGTCCCGCTTTTAGCCGGAGCCGTTCCGTCTTGCGCGGCGTCAATGTCCGCCTTGATAATTCGCCCGCCGGGCCCGGAGCCGGACAACGCCGCCAGATCGACGCCTTTCTGTTCGGCCAGACGCCGCGCCAGCGGGCTGGCCTTCACGCGGCCATCACCGGAATCCGGTGCGGGAGCGGGGCTTGGGGCGACCGCGGTTTCACGCTGATCCGCTTCCCTCTTGTCGACGCCATCGGCATCGCCGCCCTTGTCCTCTTCACGGCGCTCGCTTGTCCGTCGCTCTTCTGATTTTTCCGGTTCCGGCTTTTCCGATTTCTTATTCGCTGCCGGAGCGGCGTCGACATCGCCTGCATCTTCGCCGTCTTCGGCAATGATCGCAATAACTTCACCGACCTTCACATTCTCGGTACCCTCGGCGACAACAATCCTGGCAATCACACCTTCGTCGATAGCTTCGAATTCCATCGTCGCCTTGTCGGTTTCAATCTCTGCCAGCAAATCACCGGATGAAACGCTGTCGCCTTCCTTCACCAACCATTTGGCAAGCGTCCCTTCTTCCATCGTCGGGGAGAGCGCAGGCATTTGGAGATTAATGGGCATGGCCGGTTATCTTTCCTGAATAAGTCCTGTTAGTAGGTCGATCTGTCCAACATTGCGGCAATATCGTCAAGGGCAGTAGCTTGCCTTGTATGCGATTTTATCGCAACAGGTGTTTCTGACGGGGCGAGGAGGGTTCATGCGTACGTATCTGGTAGTGATCGACGAGACCGACGAGGCGAGCATTGCGCTGCGCTTTGCCTCTCGCCGGGCGATGAAGACAAACAGCGCGCTGCATATTCTTGCGCTCGTCGAAAGCGAGGGCTTTGTCGCTTGGGGCGGGGTTCAGGCTACCCTTGAGGAAGAGTCAAAAAGCCGGGCCGAAGCGCTGGTTTCCAGCGCCGCCGGCACATTGTTCGATGAAACGGGCATCCGGCCCTCGATCACCGTCAAGCAGGGCAAGGGACCGAAAGTCGTCCGCGAGATGATGGACGAAGTCGACGGTCTGGCCGCGCTGGTGCTCGGAGCGGCAGCAACCGGTGCGCCGGGACCGCTGGTCAGCCATTTCGCCGCCACAGAGGCAGGGTCACTGCCCTGCCCCGTGATGGTTGTTCCCGGATCCTTGACCAAGGAAGAGATTGACAGGTTAAGCTAGCGCACTTTCCGCCAGTTCGCCGCGTGCCGGGTAATCATTGGCCAGGGCATAATCGATACCCTGCAGCAATTGATCGAGCGGCGGCCGGGTGAAGGGCATGCTCTGGATGCTGGCGAAATAGAGCGTCTGGTCGGGCTTCACGAGCAGCAGCGCCGGTTCGGAGAAAATCTCCGGTTCGTCACTTCCGGGACGGCCGGACGAGACATAGAGATCGAGATCGCGGGCGAGGTCTTCGCTGAGTCCGTAGCCCACCAGCACATCCTTGACGTCCCAATCATCAACCGATTTCTGTGCCCGTTCCTGATCGTCCATGCTGATCGCGACGACGGTGATCCCACGCTCGGCAAAATCACCAAGTTTGCGCTGCAGTTCCCGCAGCTGCATCTTGCAGATCGGGCAATGGAGGCCGCGGTAGAACAACAACAGGGTGAAATTGTCGCCAAGCCGCTGGCTCAGCTGAAACTGGCCACCGTCGGTCATCGGGACGGTGAAATCGGGGACGGGCCGGGTTGGTAGGATATTACGCATCAGGGGGATTCCTTTTTCATTGGCATACCTCCTGTTCAAGCCGAATGGCCGCTTGGTTACAAACAAGAATTACTTTCGGCGGGGCTTGCCTTTATTGCCGCGGAGATTGGCGGGACGTCCGGGCTTGCCCTTGCGATGGGGTTTTCCCTTACCAGCGCGATGCGGAGCAGGACGACCCGCCATATGGTTGGCACCCTCGGCCAGTTCGAACAAGAGGCTGCCGGTGGCGGCATTGGCCTCGACCAGACGCAGTTCGATTTTCTGGCCAATATTATAGGTTGTTCCGCTGTCCATACCGGTAAGCTGCTGTTTCGCT
Source organism: Parasphingorhabdus sp. (assembly GCF_049667325.1). Taxonomy (GTDB): domain Bacteria; phylum Pseudomonadota; class Alphaproteobacteria; order Sphingomonadales; family Sphingomonadaceae; genus Parasphingorhabdus. The sequence goes on along the minus strand of NZ_JBATHY010000136.1, from coordinate 542 downwards.
TCGTCATAATCGAACCGTTCGGCACCCAGGGTGCGCACCGGCACCAGACCATCGCCGCCCAGATCATCGACGGTGGCAAAAAATCCGAAATTCTGGACTCCGGTGATCCGGCATTTCACGACCTCGCCGACCCGGTTTGCCAGATGGGCCGAGATATAGCGGTCAATGGTTTCCCATTCCGCCTTCATGGCCCGGCGCTCAAGCTTGGAGATTTTTTCCGAGATCAGCTCGAGGCGCCCAGCTTCTTCGTTGCTCAGACCCGAAAATTCCGGAATCGCGCTGTTTTGCGGCGCCGGCTGTTCGAGTTTGCAGGCGCTGACCAAGGCGCGGTGGACGATAAGGTCGGCATAGCGCCGGATCGGACTGGTGAAATGGGCGTAGCTACCCAGCGACAGGCCGAAATGGCCCATATTGGTATGACCATAATAGGCCTGAGTCTGGCTGCGCAATATCTGTTCCATGACCAGCGGCAGCAGCAATTCGTCATCAACCTGCTCGATCAGATTGTTGAATACCGACGGCTTGATCACCTGTCCCATGGC